>CANJSX010000083.1 GCA_947477055.1 Sphingomonadaceae bacterium | reverse complement strand
CGCGATCCTGGTGATGACCGATGACGAGGTCGAGCCGCTCGCCGTCGCCAAGATCCTCAAGGCGATTGCCGATGAGGAGGCCCCCGGCCTGGTGATCCTCGGCAAGCAGGCGATCGACGACGATTCAAACCAGACCGGCCAGATGCTCGCCGGGCTGATGGGCCGTCCGCAGGGCACCTTCGCCAGCAAGGTCGAAGTCGCCGGGGACAGCGTGAACGTCACCCGCGAGGTCGATGGCGGGCTCGAGACGGTCAGCCTCAAGATGCCGGCGGTGGTCACTACCGACCTGCGCCTCAACGAGCCGCGCTATGCCTCGCTGCCCAACATCATGAAGGCCAAGACCAAGCCGCTCGCGAACAAGACGCCTGCCGATTACGGCGTCGACACCGCACCGCGCCTCAAGACACTCAAGGTAACCGAACCGCCGGTGCGCTTGGCCGGCATCAAGGTCGCCGATGTCGATGCGCTGGTTGCCAAGCTCAAGGAAGTGGGAGTCGCCTTATGACCAAGGTTCTCGTCTGGGTCGAACACGACAATGCATCGCTCAAGGATGCGACCCTCTCCGCCGTGACTGCCGCGTCCGAACTGGGTGAAGTCCACCTGCTGGTCGCCGGGGTGGCCTGTGCCGCGGTTGCCGATCAGGCCGCGAAGATCGCCGGGGTGGCCAAGGTCCACCTCGCCGACAGCGCCGCCTTTGCCAATGCGCTGCCGGAAAACGTTGCGCCGCTGGTGGTCGAGCTGATGGGGCATCATGACGCCTTCGTCGCCCCCGCCACCTCGAACGGCAAGAACATCGCCCCGCGCGTCGCTGCGCTGCTCGATGTGATGCAGGTCTCGGACATCCTCTCGGTCGAAGGCCCCAAGACCTTCACCCGGCCCACCTATGCTGGCAACGCCATCGCCACGGTTGAAACGAGCGATGCCAAGCTGGTGATCACCGTGCGCGGCACCGCCTTCGCCAAGGCAGAACCGACTGGTGGCTCGGCCGCAGTCGAAGCCGTCTCCGGTGCAGGCGATTCCGGCCTCTCCAGCTTTGCCGGCGCCGAGATCGCCAAGAACGAGCGGCCCGAGCTGACCTCGGCCCGGATCATCGTCTCGGGAGGCCGCGCGCTCAAGGATGCGGAGACCTTCAAGGCAACCATCTTCCCGCTCGCCGACAAGCTCGGCGCGGCGGTCGGCGCGAGCCGCGCGGCAGTCGATGCGGGCTATGTGCCCAACGATTTCCAGGTCGGCCAGACCGGCAAGATCGTCGCCCCCGAAGTCTACATCGCGATCGGCATCTCCGGCGCGATCCAGCACCTGGCGGGCATGAAGGACTCCAAGACCATCGTCGCCATCAACAAGGACGAGGACGCGCCGATCTTCCAAGTCGCCGACATCGGCCTGGTCGCGGACCTGTTCAGCGCCGTGCCGGAATTGACCGGCAAGCTCTGACAACTCGCTCCGATCCGGACAGGAAAGCCCCGCTTCGCCGGGGCTTTTTGTTGCGATGGACGAGATGGAACGGCATTGTCTGAGACAACTGCATTCATGGGCTCAATCCTTATGCTGATCAAGGCAACGCTCATTTCAGCATTGTTAGCGACACAGGCCTCCGCCGCGCCGGCTGCACCCACAGTTCTTGAGCGGAGCGGTCGATGGGTGGCGCGGTTTGACGAAGACGGATGTAAAATTCTTGGGGCGTTTGGCGAAGGCAAGGATCAGATCAGCATTCAGTTGCGTCAGCTCCCATCCCAACCGAATTTTGAAATCTCACTTTTCGGCGAAATCTTCAAAACCGAAGATCCATTCTCCGACATGAAGATGGCCTTCGCGCCCCACGATGGCCTGATCAAAGTTGTGACGACAAATGGCGATGTAAACGGAATCCCGACGCGGATTTCCGGAAACTGGCGTGTTGATAATTTTCGATCCGCATCGCCGCAGAATGACGTTGCGCCGGTGACCCCTGCTCAAGAGGCCGCCGTCGAAGCATTGGATATATCAAGCGGCAAGGCAGTCTATAGACTACACACTGCTACGATGGCGGGAACCATGCGGACATTGCGTAACTGCATGGATGAGCTGATGACGCATTGGGGCTACGATCCCATACAATATCGTACTTTGTCGCATCGCGCAGAGCCGGTAGGCAATATCGGAAAGTGGGTCACTTCGTCCGACTATCCGAGCGGCGCAATTTCAAAGGGACAGATGGCCATTGTACATTTTCGCCTTGATGTAGATGCCGTAGGCGGGGTTGGAAATTGCGTTGTAATTGCCGCCAACTATCCGCCGGGGCTCGAGACTCTTGCTTGCCGCTTGATCAAGCTACGCGCGCACTTTACCCCAGCGCTGGACAAGGACGGGAAGGCAGTAGCTTCCTTTTATGTGAATACAGTGCGCTTCACCCTACCACGCTAGATTTCCGAACAATCAGAAAATCAGTGCCGCGTTTGCGCAAATTGGGAACCGAAGCTGGGGCTGCCCCGCACCATCTCCGCCATTGCACTCAAATTACGCCGGGCGATCTGGCGGCGTTGTTCGGCAGTTAACCCGCTATCCGACGGCAGCTCTTCCTCATCGAGCAAAGACGCGGTGAGGATATCGCGTTCGATCCGCAGGCGCTGGTCGATCCGGTCGAGCTCGGCGGGAGCGATTGTGCCTGGCCTGATGCCGGCCCGGCCACGCGGGACAGCTCGGCGCTCGGTCTGGCGGATGGCCATGCGGCGCATGCGGGTGAAATGCTCGTCGAGCAGCGTGCCGCAGGCGCGGCGAGCGAGCGTTTCGGCGGCAAGGGCTTCGGTCCGCTGAAGCGCCTCCGCATCCTCGATCCCGGTTACAGCCACCGGCCCGGATTCGCCCAAGGCTTCAAGCGAGACCGGCCGCTGCTCAGCCGGCACATCGCGGAACAGGCGGTAGCGCAGGCTCTGCAACTCCCCGCGCAGCTGCCAGTTGACGAAGGTGGTGAAGCGCGCCTTGGCCGGATCGTAGCTTTCTATCGCCCGCCACAACCCGATGGCGCAGGCCTGAGCGGCATCCTCGGCATGTGCGAGCAGTCCGTAGACCCGGGTGAAATGGCGAATGCGCGGCGCGATCAGATGGATGGTGCGGGCGAAGTGCCGGTCGACCTCGGCGCTGGCCCGTCCGCGCGACGACCCGCCTTCGCATTTGCGCCGGATCGCGCGGATCGCGGCAACTTCGGCTTCAAGCGCATCGGTAATCGTTGACATGGCCGTCCCCTCGGCAACCGGCTCTGGGCCGGCAGGTCCGATGGTTAAGGCGGCGGCGTGAAAGCGCGGGTGAGATGGGCCTAGGGGGGAGTACCTAGATCGTCCTGCCGCTGCCGCTCAAGCTCGATCAGCCGACTGCAGGCATTGAGCGCCGCGGCATGATCGCTGGCGGCCAGCGCCTGCGCCAGTTCGGCGCAATCGGCCTGGCCGATCCGCGTGCGCTGGAGGGCGACAACCTGGCTCAAGGGGCCGGTGAGGAGATGGCAGTCCGTGGCCGGGTCATCGCTGGCGGTCAGCAGATCGAGCGTCGCGCGGTACAGCCGGTTCGCCGCCGCAAGCGTATCGCTGCTGAGCGGTTCGGCGATGGGGTGGAGGGCGCACGGTGGCTCGGCCAGACCCGAGCCGCCGTGCGACCGGGTTCGACGCGTGTCAGGGACAGGGTGCGCAGCGGATGCCATGCCGGTATTATAGAGACGGTTCCGACGATCCGGGCGAAACAGATAAATTCTACGGCAAGCGCTGCAGCAGTTGCATCATCGGGCCTTCGTCCGACGGGTGGCTGCCATAGGCGACGAAGCGCAGCTGGCGTGCCACCGCCATCGATGCCTCGTGCCCCTCCTCGATCATCGCCGCGATGCGCCGCTTGCCATGGACCGTATCGAACCACTCAAGCGCGGCGGCCATGACTTCGATGGCAACCCCCTGCCCCCAGAAATCGCGGTGGATGATCCAGCCGGCTTCCGGGACATCATCAAGGCCGACCTCGGCGCCGAACCCGCGGTGGCTTTGAAAAACCCCGCAGGCCGCGATAAGCCGCGCCTCCTCCTTCACCCGCACCATGAAGGTGCCGTAGCCATAGAGCGACCAGCTGCCGGCGTTGCGCAGCAATCTGGCGAAGCTGTCCGGCATGCTGGGGGTGAATCCGCCGAGGTAGCGGCGGGTCTCCTCGGCGTGGGTCAGTTCGAACAGGTCGGCGAGATCTCCCGGCGCAGGCTGCCACAGTTCGAACCGCGCGGTCGTAAGCACGGGGGTGAGGACGGGCCCGCTCACAGCAGGCCGTTCAGCAGATGCAGGACAATCCCGACCAGACCGCCAACCAGTGTGCCGTTGATGCGGATGAATTGCAGGTCGCGCCCGACCGCGCCCTCGATCCGCTCGGTGACGGTGACAGCATCCCAGCGCTTCACTGTTTCGGACACCAGCCGCACGATCTCGCCGCCATAGCGCGTGGTGACGCCGACCAGCGTGCGCCGCACGAAGCGGTTGACCAGCGCCTGCAGCCTGGCATCGCGCTGCAGCGCTTCGCCCAGCTCGTTGAGGCTGCGGCCGAACTGGCCGGACAGCGCGCTTTCGGGATCGCGGGTTGCCTTGAGCAGGGCACCGCGAGTGCGCTGCCACATTCCATCGAGCCAGCGCGACATCGCCGGGTTGGCCAGCACTTCCGCCTTCATCCGTGAGACCTTGTCCCGCATCGCCGGATCGTGGAGCAAGTCATGGGCCAGCCCGGCCAGCCCTTCGTTGAGCTTCGACCGCAGCGGATGATCGGGATCGACGATGCATTCGGCCAGCACCCGGTAAAGCCCGTCAAGCACGGCATTGGCGAGCTTCTCGTCGAGCCCGGTCCAGCGCACCACGGCATTGGCTTTGTCGCGGATCATCGCCCGCAGCAGCTCTTCATTGTCTTCGAGCGCGAAACCGGCCCAGCGCAGCAGGCTCTCGATCAGCGGCAGATGGCGGCGGTCGGCGATCGCCGCGTCGAGCAATTGCCCGAGCAGCGGGGCGGCATCGAGCTTTTCCAGCTGGCTCCGCAGCCCCTGCTTCATCATCCCGCCGAGTTGCTCGTCGTCGAGCGATTGCAGCATGTCGCCGAGCAAACTTGCCGCGCCCGAGCGCAACCGGGTCTCGCCGCGCTTGGCCGGATCCGCGAGGAACCGCCCCATGGCTTCGGCGATGTTCAGCCCGTTGAGCCGCCGCGCCACCACTTGCGGGGTGAGGAAGTTGTCGCGCAGGAAGCCCGCCATCGTATCGGCGATACGATCCTTGTTCTCCGGGATGATCGCAGTGTGCGGGATCGGCAGGCCCAGCGGGCGGCGGAACAATGCCGTCACCGCGAACCAGTCAGCCAGCCCGCCGACCATCGCCGCTTCGCTGAACGCCACGGCATAGCCCCAGGCGGGATGCACTCCGGCCATGGTGCGGGCGAGGAGGAACAGTGCGGCCATGGCCACCAACAGCAAGGTGGCGGCGAGGCGCATGCGCCGGGCGCGGTCGGGCGCGGTCACTCGGCTGGGTGCGGAACCTGGCCGGCACCGCCATGCGCATCGAGCGCATGCTCCGGCTCAAACGAGAGCACGCGGCGGCGCAGCGCGGGACCGAGGCGTTTCTCGACGCCATCGGCGAGGCTGAAACAGGCCGGGACGATCAGCAACGTCAACACCGTCGATAGCATCAACCCGCCGATCACCGTGGTGCCCATCGGCGCACGCCAGGCCGCATCGCCAGTGATCGACACCGCTGTCGGGATCATGCCTGCGATCATCGCGACGGTCGTCATGACGATCGGCTGCGCGCGCTTGTGCCCGGCCTCGATGATCGCGTCGAACTTGCTGGCGCCATGCGCCATTTCCTCGATCGCGAAATCGATCAGCAGGATCGAATTCTTGGCGACGATGCCCAGCAGCATGAGGATGCCGATGAACACCGGCATCGAGATCGGCTGTCCGGCGATGAACAGTGCGATCAATCCGCCCAGCGGGGCGAGGAACAGCGAGCTCATGTTCACCAGCGGCGATACGAAGCGATGATAGAGCAGCACCAGCACCGAGAAGACCAGCAACACCCCTGCCACCACTGCCCTGATGAAGCTGGTGATCATTTCCTGCTGCCATCTGTCCTGGCCGAATGCCTCGTTCGAAACGCCGGATGGCAGGTCCTGCATCACCGGCAGCTTGTTGATCGCCGCCATCGCTGTGCCTTTGACCACGCCCGGGGGCAGGTCGGCGCCGATGAAGACGCGGCGATTCTGGTTGTAGCGCTGGATGCTGACCGGGCCGGTCCCGAAGGAAATCTCCGCGACCGTCGCCAGCGGGACCGAACCGCCGTTGGAGGTGGCGACCGGCAGGTTCTGCAAGGTCGCCAGGCTGCGGCGCGAATCCTCCGAGAGGCGCACCCGGATCGGCACCTGGCGGTCGTTGAGCGAGAACTTGGCGGCGTTCTGGTCGATGTCGCCGATCGTGGCGATGCGGATTGTCTGGCTGAGCGAGGAGGTGGTCACCCCCAGGCTGGCGGCAAGATCCAGCCGCGGCCTGATCAGCACTTCGGGCCGCCGCATGTCCGCCGCGACGCGCGGAGCAACGACTTCCTTGAGCCCCTTCATCTGCTCCACCAGCTTGGTCGCCGTATCGTAGAGCAGATCGGAATCCGACCCGGACAGCATGATCGAAATCGGCCGGCCCGTACCGCCACCACCGCCGCCGCGCTGGTTCTGATCCTGGAAGGTAATCCGCGCATCGGGGATGCGCTGCAGCGCCGGGGTGAGTTCGCGGGCAAACTCCTGGCTGGTCCGTTCGCGCTCGGTCTTCAGCGTGACGTAGATGCGGGCGTTGCCCTCGCGGACACGGGCCAGGGCCGTGATCACTTCGGGCTGCTTGAGCAGCAGCGCGGACACAGTGTCGGCAATCGCTTCGGTCTGCTCCAGCGTCGTGCCGGGGACCATCTCGATCGAGATCGTGGCCGAGTCCGAATTCACGTCCGGGAAGAACTGCATCGGTACGACGAAGAACATCCCGATAGTCAGCGCGAAGGCTCCAAGGCCGGTGCCGACCATCCGCAGCCGGTGGTCGCGCAGCCGTGCCGCGAAGCGCGCGCGCAGTCCGACGCGGCGTCCTTCGGCCCGGAGCCGCGCCTTGTAGCGCTCGGCCCCGCTGCTATCGAGCGTCCAGTGCAACACCTTGAGGTAGCGGTCCATCCACGGCCCGCTGGCATGCTCGGCCACGCCATGCGCCTTGAGGAAATAGGCCGCGATCATCGGCGTGATTGTGCGCGCGACGGCCAGACTGAGCAGCACCGCGATCACCACCGTGATCCCGAAGTTCTTGAAGAACTGGCCCGAAATGCCGGGCATCATCCCCACCGGCAGGAACACCGCGACAATCGAGAAGGTGGTCGCGACCACCGCCAGGCCGATCTCGTCGGCGGCGTCAATCGAGGCCTGGTAGGCGCTTTTGCCCATGCGCATGTGGCGCACGATGTTTTCGATCTCGACGATGGCATCATCGACCAGCACACCCGCGACCAGGCCCAATGCCAGCAGCGATAGCGTGTTCAGCGTGAAGCCGAACCATTCATGCATGATCCAGAAGCTCGGGATCGCCGAAAGCGGGATGGCAATCGCGGAAATGACCGTCGCCCGCCAGTCGCGCAGGAAGAAGAACACCACGATGACCGCCAGGATCGCGCCCTCGACCATGGACGAGATCGAGCTTTCATACTGCTTCTTGGTGTAATCAACCGACGAGAACAGCTTGATGAAGTGAACCCCGGGATGTTCCTTCTCGAGCTTCATGACCTCGGCCTCGGCCGTATCGTAGACGCTGACGTCCGACGCGCCGCGGGCGCGGGAAATCCCGAAGGTCACCACCGGCTTTTTGCCGATCTTGGCCGAGGTGGTGATTTCGCTGTAGCTGTCGGTGACGGCCGCGAAGTCGGTCAGTTTGACCGACCGCCCGGCCCCGAGCGACACGTCGAGCTGCGACAGTTCATAGGCGGTGTGCGTATTGCCCAGCACGCGGACCGATTGCCGCGCTCCGGCCAGCTCGGCCTTGCCTCCGGCTGCGTTCACGTTGAGCTGGCGCAGCGCGATGTTGACCTGCGATGCGGTGACGCCGAGCGACTGCATCCGCGCCGGATCCAGCGTCACCCGGATCTCCCGGTCGACGCCACCGCTGCGATCGACGCCGGCGAGGCCCGGGACTGCCAGCAACCGCTTGCTGACGGTATCGTCGACAAACCACGACAGCTGTTCCAGCGTCATGTCATCGGCCTCGACCGCAAAATAGGCGATCGGGTCGGACGAGGTCTGGGCCTTGAACACCTGCGGCTCGAGAATGCCGTCGGGCAGCTCGCCGCGCGCCTGGTCGACTACGTTCTTGACCTCGTTAACCGCCTCGTTGATGTCCTCGCCGATCTGGAACATCACCATCGTCTGGTTTTTGCCCTCGGACGCGGTCGAGCTGATCGAATCGACCCCGCTGATCGTCCGCACCGCGGATTCGATCTTCTGCGTGATCTGCGTCTCGATCTCGGTCGGCGCGGCGCCCGGCTGGGCGACGATAATGAACACCATCGGAAACTCGATGTCCGGATCGTCCTGCACTTCCATCGACCGGAAGCTGAGGATGCCAGCCAGCACCAGCCCGATGAAGATCACGATCGGCACAACCGGGTTGCGGATCGACCAGGCCGAGATGTTGCGGAAGTTCATCGGATCAGGTCCGCCAACCCGTTACTTGACCGAGACGGGCTTGACCGTCTCGCCGGGGTTGAGGAAGCCGCCGGCGCGCGTCACCACGCGCTCCGCGCCGGACAGGCCGGCAACGATCGCGATCCCCTTGTCGGTGATCAGCCCGGTCTTGATGTCGCGCCGTTCAACCTTGTTGTCCTTG
>CANJSX010000082.1 GCA_947477055.1 Sphingomonadaceae bacterium | reverse complement strand
GCGTCGATCAGGAAGCGGATCACCGGGATTCCGCTGCCTTCCGCGCTGCCTCACGGGCTGCAATCGTGCTGGGTCGTTCCTCGAAGTCTTCACGCGGGGCGAGCTTGATGCCTGGTGCCTTGCCCCAGAATCCGCTCACATCGATCCTCAGACGGGGCGGTTCAGCACGGCTGAGCATATAGCTGCCATCCGGCATGACCTGCAGTTCCAGCTCCATGCCTGCCTCCAATCCCAGCGCCTTGGGCAAGCGCAGCGCCAGCGAATTGCCCGATTTGAACACCTTGGCGCGGTGCGATTGCGTGGACAGCGCCGTGGCGGGCTGCGCCCCCATCAGGTCGAAGGTTTGCCGCGCATCGCGCACGGCATTTGCATCTGGTTTTGCCATGGCCGATCTCCGTATATACGAATTATGTATATACACAGCCGAACCTCGTCAATCGCCATCGCGTCCATTTCGGAGTTTGTCGTCCCAGCAGAATTTTGGGCCAGCCTAATCTTGGGCCAGCCTAGTCCTCGGCCCACCCCTCGGCAATCACGAGGCGCTCGGCGTTCCATTCGGGCACCGCTTCCGCCCGCATCGGCACCATGAAGCGCTTGCCGGGTTTGCCGTCTTCGGGGGGGCGCTCGATCTCGAGCACGTCGCCCGCGCCGAAGTTGTCGACTGCGATGCAGGTGCCGAGCGCCTCGCCGGTGGGGGAGACTGCCGGCAGGCCGATCACGTCGGCATGGTAATATTCGCCCTCGGCCAGCGGCGGGAGGGACGAGCGCGGGACGGTGAGCGCGGTGCCGCGCAGGGCTTCGGCAGCGTTGCGGTCGGTCACCTCGGCGAAGCGGGCGATGGCCCCGCCCTTGCCGTCGTCCTTTAGCTTCTGCAGCGTCAGGGCGGAGGCGTTGCCAGAAGCGTTGAAGGCGAGGAACCGCTTGAGCGATTCCACGCCTTCACCAAACAGCTTGAGCCGGACCTCGCCCGTCAAACCATGCGCACCGATGATGGCGGCGAGCGTGACGGGGCGATCCGGATGCAAGGTCAACCCTCGGCCTGCTCTTCGCTGGCCTTGGCAGCGGGAGCTTCCTCGGCGGTAGCTTCCTCGACCTGAGCTTCGGCAGCAGCTTCAGGAGCGGCTTCCTCAGCGGCGGGCGCCTCTTCAGCGGCGGCTTCGGCAACCGGGGCTTCCTCGGCAACAGCCTCTTCGGCCGGGGCTTCGGCGGCAGGAGCGGCTTCCTCAGCGGCGGGAGCTTCTTCAGCGGCGGCTTCGGCGGCAGGAGCTTCCTCGGCGGCAACTTCCTGGGCGGCGGGAGCAGCTTCTTCAACTACTTCCTCAACCACTTCTTCGACCACCGGAGCGGCAGCGGCGATGGCAGCGGCCTCGGCAGCTTCGGAGGCCTTCTTGACCTTGTCTTCAGCGCGTTCCTTGGCCTTCTTGCCCGGTTCGGCCTGCTGCGGATTGTTGGTCGCGGCGCGTTCCTTGATGCCGGCCTTGTCGAGCAGGCGGGCGACGCGGTCGGTCGGCTGGGCGCCAACGCCGAGCCAGTACTTGATGCGGTCTTCGACCAGGCGGACGCGGTCGGTGTCATCCTTGGCGAGCAGCGGATTATAGGTGCCGACCTGCTCGAGATACTTGCCGTCACGCGGGGCGCGGCTGTTGGAAACGACGACCTTGTAATAGGGGCGCTTCTTCGAGCCACCACGGGAAAGACGAAGGGAAACAGACATTTGAACTACCTTTCTGACAATTCTTGAAAACTACTTCTTGAGAAACTGACTGAGATCGGGGGCGCCGCCACCACCGCCCAGGCCCGGCAGCGAAGGCGGCATGCCGCCACCACCGAGGCCTGGCATAGCGGCGCCCATGCCGCCCTTGCCGAACAGGGCGCCGAGGCCCTTGAGCCCGCCCATCTTCTTGATCTGCTTCATCGCGCGCTCCATTTCCTGGTGCATCTTGATGAGCTTGTTGATGTCCTGCACCTGCGTGCCGGAACCCTTGGCGACGCGAATCTTGCGCTTGGCGTTGAGCAGATCGGGCCGGGCGCGTTCCTTGGGGGTCATCGAACCGATGATCGCATCCATCCGCAGCAGCACCCGGTCATCCATGCCGGACGACTGCATCGCCGCCTTGGCCTTCTTCATGCCCGGGATCATGCCCGCCAGCGCACCGAGACCACCCATAGACTGCATCTGGCGCAACTGACCGCGCAGGTCGTTCATGTCGAACTGACCCTTGGCCATCCGCGCGGCCATGCGCTCGGCGTCTTCCTCGTCGATCGAGGCGGCGGCTTTCTCGACGATCGAGACGATATCGCCCATGCCGAGGATCCGGCCCGCCACCCGGCTGGGATGGAACGGCTCGATCGCATCGAGCTTTTCGCCAGTGCCGGCAAACTTGATCGGCTTGCCGGTGACCGCACGCATGGAGAGCGCCGCACCGCCGCGGGCATCGCCGTCCATCCGGGTAAGGATCACGCCGGTGAGATCGACCTGCCCGGCAAAGTTCTGGGCAACGTTGACCGCGTCCTGACCAGTCAGCGCATCAACGACCAGCAGCGTTTCCTTCGGTGAGGAAATCGCGGCGACCGCCTTCATCTCGTCCATCAGCTGCTGGTCGACATGGAGCCGGCCGGCGGTATCGAGCAGCAGCACGTCGATCGCCTGCAGCTTCGCCGATTGCAGCGCGCGGGTGGCAATATCGACCGGGGCTTGCCCGGCGATGATCGGCAGGGTGGCGACGCCGACCTGCTCGCCCAGCACTGCCAGCTGCTCCTGCGCGGCCGGGCGGTTGACGTCGAGCGACGCCATCAGCACCTTCTTGCCCTGCTTCTCGCGCAGCAGCTTGGCGAGCTTGGCAGTGGTGGTGGTCTTGCCCGAGCCCTGCAGGCCGATCATCATGATCACCACCGGCGGGGTTGCGGCCAGATCGAGCCCGACAATATCGTCACCGCCGAGCATCTCGACCAGCGCATCGTTGACGATCTTGACCACTTGCTGGCCCGGCGTAACCGAGCGCAGCACGTTCTGGCCGACGGCCTTTTCGGTGATATCGTCAATGAAGCGGCGGGCGACCGGCAGCGCGACATCGGCTTCGAGCAGGGCGATGCGCACCTCGCGCATGGCATCGCGCACGTCCTGCTCACGCAGGGCGCCGCGGCCGCGCAGCTTGTCGAACACGCCGCCGAGACGGTCTGACAGTGTATCGAACATTCGCCAATTACTCCAAGACGCGAAAAACGCCGGCGGACGAAACCTCGTCAGCCAGCGTGTAACTCAGGTACTCAAATTCGTCGCTGAATGGTGGAGCCTAGCGGGATCGAACCGCTGACCTCCTGCATGCCATGCAGGCGCTCTCCCAGCTGAGCTAAGGCCCCGTACCATTCAAAGTGTATCTAACCGGGCAGCCCCGGGAGGCCATCCACCCTTGCGTCACCGCAAGAGGCCGCCCCTCTAGTTGCGGCTCTGCGGCTTGGCAAGGGGATAAATTCCTCCCCGATCCCGGGGAGGGGGACTGCCGGTACGGCGGTGGAGGGGGTGTGATCCGAGCGCCGCCTCTCACGGGCGCGCCAAGCCGATAGCCCCCTCCGTCGGCGCTTTGCGCTGCCACCTCCCCGGAGCGGGGAGGAAGCCTTATCAGCTCTCGTCGGCGTCCCCGTCGCCATCGACACCGGCAACACCCAGATCGTCGTCGCCGCCGAGATCGACATCGTTATCGGGCGAATCGCTGTCCTCATCGATGTCGAGATCCTCTTCGGCCAGATCGGTATCGGCCACTTCGACGACCTTCTCCTTTTGGAGTTCCTCATAAGGGATCGGCTGCTTCGACTTCAGCACCGGATCGGCATGCCAGGCATAGCCGCATTCGATGCAGTTGATTGGATCGTCCTTACCCAGATCGTAAAACCGGGTGCCGCACTTCGGGCAGCCGTGCTTGGCACCCCATTCAGCCTTGACCATATCTAGTCCTCAAATGCGGCCCGTCACCGGGGCGACGGGCTGTAAACTTCATACGTATTGGAGAGGAGCTACGCCTGCTCCAGCGCGGCGCGCGCCTTGCCATAGTGCGCAGGCGCTGTCAAAGCGCGCTTGCCCCAGCCCCCGAGAAAGACGCCCGTGTCCGCAGCCGATCCCTCCGCGATGAAACCCCGCCGCTTCACCGCCACCGGGCCGCTGCGCGGCCGAATCCGCGTGCCAGGCGACAAGTCGATCAGCCACCGCTCGATCATGCTGGGCGCGCTAACGGTGGGCGAGACGCGCATCTCCGGCCTGCTGGAAGGCGAGGATGTGCTTTCCACCGCTGCCGCGATGCGGGCTATGGGTGCTACCGTGGAACGCGTTGGAGAAGGCAGCTGGCGGGTGCACGGCGTCGGCGTCGGCGCGCTACTCCAGCCGCAGCAGGCGCTCGACATGGGCAATTCGGGCACCTCGACCCGGCTGCTGATGGGCCTGCTCGCCAGCCACCCGATTACCGCGTGTTTCACCGGGGATCCCAGCCTTTCCAAACGCCCGATGGGCCGGGTGATCGATCCGCTTTCGCGCATGGGGGCGGAGTTCACCTCCTCACCCGGCGGCCGCCTGCCGCTGATGATGCGCGGGGCCGAGCCTTCGGTACCGATCGAATACCGCCTGCCCGTCGCCAGCGCGCAGGTGAAGAGCGCGGTGCTGCTCGCCGCTCTCAACACCGCCGGGACCACCACGGTGATCGAGCCGGTCCCGACCCGCGACCATTCCGAGCGGATGCTACGCGGCTTCGGTGCGGCGCTGGAGGTTGAAGAGGTCAATGGTGAGCGCGTGATCCGCCTGACCGGCGAGGCCGAATTGCGCCCGCAGGAGATCGAGGTCCCCGGCGATCCCTCCTCCGCCGCCTTCTTCATCGTCGCCGCGCTGGTCATCCCGGGCAGCGAGCTGACCATCGAGAACGTCGGCCTCAACCCGACCCGCGCCGGGCTGATCGGCGTGCTGCGGGCGATGGGCGGCAGCATCGAGGAAGTGAACCCCCGCGAAGTTGGCGGCGAACCGGTGGCGGATTTGCTGGTCAAGCACTCGGCGCTCAAGGGCATCGAGGTAGACCCGGCGGTCGCCCCGAGCATGATCGACGAATTCCCGATACTGTTCGTCGCTGCCGCGCTGGCCGAGGGCCGCACCGTCACGACGGGGCTCGAGGAACTGCGCGTCAAGGAAAGCGACCGCCTGTCGGTGATGGCCGCCGCCCTCACCGGCGCCGGTGCCCGCGTGACGGAAACCGAGGATGGGCTGATTATCGAAGGCAGCGGCGGCGAGCCTCTGCGCGGCAGCGCCAATTCGCGGACCAAGACCCACCTCGACCACCGCATCGCGATGAGCATGGCCGTGGCGGGATTGGCGAGCTGGGACGGGGTGGAGGTGGATGACACCCGCCCGATTGCGACCAGCTTTCCGATGTTCGAGGGGTTGCTGGACGGGCTGGCCGGATGATCATCGCCGTCGACGGACCCACTGCTTCAGGCAAAGGCACCATAGCCAAGGCCCTCGCCGCGCATTTCGGGCTGCCACATCTCGACACCGGACTGCTCTACCGCGCGGTCGGGCGGCAGTGCGCGCTGAACGGGGGTGATCCCGATGATCCCGCCGATGCCCTCGCCGCCTGCGATTTCCCGGACCGGTTGATCGCCGATCCCGAGCTGCGCTCCGAGGAGACCGGGGGGCTGGCCAGCCGGGTCTCGGTCCATCCGGGGGTGCGGCAGGCGCTGTATGAGTTCCAGCGGGCCTTTGCGACCCAGTCCGGCGGGGCAGTGCTCGACGGGCGGGACATCGGCACGGTGATCGCGCCCGAGGCCGAGGTAAAGCTGTTCGTGGTCGCCTCGGTTTCGGCCCGGGCCGCGCGGCGCTTTCGGGAAATGCAGGCGCAGGGCCGCGGTGTCAGCCTCGCCGCCATCGCCGCCGACCTCGAAGCGCGCGACTTGCGCGACTGGACCCGCGCCGAGGCGCCGCTGGTTGCAGCGCCCGGTGCCGTGCTGCTCGACACCTCCGAGCTCGGCCCCGACGCCGCCATAGCCGCCGCTATCGCGATTGCCGTGCGCAGTATCGCTAGGTTTTAGTTCCGTCCGGGCAATTGCCGCGATACCTCCCTGCCCATAGCTTGGGACGCGGGAGAATACTGATGCGCTACAACCATCTCGGCAGCACCGGCCTGATCGTGTCCGAGCTGTGCCTCGGCACGATGACCTTCGGCGAGACCGGCGGGCGCTTTGCCCATGTCGCCGGGCTCGGCCAGGACGAGGCGACCGCGCTGGTGCGCCAGGCGGTGGATGCCGGGATCAATTTCCTCGACACGGCGGATGTCTATGCCGAGGGCCGCTCGGAAGAGCAGACCGGCGGGGCGCTCAAGGCACTCGGCATCGCCCGGGCCGAGATCGTGGTCGCGACCAAGGGCTATGCCCGGATGGGCGCCAGCGTGAACACCGCTGGCAATTCGCGCAAACACCTGATGGATGCGGTGGACGCCAGCCTCAAACGCCTCGGGACCGACTATGTCGATCTCTACCAGGTCCACGGCTGGGATCCGCACACCCCGCTGGACGAGACCCTGCGCGCGCTGGACGATATCGTCCGCACCGGCCGGGCGCGCTATGTCGGTGTATCCAACTGGTCGGCCTGGCATGTCGCCAAGGCGCAGGGCATCGCGCTGGCCCACGGGCTGCAGCGCATGGCCAGCATCCAGTCCTACTACACCCTCGCCACCCGCGATCTCGAGCGCGAGATTGTGCCGATGATGCAGAGCGAGGGCGTGGGGCTGATGGTCTGGAGCCCGCTGGCGAGCGGGCTGCTTTCGGGCAAGTATACCCGCGACGGCGACAACCTTTCCGGCGAGGGTCGAGTGACCAAGGGCGGAAATGCCCACCGGCTCGACATGGACAAGGTCTTCCGCATCATCGACACGATGAAGCCGATGGCCGCAAGCCGGGGCGTGGGCGTGGCGGCGATCGCGCTGGCCTGGCTGCTGCAGCGCAGCTTCGTTTCCTCGGTGATCGTCGGGGCCAAGCGGCCCGACCAACTTGCCGAGAACCTTGCGGCGTGCTACGTGGAACTGGGTGAAGAAGACCTTTACCTGCTCGAAGACGTCAGCGCGCTGGCTCCCGAATACCCTGCATGGATGTTCGAAGGCCAGTGGCCGCGCCGTGGCAGCGCCTCGCCGCGCCGTCCGGCAAGCTTGGGTTGATACATAAGCAGATAATCGCAAGTCGGGAGAAGTCTTACCATGCTCGATAAGGTGGAAAGCGTTGCCGGACAGTCCGGCGAGACGGGCGACACGCCCCGCGAAGCTGCACAGCCGGCCCTGCACACCATCCGCGAAGCCTACTGGACGCTATTCGTGCTGGGCATCGTGGTGACATTCACCGTGCTTGATCGCCAGATCCTTGCGCTGATGATCGAGCCGATCAAGCAGGACTACAAGATCACCGACACCCAGGCTGCCTTGCTGCTCGGCGCGGCCTTTTCTCTGCCTTATGCCGTGGCCGGCCTGCCGATCGCCCGGCTGGCCGACCGGACAAATCGCCGCAATCTGGTGGCCGCATGCATCGCCTTCTGGAGCGCCATGACGGTCTTGTGCGGGCTCGCGCAGAATTTCTGGCAGATGTTCTTCGCGCGGATGGGCATCGGCGCGGGCGAATCCGGCTATGGCCCGGCGACCTGGTCGATGGTCTCGGATATCTTCCCGCGCGAAAAGGTGGCGCTGGCCACCGGCACGCTGGCAATCGGGGCGCAGGCCGGGACTGGCCTCGCCCTGATCATCGGCGGCAGCGCACTGGCCTTCGTCGAGCATATCCCGGTGATCGAGCTGCCGCTGATCGGCACCATGCGGCACTGGCAATGGGCCTTCGTGATTGTCGGCTTTCCCGGCATGCTCTGGGCGCTGGTCGTAGTGGGGGCGCTAAGCGAGCCGCGCCGCCGTGGCACCGCAGCCCTGGCCGGCATCAAGCGCAAGTCTGTGCCGGTCAAGGATGTCGCGCTTTACATGTACCGTGACTGGCGCACCTATCTTGGCGTGATCGGCGGGCTGTCGATGAAATATCTCTTCGGCCTGGGGACCACCGCCTGGATGCCGACCCTGTTCGTGCGCGAATTCGGCTGGAACCTGACCAAGATCGGCCTGATCCAGGGTACTCTGATCCTGGTAGTCGGACCAATTGGCCTCGTGCTCGGCGGCAAGCTCTCGGAATATCTGACGCACCGCGGCGTGCCCGGCGCCAACATGAAGATCGTATTTTACGGCATGCTGCTCTCAGTGCCGATCTCGATGATCTTTCCGCTGCTGCCCAATCCCTGGCTAGTGCTCGGCTTTTACTCGCTCAACATAATCATTTCTGGCATGGGGTCCGGGCCTGCCACGGCCGCTACCCAGGTCATCACCCCCAACCCGATGCGCGCGCAGGTCAGCGCGGTGAAGCTGTTCTCCACCAACGTGGTCGCCTTTGCGCTCGGCCCGCTGATCGTGGCGCTGTTCACCGACTATCTGTTCAGCGATCCGCAGCAGCTGAAATATTCGATGTCGCTGGCGGCGGTGGTGCTGGGTCCGCTGGCCTTGCTGATCGTATGGCAGGGGCTGAAGCCCTACGCCCGCATGTATGAGCGCACCGCAGCGGAGTTTGGCGAGTAGGGTCAGGACCTGTTGCCCGCCAATTCCCTTGCTTTTCGCACCCGCCGGGCATAAGGGCCGCCGGTCCGATCGGCTGTGAGGCCGCCCGGGCGCCATGGATGGCATCCGGCCCCCATGGCAGTTCGGCCCTTTTGGCCCGCCACGGCATTTGTGCCACGGCGGAGGAAGACCGGCGGAAAAACCGCCAGGCCGGAAACATCGCTACAGGAACCTGACCCAGATGGCTTCATCTGCAACCCCCACGCGCGACGATTTCGCCGC
>CANJSX010000081.1 GCA_947477055.1 Sphingomonadaceae bacterium | reverse complement strand
CGCAACCCAAGGCGCGAGATTTCGTCGCGATTGTGCAAGCTGACGTTCGAGACCACTACACCGCCCACCGCCACCGGCTTGAGCCGCCCGACCGGCGTCAACTTACCCGTGCGGCCGACTTGTATGTCGATTGCGTCGACCGTTGTCTGCGCGCGTTCAGCTGGGAATTTGTGCGCTATACCCCAGCGTGGAGCCTTGGCGACAAAGCCGAGCCGCTCCTGCCAGTCGAGGCGATTCACCTTATAGACAACGCCATCGATGTCATAAAGAAGGTCCGCACGAGCGTGCTCAATCTGGCGGTAATGAGATAGCATCTCCGTCACGGAGCCACAAAGTGTGAAGAGATGTGAGACTGGAACTCCCCATTTTCGCATCGTGCGCATGACCTCTTCTTGGGTCTTTCCCGGCACCGCACTGGCCGCGCCCCAGCCGTGCGCGAGGAAGCACAACGGGCGGCTGGCGGTGACGCTCGCATCCTTCTGGCGCAGCGATCCGGCGGCGGCGTTGCGGGGATTGGCGAAGAGCTTGTCACCCTTCTCCTCCTGCGCGGCGTTGAGCGCGAGGAAATCGGCCTTGGCCATATAGACCTCGCCGCGGATCTCGAAGACTTCGGGAACCTCGCCCGCCAGCTGCTGCGGAATATCGGCAATCATCGCGACATTGGCGGTCACGTCCTCGCCCACCTGCCCGTCGCCCCGTGTCGCCGCGCGGACCAGCCGGCCGTGCTCGTAGCGCAGCGAGCAGGACAGGCCGTCGATCTTGTCCTCCGCCGTCATCGCCACTTCGGCGCCCTCGGGCAGCGCAAGAAAGCGCCGGACGCGCGCGACGAAATCGGTCACGTCCTCGTCCGAGAAGGCGTTGTCGAGGCTCATCATCCGCACCTCATGCCGCACCTTGGAAAGCGGCGAGGCGGCAACCTCATGCCCGACCAGCCGGCTCGGGCTGTCCTCACGGATCAGCTGCGGGAAAGCCGCCTCAAGCGCGGCATTGCGCCGCACCAGCGCATCATAATCCGCGTCGGAAATCTCCGGCGCGTCCTCGGCATGATAAAGCCGGTTGTGCTTCGCGATCTCGCGCGCCAACCGCATCAGCTCGTTGGCGGCCTCTGCTTCGCTCATGCGGTCACTCGCGCTCATCCTCAAGCCTTCGCCATCATCGTCACCACCAGTTGCCTGCTCGGGGCAAAGCCCAGCCGGCGGTAAAGTGCAATGGCCTTTTCATTGTCGGCGAGGCAGTGGAGGAAGGGCACGTCGCCCCGGGCGGTGAAATCGGTCATGACCCGGCGGATCAGGCTGGCGGCGAGGCCCTGCCCCTGCCAGGCCGGCCAGGTGCAAACCCCGCTGACTTCGGTATAGCCCGGCGCCGGGCGCATTCGCTCCCTGGCCATGGCCTTGAGCAGCCCGCCCTGCCGCATGCCGTAGAACGGACCGAATCGGTGCGAGAGCTCGGCCCAGGGCCCCGGCTCGGTCGCGGCGACGAGGTTTCGCATCTCCTCGACATCGCTTTCACCCAGCAGCACCGCCTGCCGGTCACGCTCTTCCAGCGGCGCAGGGTCATGCGCGACCATTTGTTGCAGCAAGAGCGTTCCGGCCACGCGGGCTCCCGGCGGGGCGGGCCATTCCTCGGTTTCCAGCAGGGCGAAACCGTCGCCCTCGCCTTTCAGCAGTTCGCCCAGCGCCGCCAGCGCCTCCTCCCCCTTGTCGCGCGCGGCGGCGAAGGGGCCATAACGCGGATCGATCCGCACTGCCGCCTCGCCGCCCATGGCCAGCGCGGCCTTTGGTCCGGTAAGCGTGTTCCAGACCGGACGCGCGAGGGGATCGGGTGCGGTCAATGCTTCCCGCCCACCGGAATGACCTCGGCGCGGGTGCCGAAGCCCGCTAGGATCGGCCGCGCCTTGGCGATCGCCGCTTGCACCTGCGGCAGCGCGAGGCTGGCGGCGTGCGCGGCCTTGTTCCTCCACACCTCGACGATCCAAACCGCATCGGGATCACCGGCGTCCTTGTTGATCATATAGGCGAGGTTGCCCGGCATCTCGGCGGTGCCCTCAGCCAAATAGCGGATCAGCTCATCGCGCTTGCCCGGGGCCGCCATCATCTGCCCGATCAGGCCGTAGAGCTCGGCATTGGCATCGCCTTCATCCATGGTGGTCCTGCATCCCTGTGCGAGCAAAACAAGCGCCGCCGCGCCGATGAATTCGCGGCGGTGGAGGGTCATCACACCCCCTCCAGCAGCCGGTCGGCCTGCGCCCGCGCCTCGGGCGTCACTTCCGCACCCGAGAGCATCCGCGCAATCTCCTCCTGCCGCCCAGCCGCATCGAGCAGCGCGACCGAGGTGCGAGTGACGGTGCCTTCGGAGGTCTTGGCAATCATGTAGTGCATGCCCCCACGCGCCGCGACTTGCGGGCTGTGGGTGACGGCCAGCAACTGCCCACCCTGCGCGAGCCTTGCCAGCCGTTCGCCGATCGCGCTGGCCACCGCGCCGCCGACGCCGCGGTCGATCTCGTCGAAGATCACCGTCGCCGCGCCGCCCTGTTCGGCCAGCGCGACCTTGAGCGCGAGGATGAAGCGCGAGAGCTCGCCGCCGCTGGCGATCTTGGTGAGCGGGGCGAAGTCCGCGCCGGGATTGGTGGAAATGAGGAATTCGACCGCGTCGATCCCGGCCGCGCCCCAGCGCTCCTCCGGCAGGCGCAGCACCTGGGTGCGGAAGCGCGCGGCATCGAGCTTGAGCGGCGCGAGTTCGCCCGCCACCGCACGATCCAGCCGGACGGCGGCCTCGGACCGGGCGGCGGACAGCGCTTCGGCCCGGGCGCGGTAATCGAGCCCGGCGTCGCGCGCGGCGCGCTCGAGTTCGGCCAGTGCCGTTTCCCCGCCTTCGATCGCGTCGAGCGTGGCGCGCATCACCAGCATCCGGTCGGGCAGTTCGTCGACCGTGCTGCCATGCTTGCGGGCGGCGGCGCGCAGTTCGAACAGCCGGGTCTCGACCGTGTCGAGCACCTGCGGATCGTGGATCAGCGCTTCACCGGCGCGGGCGAGCTTGTCCTCCGCCTCGCTTGCCTCGATCACCGCACGGTCAAGGGCAGCCAGTGCCTCGGCCAGCAGCAGATGCTCGGCGGCGATCCGGTCAAGCTTGCGGGCGGCGACCCGCAGATTGGCCAGCGCGGAATCCGAACCGGCCCAGAGCTTTTGCAGATCGGCGAGATCGCCTGAGAGCCGCTCACCCTTCTGCATATCGGAGCGGGTGCCGGCGAGTTCGGCTTCCTCGCCCTTGAGCGGGGCGAGCGCAGTCAGTTCAGCGAGGTGCGCGACCAGCAGATCCTGCTCGGCGGCGGCTTGATCGACTGCGGCGCGCGCCTCGGCCAGCGCAGTTTCGGCCTCGCGCCAGCGGCGCCAGGCCTGTTCGACCCCGGCGTCGGCGCCGGCGAAGCGATCGAGCAGCAGCCGGTGCCCGCGCGGATTGACCAGGCCGCGATCGTCATGCTGGCCGTGAAGTTCGACCAGACTGCCGGAAAGCTCGCGCAGCAGGGCGACGCCTGCCGGCTGATCGTTGATGAAGGCGCGGCTTCCTCCATCGGTGCGGAGTTGCCGGCGGATGATCAGCGGCTCGCCGTGATCGACTGCCACTTCCGCCGCAGCCAGCACGGCGCGCAGCGCTTCCGGCAGCACGGCGAATTCAAAGCTGGCGACAACGCTGGCACTATCCTCGCCCGCGCGGACCAGCGCATTGTCGGCGCGTTCGCCCAGCACCAGACCCAGCGCATCGAGCAGGATCGACTTGCCCGCCCCGGTCTCTCCGGTGAGCACGCCGAGCCCGCTGCCAAACTCCAGCTCAAGCGCCTCGATCAGAACGATATTGCGGATGGAAAGCCGGGTGAGCATGTTCGCTGCGTGTTCTAGCGAAACGCAACTCCCGCGTCACCCGGTTCCAGCCTCGCTGCTGTTCAGAACTCCACCTTGATCGTGCCGCCCCAGGTGCGCGGATCGCCAGGACTGTCGGAAATCAGCCCGGTGTTGCCCGAAGGCACGGTCAGCTGTTCGAAATACCTGGTGTCGAAGGCGTTGCGGACCCAGCCGAAGACGTTGAAGCCGCCATCGGTGCGGAAGCCCAGCCGGAAGTTGGTCAGCGTGTAACCATCCACCTGAGTATAGGCCGAAGGCGTCGGGTTGGAGGAGAAGTTGGTGCGCGAGCTACCGTCGAAGCCGAGGCAGACCTCGCCCTCCTGCCCGAACAGCTTGGCCGGGAGGTTGCCCTCCGCGCTTTAGGAGAACGACCACTTCGAGACGCCGGGCAGGCGCTTGCCCGAAATGTCGCAGTTGGCCGGACTGTTGCCGGGCACGCCCGCTGCCGCTACCCGCGTGCTCGAGCCGCCGCCCGAAAGCTCTGGCGGGCACGGCGCATCGGCGAAGCTGCGATAGGTCGCATCGTCGTAGCTGCCGTTGGCATAGGCGTTGAAGCGCTGGCGCGGGCGGACCGAGAGATCCCACTCGATACCCTGCGTGCGCACCTTTGCGGCATTGGCGAGATAACCGCGCAGCACGCCGAGCTGGCCGTTGGTGACCAGGACCTGATAATTGCGGATATCAGTGCGGAAGGCCGAGAGATTGAAGGTTGCCTTGCGGTCCCAGAACTGGGTCTTGAGGCCGAACTCGTAGTGATTGAGCGACTCGGGCTTGACCGTGCCGGCCGCCAGGATCGGAACGCCGGCGGCATCGGCAGGGACGCCGTTGAGGTTGATCCCGCCCGACTTGAAGGTCTTGGCATAAGTGGCATAGGCCATCACGTCGCGCGCCAGCTTGTAGCTCAGCGTCAAATCATAGCTGAAATTCCAGGCGCTGAAGCTCGGCTCGATCCGCTGCGGCGCCAGCACCCCGCGCTGGGCGACGATCCACGGATCGGTCGCATAGGCGCCGGTGAACAGCACCAGCTGGCGGGTGCCGTCCGAAGCAGTGCCGGTCACCACCGAGCTGTAGAGTCCCTTCTTCTTGTCATAATTGACGCGCACGCCCGGCTGGATCGTCAGCGCGTCAGTCAGCTTCCAGCTGACCTGCCCGAAGGCTGCCAGGCTGGTGTTGTCGAGACGGATATCATTCTGCGCGACGAGGTTATTGAGCACCGCCGGGTTGTTTGACAGCGAGCTGGTGGGATTGAGCAGCCACTTGCTCGCGGCCGGGCCCTGCACCTGCAGGCCCTGGGTTCGCACGGTCTGGTAGAAGCCGAACAGGCCCGCGGCGAAATCGAAATTCCGGCCCGACTGCGCGTAGCGGAATTCCTGCGTGTACTGGTGCTGCTGCGAGGGATTGTTGGAGCTGGTGGTGATCGGCAGGCCGGTAAAATCACGGTCATTGGCCGGCTTCCAGTCCCAGAAGCGCCAGGCGGTGACCGAGGTGAATGTGCCCGGGCCGGTATCCCACTTCACCCGCAGGTTGGCCCCGCCGATCTTGTTGCCAGCGTTGAGATCGGCATCGAGGTCGGTCACGCGGTCGAACGGGTTGGTGCTGGGTACGACATAATTCTGCGCAGCGGCCAAGGCGGCAAATTGCCGGTTGAGCGGGCGCTGGGTGGCCCCGGTGGCGACATAGATCTGGCCGCAGCATTCGGGATCCTGCACACTGTAATCGCCGGCCAGGGTGACATCGACGCTGTCGGACGGGCGCCACAGCAGCTGGGCGCGCAGGCCGAGGTTGTCCTGCTCGTTGATCCAGTTGCCGGTCTTGACGTTGAAGACCGTGCCCTTGCGGCTGGTCGCCGAAATGGCAAAGCGCGCGGCCAGCTGGTCGGACAGCGGCCCCGATACCGCCGCCTTGGCCTGCTTGAAGGCGAGATTGCCGATCGAGACCTCGGCGCGGCCCTCGAAATCGAAGGTCGGCTGGCGCGAGGTGATGTTGAGAGCGCCGGCGGTGGTGTTCTTGCCGTAGATCGTCCCCTGCGGCCCGCGCAGCACTTCGATCCGGGCAACATCGAGGAAGTCGAAGGTCGAGGAGGCGGCCCGCGAATAATAGACATCATCGACATAGATGCCGACGCCCTGCTCGATCCCATCGTTGGTCAGTCCGAACGGCGCGCCGAGGCCGCGGATATTGACCGAGCTGTTGCGCGGGTTGGAGGAGTAGAACTGCAGCGTGGGGGTGAGCTGCTGCAGCCGTCCGACGTTGAAGGCGCCGGTATTGTCGATGTGATCGCCGCCGACCACCGAGATTGCCAGCGGCACTTCCTGCGAAGTTTCCTGGCGGCGGCGCGCGGTAACGAGGATCTCGTCGACATCGTCGGCCGCGCCGGTGCCGACTGAGGTTTCCTGCTGGACCGCCCCGGGTGCGGCAGCCTCGTCAGTTGCAGCGTAGGCAGTAGGAGAGGCGAGAATCGTGGCGGCGAGAAGCGCCGGACGCAGATACGAATACATGTCCAAATCCTTGTGAGAAGGTCATTGGTTGCATCCGGCGGTCCGGTCTGCCTCCCTGTTGATGGTTATGGTTCAGGTGAAGCGCTGGCGCTCCGTGACGTCGAGCTGGACGATCCGGCCTTCGTGCAGCGTCAGCTGCACCGTGCCGAACCGCAGGCGCTCAACTGCTTTGGCAACAGCCTTCAGCGCGGCGCCATGCGCATCCTCGCGAGAGGTTACGGGAATGGCGGACGGGCTGTTGAATTGCTGTTGCATCGCTCGGCTCCTGTGCCGGTGGTTATATCTCTACCATTTTCATAGACAATGGAAGAATCGCTTGCTTGCGATGAAGCGCGGCTTTGCTGCGCCCGGCCGCTTCAGTCGGCCGGTTCGGTCTCAGGGAAGGGCGGCTCGACCACGATCGGGTCGGCCAGGGTCATCCGGTCAAGCATTGCCGCCATCTCGTCACGCAGGGTCAGCATCAGTCCGCGCAGGCGGCATTCGGCCTCGGGCAGGCAGTTGTGGCAATGCTCATGCGCGTTGCGCGCGGCGCAGGGAACCAGCGCGAGGCTACCTCGAGTCAGCCGGATGATGTCGCCATAGCGGATATCGACCGGAGGCAGCCCCAGCTCATAGCCGCCGTCGCGCCCGCGATGCGAGATGACCAGCCCTTCGCGGACCATTTCCGAGAGGATCACGGTGAGGAATTTGCGCGGGATGTTCTGCGCTTCGGCCACCGCATCGAGCCGGACCGGCCCTTGCCGCCACTTGTCGGCGAGGTGCTGGAGCGCGCGGATTGTGTAGCGGGTCTTCTGCGAAAGCATAGGAGGCGCAACAAGCGCCTGTTACGGCGCTATGTCAACCTGCGGGGTAGAAACACAGACTCAGCTCAGATGGTCTTGGTGCCCGGGGCGTTCTTGTTCATCAGGCCATAGGCCTTGGTGTACCATTCGCTGCCCGGATAGTTCGCACCGAGTACCGCTGCGCTCTTCTGAGCTTCCTCGGGAATGCCCATGCTCAGATAGCTCTCGACCAGGCGGTAGAGCGCCTCCGGGGTGTGGCTGGTGGTCTGGAATTTTTCGACCACATTGCGGAAGCGCACCGACGCGGCCAGCCACTTGCCCGAGCGCTGGTAGAAGCGGCCGATGGTCATCTCCTTGCCGGCGAGATGATCGTTGACGAGATCGACCTTGAGCCGGGCATCGGAGGCGTAGCGGGTGTTGGGATAGCGGCGGATCACGTCGTTGAGCGCGGTCAGCGCCTGCTGGGTGACCTTCTGGTCGCGGGTGACGTCGCTGACCTGCTCGTAATAGCACAGCGCGACGAGGTAATAGGCGTAAGGCGCGTCCTTGTTGCCCGGATGGATCGAGAGGAAGCGCTGGGCTGATTCGATCGCCTTGGTGTAATCCCGGGCAACATAGTAGGAAAAGGCGCTCATCAGCTGGGCGCGGCGGGCCCAGGGCGAATAGGGATGCTGGCGCTCCACCTCGTCGAACAGCGCTGCGGAGGCGCGGGTGTTGCCGCGATCGAGCTGGTTCTTGGCAGCGGCGTAGAGCGTCTCGACATCGCGCGCGACATAGGCGGTATCGCGGTTCTTGCCCCCACGCCCGCCACAGCCGGCGGTCAACAGCATGGCGCCGGCGGCAGCGGCAAGGATGGCGAGCTTGAAGGGGGAGTTCCTGAGCATGCTGCGCCTATAACCAGCAGCAGGCTGAACGCCAAGTGAAACGCAAGGCCGAAAGCAAAACCGGTACGAAGGAGGACACCCGCCGGGTGAGGGCCGGGCGGATGTCCTCCCCCGAAGCGCTCAGTGCGACCCGAAGCGCTCCAGAAAACTGTTTTGCGGTCAGGCTACGGCGTCGAGCCGGCTGACTTCGTTTGCAGCCTCGACCAGAACCTGGCCGATCAGCGCCTGTCCGTCGCGATCCGCCCAATCGCCGATCCGGTGGCCAGATCCATGCGTTCGGCCAGCGCGCGCAAGTCCCGTTCGACCATATCATTGACCAGCCCGGCCTGCGCAGGATCGATCCGCAGCGCCAACCCCTGATCGTCGATCGACAGCGACGATTGCAGCAGCGGCGGTGGTGATCCGCCCGACATGCGCCGGCACAGCCGCAGCGCGCCACCCCAGATCGCCGCACGCTGCAGTTGCTCGGGTGCCGCCAGTCGGAGAAGGTCGATATTCGCGGATGCATCGCCGCCGCCATGCGCGAGCATGCAGGCGGCGATCATTGCGCGCTGCTCAGCGCTGATCCCGATCCAGCGCTTGCGCAGCGCCCAATCGACCGCGTGATCCGCGCGCAGGTTGGGCTCGACCTTGAGCGAGGCCAGGGCCAGCATGATCGCCGCCAGCCGCAGATCTTCCTCAGCCGGTCCGTTCACCTTACAGACGCTCGCGGTCCAGTCGGCGATCAGCTCGGCAAAGGCCGGTTGTTCGTCGTCAGAATATTTGAGACAGTTGGCGGCGTAGATTAGCGGAGTGCCGGCCTCATCTGGGGGTTGATCTTAGGCGGCGATCTTGCGGTGTTGCAAGCGCCGATGTTCGATGGTGATGCGTTTGATGCGGGCGCGCTGGGCGAGGATGGCTTTGTCCCTGCCGAAGTAGGCGTCGGCTGGCGTCACGTTGCCCAGG
>CANJSX010000080.1 GCA_947477055.1 Sphingomonadaceae bacterium | reverse complement strand
GGGAGCGCTGGCGTGCCGGCAACCCTTCCCTCCGCCCGTGCTAACGGGTTCAGGTTCAACGGGTCGTGGGACGCGACTCCCATCCTCTCAGCCGCATGGCTCCCCGGGGATATCCCTGTCTAGGCGATCACCCGGAGGCGGGCAAGCTCAGCAAAGGAGAATGTAGATCGCCACTGCGATGACCATCGCGGCGAAAAGCATGCGGGCAAGCGTTGCGCGGCTGGCAAGGTGGCGGGCGAGCGGTAGTGCGATCAGCGTCCCGCCAAGTCCGCCCACGACCAGCGCGCCGAACAGCGGCCAGATCAGCTGGCCCGAGAGCGCGTAGGACAGGCTCGTCGCCGAACCGAACAGGCTGACCGAGACCAGCGAACTGGCCCCGGCATTGGCGAGCGTCATGCCGGTGGCCGCCATCAACCCGGGTGCGATCAGGAAGCCGCCGCCGATCCCGAAGAAGCCCGCAGCCAGCCCGGTGCCGAAGCCCACGGGCGCGAGTTTGAGCACCATCGGCCCGGTCAGGTGTACGCCCGGATCGCCCTCGCCCATGCGAGGGATCAGCATCGACAGGGCGATGGCGATCATCGCGAAGGCGAACCAGCGCAGCAGCGCCGCGCCATCGACCTGTTTGGCAAGCCCTGCCCCGATCAGCGCCCCGGCGAGGCCGGCGACGGCAAAGACAGTCGCGCAGGGCCACTTGACCCGCCCGGCCCGCGCCTGCCCGGCAAGCCCCGCCGCAGCGTTGACCGCGACAGCCGCCGCCGAGGTGCCGATCGCCGCATGGATGTCGGTCAGCCCGACGACATAGACCAGCCAGGGCGTCGCCAGCACCGATCCGCCGCCGCCGAACAGCGTCAGCAGCAACCCGATCAGCGCGCCGCCGAGCGCGGCCAGCAGGAGGGTTTCGAGGCCCATCGGATCAGGCCGCGCGGGCCTTGTTCCAAGGCGCCAGCATCAACAGCCGGGCCATGGCGCAGGTCCCGGTCACCCCGGCAAAGGTCAGCCCCGCACCGACGAAAGCGGAGAGGCCATACCACGGCGCGGCAACGAAGGCGCCGAGCAGTACGCCCGCGAGAATCATCAGCCCGGCGGTGATCTGGACCTGCCGATTGAGCTCCATCGGGGCGCTGCTATTTTGCTCGAGCGGCAGCCCGGCCCGCGCCCAGCCATCGACGCCGCCGTCGAGTACGCAAGCCTCGCCCTCGACCCGCGCGGCGAGCCGGTTACACGCTCCGGCGGTGCGCATGCCGGTGCGGCAAGTGAAGACCACGTCAGCCGCAGGGTCGAGCGTCAGGTGCGCGGATTCCCATGAGGAAAGCGGCAGCGAGCGCGCGCCGACGATGTGCGAGCGGGCAAATTCGTCCGGCTCGCGGATATCGACCAGCACGGCCTGGCCGGTGGCGAGGCGCGTGGCGAGCTCGGCCAGGGCAAGCTGGGTCAAAGTGGCAGTCATGACGGGTTCCTCAATTCAGGCGGACATTACCAAGGTACAGGAAATCTTCGCCGCGCTGTTCGAAGCGGACGATGTCGAACCCGACGGGAGCCAGTTTGGACGATTGGTGAGCGAAGGCGACGCCCTGCCGCTCGGCAAGCTCGAGATCCGCGTGCTGCACACCCCGGGCCACACCCCGGCCTGCGTCACCTACCTGATCGGCGATGCGGCCTTCGTTGGCGATACGCTGTTCATGCCGGACTACGGCACCGCGCGCAGCGACTTCCCCGGGGGCAGCGCCGAAGCGCTTTATGCCTCGATCCGCCGAATCCTGGCGCTTCCGCCGGAGACTCGCATGTTCGTCGGCCATGATTACCTGCCCGAGGGGCGCAACACCTTCCGCTGGGAGACCTCGGTGGCCGAACAGAATTCCGACAACGTCCATATCCACGCCGGCGTTACCGCCGAGGATTTCGTCGCGATGCGCAAGGCGCGCGATGCCCAGCTGGAAGCGCCGCTGTTGATCCTGCCCTCGTTGCAGGTCAATATCCGCGCCGGTGCATTGCCCCCGGCCAGTCCGGGCGGGAGGCGCTACCTGAAGCTGCCTCTCAATGCGATCTGAACCCACGCAACTGTGACCATGCTCTATGCACTCGATGCCGACGCGGCGGCCATCGCCGCTGCCTTCGGTGCGCGGGCGGGCGACGATCCCTGGGCGGGCGGGCAGATCTCGCCCGGGCGGTTCGCGCCGGTGATCACCGCCGGGCGCGAGTTCGTGGCAGGCCCGCGCGGGGAGCGGCAACCGCGCCGGTTGATCCCCCGGCAATGGGGCGTGCCGCCTCCGCCCTCCGCCGGCGATCCTGCACGCACGGTGCTGAGCGTGCGCAATCCGGACAGTCCGTTCTGGGTCGGCAATCTGCGCAACAGCGAGTTTCGCTGCATTGTTCCCGCCACCGCGCTGATGGAATGGGGCCGGATCAATCCCGTCACCGGCAAGCGCCGCCAGCTATGGGTCGGCGCGGCGGACCAGCCGCTGTTTGCCCTGGCCGGGGTGTGGAAGGACAGCGAGGTGCCGAGCTTCGCTCTGCTCACCTGCGAAGCCAACGCGGCGCTTCGGGCCGAAGGGGTGGAGCGCATGCCCGTGATCCTCCCGCCCGATCCCGGGGCGCAACATGTCTGGCTCAATGCCGAGTGGGGACGCGTGCAGGCGCTGCTGGCGCCCTATTCCTCGAGCCTGACGGCGATCGCGGCGCGGGGCTAGAGCCCCAGTTCCGACAATCCGGGATGACCGGCCGGACGCGGCCCATGCGGCCAGTGGAACAGGCGCTCATCCTCGGCAATCGCCAGATCATTGATGCTGGCGATGCGCCGGGCCATGTGGCCGGAGGGTACGAATTCCCAGTTCTCGTTGCCATAGCTGCGCCACCACTGGCCCGCCGCGTCGCACCACTCATAGGCGAAGCGGACGGGCGGTTGCCGTCATGCGCCCAGAGTTCCTTGACCAGCCGGTAGTCCTGTTCCTTCGCCCATTTGCGGGTGAGGAAGGCTTCGATTGCGTCGCGGCCAGAGAGGAACTCGCTGCGGTTCCGCCAGGTGCTGTCCGGCGTATAGGCCAGCGCGACCCGGGCCGGATCGCGGCTGTTCCAGGCGTCTTCGGCGGCGCGGACTTTGGTCGCGGCGGTTTCGGCGGTGAAGGGCGGCAGGGGTGGACGCGGTTCCAGGGTCATTCTCCGGTTGGGGGGGTGCTGGTGCTGAGGCGGGCGATTTCCGCGCGCAGATGTTCGATTTCGGCCAGCAGCGGAGCAACGCCGGCCTTGACCTCGGCCTCGGTGAAGCGCGGAGAAATGTGCTGCGGGCAATTCCAGTCGAAGCCCACCATGTCGATCAGATAGGCGCGTTCGGCCACGGCTGAGTAGCCTTCCGGCTTCAAGCCTTCGACCAGCACCGGATCATCAGCGCGGGCCACAACGCTGGCCAGCCCGATCAGCTTGAGCCGGCGGCGGTTCGGGTAGTCCATCAGGAATAGCGAGACCCGCGGATCGTGGGCGATATTGGCGTCGCTGAGGTGCTGGCGGTTGCCGCGATAATCGGCAAAGCCGATGCGGTTGCCTTCGAGCAGCTTAAGGAAACCGCCCGTGCCGCCGCGATGCTGGATATAGGGCCAGCCATCCAGGGTGGTGCTGGCGATGTAGAAGCTATCGCGCGCCGCGATGAAGCTGCGCTCGTCCTCGCCGATCAGGTCCGGGCTGCCGTCTGCGCCCTCCTCCATCCGCGCGTAGGATCTGCGCGAACCGTCGGCCTCCTGCAGGGCGCGGGCGGCATCGCTGAACATGGTGTGCATGTAATTTTGAGCCATGCCGCGCATCATGGCATGGCAGGCGCGCGGGCAACAGTCCCTAGCCGCCCTTCACCAGCGTGACTTGCGCCACGTCAATCCCGCCGCCGCGAAAGCCGCCTTCGCAGTACATCAGGTAGAAGCGCCACAGGTCGACGAATTCGCGATCAAAACCGGGCGGGAGCGCGTCGTCTGCAACAACCCGGTCGAAATTCTCGCGCCACATTTTCAGCGTGCGCGCGTAGTCTAGCCCGAAGGTCTCCCGCGCAGTCCAGGCCAGCCCGCGCGCTTCGGCCAGCGCCCGGAATTCGCTCTCGCGAATCAGCATTCCGCCCGGGAAGACGTAGGTCTGGATGAAGTCGGCGTTGGCCGCATAGCCGTCGAACAGCTCGTCGCGCATCAGGATATACTGGATCGCGGCCCGCCCGCCCGGGGCGAGGCAGCGGGCGATGCAATCCATGAAGGCCGGCCAGTATTCCCGCCCGACCGCCTCGACCATCTCGACGCTGACCACCGCATCGCAGCAACCGGTCATGTCGCGGTAATCGACCTTGAGAAAATCGATCTCGGTGGGCTGGCGCGCCCGCGCCCAGTTCAGCTGCCCGTCCGAGAGGCTGATCGCGGTGACGGCCATGCCGCGCCGCGCCAGTTCGCCCGCCAGCGAGCCCCAGCCGCAGCCAATCTCGAGCACGTTTTCCGCCCCGGCGATGCGATCGGCCATGCTGGCGATCTTGCGCTGCTGCGCCGCCTGCAGATCGCGGGTCCCGGCATCGAAGCGGGCGCTGGAATAGCTCATCGTCGGATCGAGCCAGAGCGGATAGAAATCATTGCCGAGGTCGTAATGCGCGTGGATATTGCGCAGACTGCCGCTGTGGGTGTTGCGGTGCAGGCGGTGCAGCCGCCGCATGATCCACTTCCACGGCCCATGCGCGCGGCCGGTGTCACCCAGGCTGACGGCATTGTCCATCATCAGCGCGAACAGCGGAACAAGATCCGGACTGGCGATCTCGCCCAGCGTCCAGGCCTGATAGAAGCCAACCGAACCGCCGGTAGCGAAGCGCAGTGCGCCGCGCGGGTCGCGGATGTGGATCCGGGCGCGAAAGCCTTCCGCCCTGCCCCCGAGATGGCAGATCTCGCCATCGGGCAAGGTTACCTCGACCGAACCACGCAGGATCCCGCGATCAACCCGTTCGAGCACATGGCGGATGCTTCCGGTGAAGGCGCGCGCAAACCATTGCGGGCCGATGCCGATCTGGCGTCCGCCCGTAACCAGCTCTTCGCCCCTCCCCGACGCCTGTGCGTTCATACGGCGGTATATTACCGCTTCGGCTCCGGGATTCAACCGGGCAGTGCAACGCCCTCGCCAGACTGCCGTTCTGCCTCGGCGCGCAGCCGGGCAAGCACATCGTCGGGGATCAGCGAGAGGGCGAGGCGGATGCCCAGCGGGACGATAACGAGGTCGTCGAGCAGGCCCAGCACCGGGATGAAATCGGGGATCAGGTCGATCGGCGAGAGCGCATAGGCGGCGGTCGCTCCGGCGACCAGCTTGGCCACCAACGGCACCTCGGGATCGCGCGCGGCGAGGCGCAGGAGGATGGCCTCACGCTTGAGCGCGCGGGCCGCCTGCTTCAGCCGTGCCAGCATCGCGAGATCAGTAGCCCATCAGGCTCAGCACTTCCTTGCGGCTGCGCTGGTCATCCAGAAAGCAGCCCAGCAACCGGCTGGTGACCATGCTCACGCCGGGCGTGCGCACGCCGCGACCAGTCATGCAGCCGTGCTGCGCCTCGATCACCACCGCCACACCGTGCGGATTGAGGTTGTCCCAGATGCACTTGGCAACCTCGGCGGTCAGCCGCTCCTGGATCTGCAAGCGCTGGGCAAAGCCGTTCAGCACGCGGGCGAGCTTGGAAATGCCGACAACCTTGTCACGCGGCATATAAGCGATCGCCGCCTTGCCGGTGATCGGCGCCATGTGGTGCTCACAATGCGACTGGAAGGGGATGTCCTTGAGCAGCACCAGCTCGTCATAGCCGCCCACTTCCTCGAACTGGCGGTGGAGATGCGCGGCGGGGTCCGCGCCATAGCCCTGGCAATATTCCCGCCAGGCCCGGGCGACGCGGGCCGGGGTATCGACCAGCCCTTCGCGCTCCGGATCGTCGCCCGACCAGCGGATCAGCGTGCGGATCGCCTCCTGCACCTCGTGCGGGACCGGCAGCTTGGCCATCGGGCCTTCGTCGCCCGCCGGATGTTCGTGATCGCAGCCCATCGTCTTCTCCCTAACCCGGCCGGCGCAGCAGCCCACCGCGGCGAAACAGGCCCCGCCGCCCACCGATCGGCTCGAAGAGTTCCTCCGGCCGTTCGGGATCGAGCAGGGCATTATCGGCCACCGCTTTCTCCGTATCGGTCAGCGGACGCAAGGCAAAAGGCGCGAGATACTTGCCCGGCATACCGTGTGAAGAGACCAGCGCATCGATCATCGCCGCCATCGAGCCGTGCCGTTCAAGCAGTTCGGCGACCTTTGCCTGCTCGATCCCGCAATGCTCCGCCAACAGCGTATGGCGAAGCGCGGTAATCGGGGCGGAAGCATGGGTGTTGCCGGGCCGGGCCGCATCGATGAACACGTCGCATTCCGAATCGAGCCCCATCGAACGGTTGTTCATATTGGCAGACCCGATCCGCAGCACCTCGTCATCGACGATCATCAGCTTGGCGTGGATATAAATCGGCGTCCCGGCCGAGGCGAACGGAACGAAGATGCGAAAGCGGCGTTCATGGTCACGCTCGGCGACAGCGTGGCTCAGGCGCACCCGCGCACCGTCCATCGCCGTCTGCTCGAGCCAGCCTTCCGAATCTTGCGGATTGATCAGCAGGATTTCCGGCGGATCGGGCTCGGCCACGCGCAGCGCGATCGCCTCGGCGATGCGGCGCGAGGCGAAATACTGGCTCTCGGCATAGATGAAGCGCTTGGCCCGGGCGATGTGCTTGACGAACAGCTCCTCGACCTCGGTCACCTCGGGCCGCCCGTCGAAGCGCGCACTGGTGCGGGCGATGCCGATCTCAACATCCTTGAACTGCGCCTCGAGCTTCTCCGGCCAGGGGGATTCGGCCTGCGGCGCACAGGGCTCCATCCCGTTACCCCCGGCATGGGCCCAGCGCATCCGGCCAAGATCGCCCAGCGCCGCCGCCGCCTCGCCCTCGATCAGCATGATCAGATCGTGCCACGGACCATAGAGCCGCCCGCCGAACCGGCGGCGACGCGGATCGAGCTCCTTGTGCTCGGGCGTGTCCCAGCGGTCAGAGGTCATGTCGATCCCGCCGCAAGCCGCGAATTTGTCGTCGATCACCACCATTTTCTGGTGATGCGAACAGCCAAGCGGATGCGCCGCGTCGAACTTGAAGTCGATCCCCGGCTTGATCCACCAACGCAGCAGGTCAATCATCATCGAGCTGCGCAGCAGGAACTTTAGCGCGCCGAAGTTCCACTTGAGGACGCGAATCTGCAATGCGCTCCGGCGCTTCACCAGCCACACAACGAAAGCGCCGAACCGCGCGGGGTAAACGTCGCGGCGCGGCAGGTTCCACCAGCGCCGCCCCTCGCCCAGATGGATGCGGGTATCGAAATCCCAGCCGACCATCAGGATCCGCTGCCGCGCTTCGAGCATAGCATCCTGCATCAGGTCGAAATAATCCGCCGCGTCGACCACCACATGCACGCGGCTGGCGCGGGCGAAGCGCCAGACGGAGCGGGAAACGCCTTTATCATCATCGGGATGGATCGGCGGCGCAGTCATCGTCTGCCAATGTAGGGACGCCCTGCCCGCACTGCCAGCGCTTTACTTGGCCCTGGGGCTCGGACATGTGATTGCCCATGCGCGAAGACCGGCTCGAACCCCTGCGACGGATCGCCCGGAGGCTGCCGTTCGGCATGGCGCTGGGGCGCTGGCTGCATGTACGGCTCGATCCGGAGCTGCGGATGGTCGAGCGGATGCGGCGGCGCCAGCAGCACGGCGTGTTCCAGCAGTGGCCGCATACCGAGCCCGACCGCTACCCCCAGCTGTTCGATGCACTGGCCGAGCGGCTGGCGGGGATCGCCGCGCCGCGAATTCTCTCCTTCGGCTGCTCCAGCGGCGAAGAGGTGCGCGCGCTGCGGCAGCGCATACCCGCGGCCCGCATCACCGGCGTCACGCCAACCCTCGCGCCATCGCCCGGGCACGCAAAGCCGATCATAATCCGCTATCGCACTACCTCGTCGCCGAGTGCCCACCGCCGGGCGAGACGTTCGACGCGGTGCTAGCCCTCGCGGTACTGCGCCACGGCGACCTTGAAGCTTTCGCACCGGAGGATTGCTCGCCGATCATGCCGTTCACCCGCTTCGCCGGGGGTGTCGCCATGCTCGATGCTGCGCTGGCGCCGGGCGGCTGGCTGGCAATCTTCAACGCCCACTTCCGCTTCGCCGATACCGAGACGGCCGCGCGCTACGAGACCGATACCTTCCGCATGACCGACCACGCCGCGCCCGAAGTCATCTGGAGTCCGGATAACCGGCGGATTCAGGGGTGGCCTTATGGCGAGGTGTTGTTCCGCAAGGTGCTGGACGACTGAGCGCTACTCGCCTGCGCCATCTGCACCAACCGTCGCACCGCCAGCGCATAGCCGGCCACGCCCAGCCCGGAGATGATCCCGGTGCAAACCTGCGTCATGATCGACTTCGAGCGCCACTCGGCCTCGCGGCGGTGGATGTTGGAGATATGCACCTCGATCACCGGGCAATCGACCAGCTTGATCGCATCGAGCACCGGATAGGCGGCATAGGAGAAGCCCGCCGGGTTGAAGACGATCCCCGCCAGACCCTTGCGCCCGGCCTGGAACCACTCGACCATCTCGGCCTCGGAATTGGTCTGGCGCAGGTCGATCTTCAGGCCCGCTGGCTCAGCCTCGGCCCGGCACATCGCGGCGACGTCGGCCAGCGTGTCATGCCCGTAGATCTCGGGCTCGCGCTCGCCCAGCAGGTTCAGGTTGGGTCCGTTGAGGACCAGGATCGTGTCAGCCATCGCGCCAATATCTCCGCTTTGCGCCGTTGATAGCGCAAAGCGGAGCTATCGCAACGGGTTCAGTGCCGCCAGATGCCTCAGTGCTTGATCGTGCAGAGCGCGCCACCATCGACCGGCCAGGCCACCCCGGTAACGAAGCTGGCCTCGTCCGAGAGCAGGAACGATACCACATGGCCGACTTCCGAGGCCTGGCCAACCCGGTTCATCACCGAAACCCAGCCGAGCTTGTCGAGCCCCTTCTGCAGATCGCCATCGAACATCTGGACCATGATCTCGTC
>CANJSX010000079.1 GCA_947477055.1 Sphingomonadaceae bacterium | reverse complement strand
TCCATGATCCGTTCGCCGACGACCAGGTCGAGCGACCGGGCGACGTTTTCCTTCGAACCATAGGAAAGTTCGCCGGCGCCGGCATCGCGATAGGCCTTGAGAAACTCCGCACCCTTGCGCCGCAACATTGCGATGTCCTCGTCGCGGGCGGGGGCGACGGTCTCGACCCGGCCGAAGCGGATCTTCTTGAGTTCCATCGCTTCGAGTTCGGGATCGCCGGTCACCATGAACAGCAGCCCGCGCAGCGACATGGGGTCGGCATGCGTGATCATTTCCTCGATCAGCTCGTCGCTCGCCGCCAGCAGTTCCGGCCGCTCGGGGCGAACCGGCATGTCGATCGTGGGCATCCTCTGGTGTTCCTTATCAGGCCATCCCGTAGTGGCGGGCAGTTAACATGATAAGCAGTTTGCAACAAGAGCGTTTCACCCTACGCTTCCGGCGGCGTGGGCTCTTCCTGCCGTTTTCGGCCTATTGCATGTCCTGTAGCGACTCCGACAGGGCGCGCAGCTCGGCGGCGAGGGCATCGAGACGGTCGGAGCCGAATCGCTGCGAATATTCGTTGAGCAAGCGCACCATCCGCCGCGAGGTTTCCTGGACGAAAGCCTGCCCATCGGCGGAGAGCGCAACCAGCATGCGCCGGCGATCGTCCGGGTCGGTCTTGCGGATGATCAGCTTGCGCTCCTCCAGCTCTTTGAGGATGCGGGTCACGCTGGGCGCGCGCAGCAGGCTGGTCTCGGCCAGGCCGGTCGCATCGGTCAGCCCGCGATCATTGATCACGCGCATCACCCGCCATTGCGGCTCGGTCACGTTGTATTCGCGCAGGATCGTTCGCAGCGGAGCGATGACCGATTCCTTGGCGCCGAGCAGGGTCGCCCCAAGCGAGACCTCGAACGGTGGCATCTTTCGGATTTCGCTAATGGTCGCCCCCTTGGTTTTGCTTTGCGGCCAGCGTGCGTTTCAGGTGAAACCGACATAACTCGCGGAAGGCGCGCCTGTCCATATGCCGATGCCTTATGCTGCCAGCATGTTGACAGCGATATGCCGGAAAACCGCAAGGGATTTGACGCGCCGATCCAGACGCGACCTTATTCGTCTGCGTTGACACCGATTGGGGTGAGCAATACTTATCATGTTATATTTAAGCGTGACCGCGCAGAACGGCGGCGCGCCATGGGATTGGGGAGGACAGGCGATGTAAGACAAGTCGGACCCGCGCGCCAAAATGGCCGCGCCCCCAGCCGGAGTCGGGGGCGCTACCGGTTTTCCGGAGAGTTACGGGCTGTTTTATCAGAACCCGCCATCCGACACGGATGCCAATGGCAAGAGCTGGTACACCCGCAGCCAGAACCTGATCGTCAACTATATCGAGGCGGCACCCGGCGCGCGGTTTTCGCGGCAGGGCCAGGTCGACGAATATATGATCGTGCTGCCCGATGACGATACGCCCTGGGAAATCACCGCTAATGGCGAAACGAAGTTCGGGGCCGGCCACCCCAGCTGGTGATCGTCCCGCCGGGCGACAGCGAGATCGTGCTGCCCAATGGTGGCCGCGCCGTGCGCCTGCTGACCACCCAGTCGCCAGACATCGCCGCCAGGTGCAGCAACGCTGCCAACTATGCCGAGGGCGACCCCGCGATCCCGCCGTTCAAGGCCTGGCCCGATCCGCCGGACGGCTTCAAGCTCCGCGTCTATGATCTGCAGAAGACCCGCGAGCCCGGCCAGCTCGGCCCGATCTGGCGCTGCACCACAATCATGCTCAACTTCCCGCCCCCCGGCGGCGGCCCGCGTGATGTCACCCGCATGTCGCCGCACAGCCATGACGAGTTCGATCAGTGCTCGCTGGTGATGAACGGCAGCTGGCTCCATCACATGCGCTGGCCCTGGGGGCTCAACAAGCATGATTGGCGCGAGGACGTCCACGCCTTCGTCGGCGCACCTTCGGCCACGATGATCCCGGCCCGGGTGGTGCATACCTCGGAGGCGCAGGCCCCTCCGCCCGAAGGCAACCGCATGGCCGACGTCTTCTCACCCCCAAGGCTCGATTTCTCGCTGCAGCCGGGCTGGATCAAGAACGCCGACGAATATCCGCTGCCGCCCGAAGCAAGCAACTGACGTTACCCGATTGCATCAATCCGGCAGCTGGCGCAGAAGCCGCCTGCCGACCGAGCAGAACAACGAAGAAAGGCACTGCATGACCATGAACGCTCCCGCACAACGACCCGGCCAGCGCGAATTCCGCAAGCGGCTGATCAACCGCGAACCGGTAGTCGGCTCGTTCCTCAAGTTCCCCGGGCCGCACTCGACCGAGATCTTCGGCTCGATCGGCTACGATTTCGTCATGCTCGACGAAGAGCACTCGCCCTGGTCGCGTGACCAGCTCGGCATGGGGCTGCTCGCAGCCAAGGCCTATGACATCGCCAGCATCGTGCGCATCTCACGGCCCGACGCGGCCAGCGTCCTCTCGATGCTCGATGATGGTGCGATCGGGATCATGATGCCCCACTGCAATACCGCCGAGAAGGCGCGTGAGCTGGCCTCGTGGTCGCGCTATCGCGGCGGCTCGCGCGGCTCGGGCATTGCCCGCAGCGGCGATTATGGCGCGCGTCCCGGCGGGATCGAGGCGCATTACGATTTCTCGGATTCGACCACCGCCGTGATCGCGATGATCGAGGATGCCGACGCGATCGACCGGATCGACGAGATCACCGCAGTCGAAGGCATCGACGCCTTCTTCATGGGCCGTGGCGATCTTGGCCTCTCGCTCAGCAATGTGCAGGGGACCAAGCCGACCGTGGCAGAGGCGGCCAAGATCATCGCCGAATCCGTGCTGCGCAATGGCAAGGCGCTTTGCGCCGTGACGCATGACATGGAATCCGACGATGCCAAGGCGATGAAGGACATCGGCGTGACTGGGCTGATGGTCGGCAACGACTGGGGCTTCATGCGCGGCGCGGCGCTGAAGCAGCTCGGCGGGTTCAACGCACTGATGAAGAGCTAAGCACACGCGGGGAGGCCGGAATGCACTACAACTACCTGGGCCGTAGCGCCCTCAAGGTCTCCCCGCTGTGCCTCGGCGCGATGATGTTCGGCGACGTTACCGACGAGCCGACCACCAAGCGCATCATCGACAAGGCCCGTGAGCAGGGCTTCAATTTCATCGACACTGCCGACGGCTATGCCCAGGGCCGCTCGGAAGAATATGTCGGACGCGCGATCAAGGCGGAGCGCGATCACTGGGTGCTGGCGACCAAGTTCTCGATCGCCACCGGCCCCGGCCCCAACCAGGGCGGGCAATCGCGCAAATATATCGTCCAGGCGGTGGAGGCGAGCCTCAGGCGGCTCGGCACCGATTTCATCGACCTGATCTATTTCCACAAGGCCGACCTTGAGGCCCCGCTCGACGAGGGCCTCCGTGCGCTCGACGACCTGATCGCGGCGGGCAAGCTGCGCTATTACGGCGTCTCGAACTTCAAGGGCTGGCGGATCGCCGAGACCTGCCGGATCGCCGATGCGCTGGGCATGGACCGTCCGATCGCGAGCCAGCCGCTCTACAACATGGTCAATCGTCTGTCCGAGGTGGAACAGCTCCCCGCCGCCGGCAATTATGGACTGGGCGTGGTGCCCTACAGCCCGCTAGCGCGCGGAGTGCTGAGCGGGAAATATAAGCCCGGCGTCGCCCCACCGGAAGGCTCGCGGGCGGGACGGGGCGACCGGCGCATCCAGCAGACCGAATGGCGCGATGAGTCGCTGGTGATCGCCCAGGCGGTGAATGCCCATGCTGCCGCGCGCGGGATGAGCACGGTGGCCTTCGCCATCGCCTGGGTGCTGAAGAACCGCTTCGTCAGCTCGGCCATCGTCGGTCCGCGCACCGAAGAGCAGTGGGACTCCTACCTCGAAGCGCTGAACGTGGAACTGGGGCGGGAAGACGAGGCTTTCGTCGATAGCCTCGTTACGCCCGGCTATGCTTCCACGCACGGCTGGATCGATCCGGTCTTCCCGGTCGAGGGCCGGCAAGTCCGCTAGGTTCTATTCGCCAGCAACGCGGCGGGCGCGATAGGCCCGGGCATAGGGCGCGATTGCCTTCCAGATCAGGAAGGCATCGAGCGGACCGAGCAGCAGCCGGACCCCGACCAGCACATAGCGCAGATCGGCTTCCGAACCGGCGACGAAATCGGTGATCAGCGGGATCAGCGTCGGACCGATTGCGCCGCCGATTGCGCCCATGGTGAAGAGATACATCGCGTTGACCTGGCTGCGCATCGCGTTGGGCGTCGAAAGCTGCAGCGCCGCGTTATAGGCCGGGCCGCCCATCGTGCCGATCACCCCGCCGACGGCTCCCAGCGAGAGCGCCAGCCAGGGATTGGGCATCAACGGCCCCAGCACCATGAACGGCACGGCGAAGAGGTGCGAGAAGCACATCACCCGCAGGTTGGCATCGTCGCGCCGCAGCGCGAACCATTCCGCCACCCGTGCGCCAAGGAACAGGCCGCCAGTGGCGCTGATCAGGCCAACCATGCCGAGCAGCGTCCCGGCCGTGGCCGGCGTCCAGCCATAGGTGCGCTCATAGAAGGCCGGGGTCCAGGCGATCGCACCATAACTCTGGATCGACCCCACCAGTACCGCGCCGAGCAGCGGCAGGTGCATCCCGCGCTGGTCGCGGACGAAGCCGAACACCTCGCGCACCGGGTATTTCTGTGGGCCGGGACCGGACTGGCGGCGCGGGTTTGGCACGGTCAGCGCGATCACCAGCGCCAGCAGCAGCCCTGGCAAACCGACCAGCGCGAACAGCAGCTGCCAGCTGTGGACCTGCCCGAAGCCCGGGATCGCGATCGATTCGTAGCCGGCCAGGTAACGCAGCAGCAGCCCGCCGAGCATCAGCGAAAGTGCCCCGCCGCCTAGCCGCCCGGCGATGAACAGCGCATAGGCCCGCGGCAAGTGGCGCGGCTCGACCGCATCGGCGACCATCGAGAAGCTCGCCGGGGCGCTGGCGGATTCGGCTGCGCCGATTGCCGCGCGCGAGGCGAAGAACGACCAGAAGCCTTGCGCCAGTGTGTGCAGCCCCGTCGCCAGGCTCCACACTGCAAGGCTTCCGGCGATCACCGCCTTGCGCCAGCTGCCATCGGCGACGCGCGACATCGGCGGGCCAGCGATGGCGTAGGGAATGGTGAAGGCGATGCCGAGCAGCAGGCTGATCTGGGTGTCGGAGAGATCGAGGTCGCGCTTGATCGGCTGGACCATCAGCGAGATGATGTTGCGATCAACCTGGGCGAGCATGACCACGACGGCCATCATCACCACCGCGTACCAGCCTTTGAAGCCGACTGGTTGAGCGCCCACTGATTGAGCGGCGGTAGCGGGCGACGGCGTCCCGGCCGTCTCGGTCTGGTCCGCCATCGCCTAGCTCCCCCGTTTTTCTCCGTTTTCGGGGCCGTCCGCGTGCCTGGTCAGTCCATGCCGAGCAGGGCGAGCGGATTGGCCGAGATCATCTGCTTGATGTCCGCGTCCGACCAACCGAGATTCATGCAGGTGTTGATCACATTGCGGAAGCCGTCGACCGGATGGTCGTTGTTGGCCTGGCCGAGATCCGAGGCGAGGATCGTGCGGTCGACGCCGACCACCTGGATCAGCTCGTGCAGCTCCTCGGGCGGGAACATCGCCTTCTCGCGGCGCGACATCTTGATGTACATGCAGAAGGAGTGCTCGATATAGGCACCCATCGACACAAGCTGGCGCAGATCGTCAGGCTGGGCACCGACGATGAAGGTCGGGTGGTTGACCAGCAACCGCTTCACGCCGCGCTTCTTGGCCTCCGCGAACACCGTGATGATCTCGCTGACATGCAGGTGGCCGCCCGAGAGGATGATGTCATGCTCGGCGATCATGTCGAGGATCACCTTGACCTCGTCCTTGACCTCGCCGTTGTCGTCGATCGGGGTGAGCGGATCGAACGGGATCATCTTCTTCGAGGTATGCGGGAAGCCGGCTTTGACCCCGTGATCGGAATCGATGTGGTTGCGCGAAGAGAAGGTCGGCATCCACACCAGCTTGGCGCCCAGCGCGATCCCGTGATCGACCGCGTGCTTGTTGAACCCGCCCACCGAGTTGTTGAGCGGTACGCCCGAGAACAGGGTGATGCCGAGGTGCCCGTGGGTGACGTTGAGCATCTCGGTGATTGGGGTCGCCGAGAAATAGTGATCCTTGATCAGCATGGCCTTGAAGCCAGCTTCCGCGGCCTCGGTCATCGCTTCGATATGGTTGAAGCAGCGCGGCATCACCGATGGGCCGGAATGGCAGTGCAGGTCCACCGCGCCCACCATCAGGCCATTGATACGCTCCAGCAGGGCGGGTTCGATTGCATCATTCCACTTGGTAGCCATGTCTTCCTCGCAAACTCTCCGCAGCACCATGCCGCGATCCCAAAGTTGTGTTTTAGACGCCTTCTTCCACACGCTGGCGATAGACCTGCGCATAGGGGGCGAGCGCCTTGTATAGGGCGAATGCCGCGAGTGGTCCCAATACCAATCGGAATCCCGCTATGACATAACGCAGATCGTTCTCCGACTGAGCGACGTAGTCGGTAAAGAGCGCCACCAGTGTCGGGCCGAACGAGCCGGCGATGGCGTTCTGCAGGATAAAATACATCACGTTGATCTGGCTGCGCATCGCGTTGGGCGTCGAGAGGTTGATCGCGGCGTTGTAGCCGGCGGCACCCATGGTCGCGAACAGTCCGCCCGCCGCGTTGAGCCCCAGTGCCCACCAAGGATCGGGCATCAGCGGCGCGGCGACGAACAGCGGGATCGGCAGCAACTGGGCGAGCCACAACACGCGCAGATTGGCATCGTCATAACGTTTGCCGAGAATCTCGGCGAGCCGCGCGCCGGCGAACAGGCCGATAGTCCCGGTAACCAGCGTAATCGTTCCGAGCAGCGGCCCGACCTTTTCCGGCCCCCAGCCGTAGGTGCGCTCGTAGAAGGCGGGCATCCATGCGATCAGGCCATAGGTCTGGAAACCCATGCACAGCACGCCGGCGATCAGCGGCCAGTGCATCGCGCGCTGGCTGACGACATAGGCCAGGACCTCCTTCATCGAATAGCCGCCGGCCTGCACTGCCCCCTTGCGCGCCGGTTCGCGAACGGTGAGCAGGAACAGCCGCGCGATCAGCAAGCCCGGTACGCCCAGGATCACGAAGACCCACTGCCAGTAAAAGACGGTCCCTATGCCGGCGATATGCGTCGGCGGGATATGGGCCAGTGCGCCAAGCAGGACCCCGCCGATGACCATCGCCAGGGCTCCGCCGCCAAGGAAGCCGGAATTGTAGATCGCATAGGCGCGGGGCAGTTTCTGGCGGGGGATCGCATCACCGATCATCGACAGGCTGGCCGGGCCGCAGCCGGCTTCCGCCGCGCCGATCACCGCACGCGAGGCGAAGAAACCTCAGTAGCCCTGGGCAAAACCGCACAGCGCCGTCGCCATACTCCAGACCGCAAGGCAGCCCGAGATCACCCGCTTGCGGATGCCGCGATCGGCCATGCGCGAGATTGGCGGACCGCCGACGACATAGAACAGTGTGAAGGCCGCGCCGAGCAGGAAGCTGACCTGGGTATCGGAGAGGTGGAAGTCGCGCTTCATCGGCTGGACGAACAGCGCCAGCACGCCGCGGTCGATCTGCGACATGATCGCGACCAACGCGGTCATCACCACAGTGTACCAGCCGGTGAAGCCGGCAGCTTCCGGCACGGTGGGCAGTGGCTCTGCCGCTCGCGGCGGCTCGCTGGTGCTGGCTTCGCTCAACCTGGCATCCTTCCCAAAGGCAACTGCCGCCGCTGACGGTCAGAGCGATTCCCGATCGATCTTTTTAGGCGCGGGGGAGTGACAGACCGCAGTCCCGTTCGGGAGCGGCTGCCGGACCATGCGGTTGCCATTCGGCGTCCGCTCTCCCCAACGACTGGCGGCGTTTTCGCCGATTGCTCATGCCCGTGGGTGATGCCCACGAAACATAACATGATAAATAAGTGCGTGCCCCTTCCCTGTCAACGTGCTATTCTTGCCGCTGGAGTGCGGTCTGGCGCGCCGGGGCCGGCAATAAAAGTTGCGCCGGGCGGGTCGCTGGTCCCTATGCATCCCTGACAGGATGACGCGATAAGAATCGGGAGAAGAGGAATGAAGGCTCCGGGTATCAAGGCAATGATGGGCGGGATCGCCGGGCTGGCACTGGTCGCCGCACTGAGCACCTCGCTGCTGGCGGCGGGCGATGGCGCTCCGGGCAAGATCAGGGTGACCTGGGCGCCGATGGTCAATTCGATCGTCGCCCCGTCGCAGAACTTCAGCGAGAGCCACTGGCTGTCCTACCGCGGCAAATTCACCAAGCGTTCGGTCGACGAGAATCTCGACGATCCGATCCTCAAGGGCGCGATCGACATTCATTCGCACTTCGGGCCTGACGCCTATGACCGGCAGTGGGATGCCTTCGAAATCGCCAAGCTGGCTCACGAACGCGGCATGCGCGGGATCGTGATCAAGAACCACTGGAGCGAATCCGCTGGCCTCGCTTACCTGATCCGCAAGCATGACAACGTGCCCGGGCTGGAAGTGTTCGGGGGACTCTCGCTCAACGTTCCGGCAGGCGGGATCAATCCGCAGGCGGTGCGCTATTTTGCCGAAGTCGAAGGCCATTTCGGCAAGGTCGTGTGGATGCCCACGCATGACTCCGAGAAGGAAGTGAAATTCCTCAAGGAAACGCGGCCCTATGTGGTGGTTTCCCGCAACGGGCGCCTGCTGCCGACCGTGCTGGAAGTGCTGGACCTGATCGCCAAGCACAAGCTGACGCTGGCCACCGGCCATGTCAGCCCGGCCGAGATGGTCCAGATCGTTGCAGAAGCGCGCCGGCGCGGGATCGAGGGGATCATAATCACCCACCCGGGCCTCGGGCCGATGTTTACCGACCCCACGATCGACCAGCTCAAGCAGGTGACCGCCATGGGCGCCTATGCCGAGGTGGTCGCGTCGGAACTGATGGGGCCTGGCCGCGCCAATGCGATCAACACGATCCGCACGCTTGGCACGGCGCATTGCATCGTCTCGTCCGACAGTGGGC
>CANJSX010000078.1 GCA_947477055.1 Sphingomonadaceae bacterium | reverse complement strand
TTGCCGCTTTGCTCGGCGCGGTCGAGTTCGGCTTCGCCACCGCCCCGTTGATGGCGGCGGGCTGCTTCATGATGCGCAAGTGCCACCTCAACACCTGCCCGGTAGGCGTCGCGACGCAAGACCCGGTGCTGCGGGCGCGCTTCACCGGCCAACCCGAGCATGTGATCAACTACTTCTTCTTCGTCGCCGAAGAGCTGCGGGCGATCATGGCCGAGCTGGGTTTCCGCACCATCGGCGAAATGGTCGGCCGGGTTGACCGGCTCGAAACTCGCCATGCGATCGAGCACTGGAAGGCGCAGGGGATCGACCTCTCGCGCATCCTCTACCAGGTCCCGCTGGGTGACAGTCCGTCGCTGGGCTGGTCGCTGACGCAGGATCACGGGCTCGACAAGGCGCTCGACAACGAGCTGATCGCGGCCTCGGCCGATGCGCTGGAAAGCAAGTCGGCGGTGCGGATCGAGCGCGATGTGATCAACGTCAACCGCACGGTCGGCGCCATGCTCTCGGGCGAAGTCGCCAGGCGTTACGGCCATACCGGCCTGCCCGACAACACGATCAACATCGCACTCACTGGCGTTGCCGGGCAGAGCTTCGGCGCCTGGCTCGCCCATGGCGTGACGCTCGACCTGACCGGCGATGCCAACGACTATGTCGGCAAAGGGCTCTCGGGCGGACGGGTGATCGTGCGCCAGCCGGGGCATGTGAAGCGCGATCCGACGCAGAACATCATCGTCGGCAATACCGTGCTCTATGGCGCAATCGCGGGCGAGGCCTATTTGGGCGGCGTCGCGGGCGAACGCTTTGCGGTGCGCAATTCCGGCGCGGTCGCGGTGGTTGAGGGCACCGGCGATCATGGCTGCGAATATATGACTGGCGGCGTGGTCTGCGTGCTGGGGATAACCGGGCGCAACTTCGCCGCGGGCATGTCGGGCGGCATCGCCTATGTCTATGATGAGGACGGCAGCTTCGTGCAGCGCTGCAACCCGGCGCAGGTCGATCTGCTGCCGGTTTCGGCAGACCGCGACGAGGAAGACGGCACTGGCCGGCCGCAGCAGCGCACCAACGGGGTCAGCGATCCCGGGATGGGCGACATGCTGCGCCACGATGCCGAGCGCCTGCGCATCCTGCTTGAGCGGCACCATCTGCACACCGGCTCGAAGCGCGCCCGCGCGCTGCTCGACGATTGGCAGGCTGCGCTGGGCAAGTTCGTCAAGGTCATGCCGCGCGATTACGCGAAGGCATTGAAGCAACTCGAGGCCGAGCGGCTTGAAGCCGCCTCGGTAGCGGCAGAATAGGTGGGGTCGTAACTGAAATGGGCAAGGAAACCGGCTTTCTCGAGCTCGATCGCAGCGATCGTACTTATGACGATCCCAAAGAGCGGCTGAAGCACTACAAGGAATTCACCATTCCGATGGCGGAGCCAGCGCTGAAGGCGCAGGCCTCGCGCTGCATGAACTGCGGCATCCCTTATTGTCACAACGGCTGTCCGGTGAACAACATCATCCCGGACTGGAACCACCTGGTCTATGAGGGTGACTGGCAGAATGCGCTGGAAGTGCTGCATTCGACCAACAATTTCCCCGAGTTCACCGGCCGCATCTGCCCCGCGCCCTGCGAGGCGAGCTGCACGCTGAACATCACCGACCAGCCGGTCACCATCAAGTCGATCGAATGCGCCATCGTCGACAAGGGCTGGGAAGAAGGCTGGATCCTGCCGCAGGTGCCCGAAAACCGCACCTGCAAGTCGGTTGCGGTGGTCGGCTCCGGCCCGGCGGGCCTCGCTTGCGCCCAGCAACTGGCCCGGGCCGGCCATTCGGTCACGGTGTTCGAGAAGAACGACCGGATCGGCGGGCTGATGCGTTACGGCATTCCCGACTTCAAGATGGAAAAGCACTTGATCAACCGCCGCGGCGTGCAGATGGAGGCCGAAGGTGTCCAATTTCGCACCTCTACGGAAGTTGGCGTTACCATATCGGTTGGCTCTCTGAAGGAAAACTTCGACGCGATCGTCTTCTCGGGCGGTGCGGAAGAAGCGCGGCGGCTCGAGATACCGGGCGCGGAACTGCCCGGGGTGCGCCTCGCGATGGAATTCCTGACCCAGCAGAACAAGCGCAACGCCGGCGACGACGAGCTGCGCGCCGCGCCGCGTGGGACGCTCTCGGCCAAAGGCAAGCATGTCATCGTCATCGGCGGCGGCGACACCGGCAGCGACTGCGTCGGCACCTCCAACCGCCAGGGCGCGGCTTCGGTCACCCAGATCGAGATCATGCCCAAGCCCCCGACCCGGGAGGACAAGGCGCTGACCTGGCCCAACTGGCCGATGAAGCTGCGCACCTCGACCAGCCACGACGAAGGCTGCGACCGCGACTGGGCGGTGCTGACCAAGCGCGTGGTCGGCGGCGGCGAAGGCAATTTGGGGGACGTGACCGGTCTCGAATGCGTCCACGTCGAATGGGTCGGTGGCAAGATGCAGGAAGTGGAGGGCAGCACCTTCACCCTCAAGGCCGACTTGATCCTGCTCGCCATGGGCTTCACCGGGCCGCTGAAGCAGGGCATGATCGACCAGTCGGGTGTGGCGCTCGACGGGCGCGGCAATATCGCGGCCAATACCGAGGACCATTGCACCAGCGATCCGCAGATCTTTGCCTGCGGCGACATGCGCCGCGGCCAGAGCCTGGTGGTCTGGGCGATCCGCGAAGGCCGTCAAGCGGCCCGCGCGGTCGACCTCGCACTGATGGGCACCACCGAGCTGCCGCGCTGAGGGATCAGCCGGCCAGCGCGGCAGTCCACACGGCCACCGCGACGGCGCCCGGATCGGGATGGCCGGTTACCCGGTCGCCAAGGTAGGACGAGCGTCCGCGCAGCGGCTGCATTGATCGAGTCGCCTCGGCCCCGGCAATCGCAGCCTGATTCATCGCGGCAAGTCGCGCGGCAGCGGAGCCAGCGGTTTCGGCAAAGGCCTTGGCCGCAGGCACCAGCGCATCGAGCATGGTCCGCTCGCCCGGCACCGCGCCGCCCAGCGCCATCATGCCCTCGCAGCCGGCCTGCAAGGCACGGCTCCAGCCCGCCGGGTCTTCTGCACTATCAGCTTCGGCCAGCGTCGCGGCGGCGCGCAATACGAACATGGCATAAAGCGGCCCCGAGGTGCCGCCCAGCGAACGCCTGAGATTGGCCGATATTTGCGCCAGCGCACGGGCGGGATGGGCGAGATCGAAGCCGCTCAGCGCCGCCTCGACACTCTCCGCCCCGCGCGACAGGCTGATCCCGAGATCGCCATCCCCGACCGCGCTGTCGAGCCGGGTCAGTTCCGGCTCGGCCCGGCGCAATGCGGCGATGATCTTATGGATGGCAGCCACAAACGCCGCCTCCCCGTCCGCGTCCGCCCAGACCGGGCCGAGCGGCAGCGCATCGGCCGCGCCGGTATCGACGGGAGCAGAGCGCGCGGCCTGCGCGGCCGGTCGCGTCGGGGCATCCCACGCCGGAGCCTCGGAAACTGCGAACAGTCGCTCGGTCCGCTGGTCATCAAGCCTGAGCAGCGAAAGCGAGCAGCCCGCCATTTCCAGCGCGCTCATGAAGGTTCCGCTCAGCGCGGCGCGCACCTCGATCCCGAGCTGTGCCAGCCGGCGCAGGGCAAAGCGCGTGGCAATCGCCAGTTCGAGCGCGGGGGTGCCCCCAAGGCCGTTGACCAGCAGCGCGACCCGGTCACCCTTGGCGAAGCGGCCATGGGCGACGATGCGGGAGAGCAGTTCCTCCAGCATCTCATCGGCCGGGGCGATGCTGCCCTTGCGCACTCCGCTTTCGCCGTGGATACCCAGCCCGAACTCGACCTCGTCCGGGCCAAGCTCGAAACCGGGCTGGCCGGCGGCGGGCACGGTGCAGGCGGAGAGGCCGATGCCCATGCTGGCGAGATTGTCGGCGGCGGCCTGCGCCTCGGCGCGGACCTGATCCAGTGGCAGGCCTGCTTCGGCCGCAGCACCAGCGATCTTGTGCACCAGCACGGTGCCGGCAATCCCGCGCCGCCCGACGCCTTCGGCGCCATCGCCGAGCGCCACGTCATCCCCGACGATGACCATTTCCACGGGAACGCCGCGCGTGCGGGCAAACTCGGCGGCGAGGCCGAAGTTGAGCTTGTCGCCGGTGTAGTTCTTGACGATCAGCAGCACCCCGGCCGGCCCGCCGACCGTCAGGATCGTCTTGAGCACGGCATCGACACTGGGCGATGTGAATACCGCGCCGGCAACCACGCCGGTCAGCATGCCCTGGCCGATATAGCCGGCATGGGCCGGTTCGTGCCCGGAACCGCCGCCGGAAACGAGCGCGACCTGACCGGCCTGGCGCAACGCCTCATGATCGGCGCGGACCACTGCGGTCTCGTCTGGCAGGAGCATCAGCCGCGCATCGGCGAGCGCCAGCCCCTCGACCATCTCCTCGACCACCCGGGCGGGATCGTTGATCAGCTTCTTCATGGCAGTGCACCTCTCTTGCAGCGATCCTGCCCGGTCCGCCGACCCATGTCGCGCGTGATCCGGAAAATTGTGAAGCCCCAAACGGAAGCCCCAAACGGAAGGGCCGCCATCGACCGAAATCAATGGCGCCCCGTTCTGTCGTATTCCTTGACGGCTACTTAGAACTTCTTGCGCACTGCCAGCGAAAACTCACGCGGCGCAGCGACGCGGGTCTGCGCGTTGATCGAACCCTGCAGAACCTGGTAGTGATACCATTTGTCAGCAACGTTGGTGACCGCGAGTGTCGCACTCCACTCGTCGCTGGGCCCCTTGTAAACGATCTGCGCATTCCAGAGTGAATAGGCCGGAATGATGAACTCCGGCGCGGGCAGGCCGGTCTGCGGAGTTGTGTCGTAATCCTGCTGCGACTGCCAGTTCCAGTCCACACGCGGCGTAAAGGTGCCGTTGCTCGTTTCAACATCATAGGAGATGTTGGCGTGCATGTTCCATTCCGACTGACGGTGGTTGCCGGCAGCCAGCGAGCCAGGTGCGCTCGGGGTGGTGATGCCGGACTTGAACTTGTTGTATCCGCCAGTCCAGTCGAACCTCAGGCCATCGACGGGGACAACCGTGATATCCCATTCGAACCCTTTTACCGTTGCCGGAATACCGTAGCTCTGAACCCAGGTGATGGGATCAGGCAGGCCGGGGAATTGGCCGCAGTAGGCCGATGTCAGCGCCGCCGGGTCGTTCTGGGCGATGTTCATCCATGTTGCCACAGCGCCGGGCTGGTTCCGGCATTCCACGCCGGTAACGCCGGTCGCGAGCTTGTTGTAATCCAGATAGAATGCCGTGAGGTTGGTGCGCAGGTGGCGATCGAACAGATCGGCCTTGATGCCGGCTTCGTATGAGATCAGATCTTCGGCCGAAGTCGGGGCAAGCTGACGTATCTTCGAAAGGATGGTGGTCAGGCCCGGCGGGCGCGAACCGGACGACGCCGAGGCATAGAGCATGATGTCCTCGGTCACCTTGTAGTCGGTCGAGATCAGCCAGTCCCAGCGCTTCTGTTCGGAACGAATCGGCACGAGGACCGATACGGCCTGCGGATTGTCGATCGTGATGTCGATGTGGGTGTCGGTGTAACGCCCGCCGCCCGAAACGCGCCAGGAGTCGGTCAGGTTGTAATCGAAGTGGGCAAAGACCGACTTCGACCTGTTGACACCGTGCACGCTGTTCAGCTGGTACACGTTGATGAACGAGATCATGTTGTTCTGGTAGCCGTCCATCTTGAGCGCAAAGGCGCCCACGACCCACTGCAGCTTGTCATCGAACAGCTTGCCGTCGAACCGCAGTTCTCCGGACCATTGCTTGTCCTTGTTGATGAAGTGCGAGATCACGTAGCCCAGCGGCGACTGGTCTCCGTTCTGGGTGAACTCGTTCGCATAGTTAGTGTAGCCGGCTATTGCCGTCATGTTCACGCTATCCGACAGCCGAGCCTTGATCTTGCCCGAGAGCAAGGTGTGATGCGCAGTCTTGCCTTGATCGTAGCACAGCCCGAACGGATAGCCGGTAGGGAAGCTCGCGCCGGTCGTGTTGAGAACCGGGCGGCAGTTTGTGGCGTAAGTGTCGTAGATCTGCTCGGTGAGCAGCCCGGTGTAGGGCCGACCATCACGGGTCGGCACTACGAAGCGGTTGTCCGTCACAATTCCGAACGTCTGGAAGGCCGCGCGATGGTAGGCTTGCGCGCCTGCCGTTGCCGTGCACGGCTGCGCACCGGTCAGACCCGTAACGCAGCCCGCATTGAGGCCGAGCGTGACTTCCGGGGTTTCCTCGAGGTCTTCCTCGCGGTGGCGTGCGGTGAGGATAATGTCGATGTCACTGGTCGGCTGCCAGCGCAGCTTGACCTGTCCGACAGCAGTTTTGCCGCCGCCCAGTTTCCCGATAATGCAGCCTTTCTGGGCCGAATCAGGCTGGAAGTAGGGCAGCGTGCCTTTAAGGGCTGGAGTGCCGAGCTTGTCCATCATGCACGAGAAATCGAGCCGATTGCCGAATCCATCCTGCTGTTCGATATTGCCCGACATACGCACGGCGAGGGTTTCAGTGATGCCCAGATCGAGGGCGCCGCTGATACCCATCTTCTTGCGCGATCCACCGACCAGCTGGATGTAACCCGAACCGTCGCCCTTCGGATCGACGGTGCGCAGCTTGATCGAACCACCGATCGAAGCATTGCCCGAAAGCGTGCTTTGCGGGCCGCGGCTGACTTCGAGGCTTTTAATGTCAGTAAAGTCGAGCTCCGAGCCGGCAGCGGTGGCGTGGTAGATGTCGTCGGTGTAGATGGCGATAGCGGGCGGAACCGCGAGGCTCGAGGAGACGCCCTGCTGGACACCGCGCAGCGAGATGCGGGGTGTGCCGGCGGACTGCGAGTCGCCAGGAACGGTTTGCAGGTTAGGGATGACGGCGCCCAAGGTGCCGATGTTGGTGATGTTTGCCGCTTCAAGCTGCGGAGCCGATTGCGCGGTGATCGCAATCGGCGTGTCCTGGATGTTTTCCTGCACATAGCGGGCGGTGACGACGATGTCGCCGAGCGGGTTATCGCTCTCACCTTCGGCCTGCGCGGCCTGGGCCTATGCCGGCTGTGCCAGCACCGCCATCGCGGCCAGGCAGCTGCCGGCCAGCAAATGACGGTAGAATCGGGAATTGTCCCTGCTCTTCATGATGTATCCTCCCCATGTCGTCGGTGCATTCTTGGCGCCATTTTCCGGTCGCCACGCACCTCATGTCATGCCGTTATTCGACAAAACATAACATGATAAGTATATCTGCCCTCATATCGTGTCAATGCGTATTGCATTTGGCCACGCCGGATACTGAAGGTGTTAAGTATGTGTGGCGCATCGGCCACATGTGCCCGATCTAACGGGTTGCGCTTGGCGGCAGGATAATTCACTTATTAAGCAAAGCGCTGGCCTGCGTTCGTTCGCAAAGGTCCTGCGCCGTAACGGAAAACAGGCCGGTCCGGAGCGGATCGGAGGAGCATCAGGAACTGCCGATGGCCACCAATGACGACGCATTCACACCCGTTCGCATCCCCGCGCGCGAAGTCATGCCGCCACCGACGATCAGCGCGGCGGCGCAGCGCAATCTCTCTACCGGGGCGGGCAATCCGAGGATGAACTGGCCACCCGCGAGCGATATCGAGGCCTGGCGGCGCCATGTCGCCAATGTCGATCCGGTCCGCGAGGCGCTGTTCACCACCATGCTCGAGGGCGTGAAGACGCCGATCGAGACGACGCATATCGCCGGGGTGCTATGCTATGATTGCGTGCCCGAAGGACATGATGCGGCGCGCGATCCGGTCTATCTCTTCGTCCACGGCGGGGCCTTTGTCGCGGGGGGCGGGGTCTTTGCCAAGGCGGTCGGCGGACGCGCAGCGGATTCGATTGGCGTGCGGGTCGTCTCGGTCGACTATCGGATGCCGCCCGAGGATCCCTTCCCGGCCGCGCCCGAGGATTGCGTCGCGGTCTACCAGGCGCTGCTCGAAACCATCGATCCGGCGCGGCTGGTGATCGGTGGCAGCTCGGCCGGCGGGAACATCGCCGCTGCCGCCACGCTGATGATCCGCGACCGGGGCCTGCCGCTCCCGGCCGGCACGGTGCTGCTCACTCCCGAGGTCGATCTCACCGAATCCGGTGACAGCTTCACCACCAACGCCGAGCTGGATGTGATCCTCAAGGGCGGGTTGCCCGATTGCAACGCGATCTATGCCGGAGGGCATGACCTGACTGATCCCTTTCTCTCCCCGCTGTTCGCCGACTACACCAAGGGCTTTCCGCCTACGCTGGTCCAGTCCGGCACCCGCGATCTGTTCCTCTCGAACTCGGTGCTGATCCACCGCAAGCTGCGCGGGGCCGGGATCGAGGCGGAGCTGCATGTCTGGGAGGCGATGCCGCATGGCGGGTTCCTGCTTGGCGATGTGCCAGAAAACGCCGAGATCCAGGCCGAGGTCGCGCGCTTCATCCGCCGCGTGACGGCCTGATCGGGGAGACAGCAACATGCCTGCCGCACCCAGCGCCGCCGCCCTGCATGAACTGCTCGACAAGCAGGAAATTACCGAGCTGCAGAACCGCTACATGTGGGCGCTCGATTGGCGCGACGCCGAGATGTACGCCTCGTGCTTCACCGAGGATGGCAGGATGCTGTGGCCGGAAGGTAGCGCCGAGGGGCGCGAGGCGATCCGCGAATCCTGTGCGCGGATGGGCGCGTTCTATGAGAAGCTCGCCGCTGCCAGCGCCCCGCTCAAGCCGTTCCGGCTGCGCCACTTCCTCGCCAACCGCATCTTTGACATCAAGGGCGACCGGGCGCGCAGCTGGGCCTACTGGCTGGACATCAACAACGACAATCTGCAGCGCTGGCCCCAGGTTCCCGGCTACGGCTATTACGAGGACAATCTGCTGCGCACGCCGGACGGCTGGCGCTTCACCAGCCGCATGATCTACAACGAGGTCTCGGGGGAATCCTCCGCCGCGAACCCGCTGCGCAACCTGCTTTGAGTGGAGCGGGCGGGCCGGGACCCGCCCAACTTCAGATCAGGACCGTACCGGCAGGCCCAGCACCTTGGCAGGGTTGACCCGGAACATCAGGTTGAGATCGGCCTCGCTGAAGCCGGCCTCGCGCAGGATGCGGGCTGCCTTGACCAGCGCATCGGGGTGGTTCGGCGTGCCGATCAGCCCACTGTCGGTCGA
>CANJSX010000077.1 GCA_947477055.1 Sphingomonadaceae bacterium | reverse complement strand
CTGGCCGGGTGACCTTCACCTATGCTGCCAACTGGAAGATGCAGCTCGAAAACTGCTCGGACCAGTACCACTTCACCTCCACTCACCCGAGCTACATCCGCATCCTCGATCAGCGGGCGAAGGAAGATGTGGCCGAGGTCGTCCAGTCCTCGATCGGTGCGGCGGACTTCTGGCAGGAGGATGCCAAGGGCGTCTCGGGCGGAACGATGAGTTTCGAGCACGGCCACGTGCTCAACTGGGGGGTGATGCCGGTCTCCAATGCCCAGGCCGATTTCGAACGCGCCGAGGAGCTGGCGCGGCTGCATGGCGAGGCCAAGCGCAGCTGGATGTTCAACATGCGCAACCTCACGATCTTCCCCAATCTGCAGATCGCCGAAAACGCCTCGAGCCAGCTGCGGGTGATCCGTCCGCTCGGCGCGGGGATGACCGAAATGCAGACCTGGTGCGTCGGCCCGCGCGGCGAAAGCGCAGAGGCGCGCCGCTTTCGCATCCGCCAGTACGAGGATTTCTTCAATCCGACCGGCATGGCCACCCCGGACGACACCGTCTGCTACGAAGAGGCGCAGCTCGGCATGGCCCGGCAGGAGCGCCCCTGGCTGCAGGGCCACGCTCGCGGACATTCCGCATCGGTCGAAGGCGGCAATGCCTGGTCGGACCTGCTCGACATGAAGCCGGCGCGCAGCGTGCTGTCTGACGCGCAGCTGTGCGATGAAAGCCTGTTCGCGAACTATTACCGCGCCTGGGCAAAGCTGATGCAGGGGTCGCTGGCATGAGCGCGCTTTCCACTGCCCCCCTTTCAGCTGCCGACGCCGCCGCCCTGCTCTATCGCGAGGCGCTGCAGCTCGATCGCTTCGATTTCGACAGTTGGCTGGCGATGTACACGCCGGACTGCCTGTTCTGGATGCCCGCCTGGCGCGATGATGGCACCCAGACCGAGGATCCGGACAGCGAGCTTTCGCTGATCTTCTACCGCGGCCGCCGCAACCTGGAAGACCGGGTGCAGCGGATCCGCTCGGGCTTTTCGGTCGCATCCGTCGTCATGCCGCGCGTCTCGCACCAGATCGGCAACGTGCTGAGCGAAGTGCAGAGCGATGGCAGCGTGGCGGTGAATGCCTCCTTCACCGTGCATGTCTATGACGTGCGCAGCAGCCGCAGCCATGCCTATTTCGGGCGCTACGAGCATGAGCTGGTGAAGGCGGGCGGGGAGTGGAAGATCTCGCAGAAGATCATCCGCCTGATGAACGACCGTGTGCCGACCATGCTCGACGTCTACAGCATCTAGAAAGACCGCGAATGCCGCTCGATACCGCTTCGCCGCATATTGTCATCGTCGGCGCCGGGGCGATGGGCTGCCTGTTCGCGGCCCGGCTGGCCGAGCAGGGGGCGCAGGTGACGCTGGTCGATGTCGACCGCGCCCGCCTCGCAGTTATCGCCGCTGACGGCATCGCACTGACCGACGACAAGGGCACCCGCAGCGTGCCGGTTGGCGCGGCATTGGCCGGGGACGTGTCCGGCCCGGTCGATCTCGTACTGCTGTTCACCAAGGGGGTGCACAGTGCTGCCGCCATCGCGTTGGTGAAGCACCTCGCCCAGCCCGGCACCCTGGCGCTTACCCTCCAGAACGGGGTCGGCAATGCCGAACTGCTCGCCGAAGTCTTTGCTGCTGACAGCGTGCTGATGGGCACGGCGCATCTGCCCGCTGATCTCACCGGCCCGGCGGCGGTCGAAACGCATGGGTTCGCCTATGTCACGCTGGGCGGCTTCACCCCAGCCGCACAGGTCCACGCCGATGCCTGCGCGCACTGGCTGAGCAAGGCCGGATTCGATGCCAAGGTGGCGGATGACATCACTGCTACCGTCTGGGACAAGCTCGCCTTCAACGCCGCGCTCAATGCGGTCGGCATGATCTGCGCAGTGCCCAATGCCGGGGTCGATAACGAACATGGCCGCCGCATCGCGAGCAGTGCCGTGCGCGAGACGGTGGCGGTTGCGACTGCGCGCGGGATTGCGCTCGATCAGGCGAAGATCCTTGCCACGGTCGATTCGGCCCTGCGCGAACACGCCCATCACAAGGCCTCGATGCTGCAGGACCGCGAGCATGGCCGCCGCACCGAAATCGACACGATCAACGGCGCGGTGGCGCGCGAAGGCGCCCGGCTCGGCGTTCCCACCCCGGTATGCGACACTTTGACCGACCTCGTCCGGGTGATCGAGCTTGCTTCGGCTTGACGGGCCGCAAAAACAAATGAAGATCAGCAATAACGAATAGCGGGCAAGGATGCCGGCCGACCTTTGGGGATGATGCGATGACTGCCAGGAAATCGATTGGACTGGCGCTTTCCGCCACCCTCGCCGCCGCCGTACTGATCACCGGAACCGCCATTGCCGCCAAGGGCAAGGCATCCCCGATCACGATCGATCGCATGGGCAGCTTCGCCACTGGCGGGGCCGTGCTGGGCGAACCCGGCAAGAACTCGCTCAGCTGCGACCAGGGCTATGTCGAATTCAAGGTGCCAGCCCGCGCGCGCAAGACCAACCTGTGGCTCTGGCACAGCTCGAGCACCCATGTCTGGGAGGCCCGCTGGGATGGCGGCGAGGGTTACGAAAGCCTGATGCTGCGCCGCGGCTATCCGGTCTACAAGTGGGACGGCCCGCGCGTCGGACGCGGCACCATGAGCTGCGAGCCGACCAGCTACACCCCTGCGATGGGACAGGATGAGCGCAACCACGTCGCCTGGCGGTTCGGCCCGGAAGTGGGCAAGTGGTTTGAAGGCATCCAGTTCCCGACCGGCGATGCCGGCGCTTATGAGCAGGCAATGCGCGCCCGCTATGTCGAATGGGACGTTGCCCGCAACGCCCATCTCGAAGGAGAAACCGCAGCAACGGCGCTGGACCGGATCGGGCCGACCGTGATCCTCACCAACTCCGCCGGAGACTGGCGCGCGATGCTCGCCGCCATGGCCTCGAAGACGGACAACGTGCGCGGGCTGGTGGCTTATGAGCCTGCGGCTTTCGTCTTCCCCGAGGGTGAAGGCCCGTCAGGCCCCGAAACCGGCTTCGGCCCGACCCACGTGCCGCTGGAACAGTTCCGCAAGCTGACCCGCTTCCCGATCCAGATCGTCTGGGGCGACTACACCGGCCAGACCTACTGGAAGTCCAATGTCGAGGTCAGTAGGCAGTTCGCCGCACTGGTCAACAAGTACGGCGGCAAGGCCGAAGTGCTGATGCTTCCGGACGCGGGCCTAAAGGGGAACTCTCACATCCCCTTCGCCGATCTCAATAACGCTCAGGTCGCTGCGCAGCTCGACCTCTTCATGCGCAAGAATGGGCTCGACAAGCGCTAGACCACCAAAGCTTCGATCAGTGACGGCCCCTTGGTCGCGAAGGCTTCGGCCAGCGCGACTTCGAGGGCGGCCACGTCCGCCACCTGGCTGACCTTGACGACGCCATGGCCCTTGGCCAGCGCGCAGAAATCGAGCCCCGAGAGGTCGGTGCCGACCACCTGCTGCATCCCGAAGGTACGGCCGAACTCGCGCAGCGCATGATATTTGCCGTTGTTGATGATCACGAAGGTGATGTCGGAACCCAGCTGGAAAGCGGCGAACAGCGCCTGGATCGAATACATCGCCGAACCGTCACCGATGACCGCGACGATTTTCGCGTCGGGCCGGGCCAGCGCGATCCCCACCGCCGCTGGCATGGCATAGCCCAGCCCGCCGCTGGCGGTGGTGTAGAAACCGTTCTCGCGGGTAATCGGCATGTGGACCTGCATCGGCGGGCGGCTGGTCGGCGCTTCCTCCACCACGACGCCGTTATCCGGCATCAGCTTGCCGATGGTTTCGAGCACCAGCCGGTCGTCGAGCACATTGCGGTCTAGTGCGGGCGGCGCGGGACGAGCCGGCGGCGCAGAGCGGGCAGCCGGCGTGCCCATCGCAACCAGAGATTCGGCCACCGCTCGGGTGTTGCCAAGTATCGCATGGCCGACCGGCGCCCAGGCCAGCACGCCCGGATTATCGCCTACGGTCCAGCACTCGGCGTTCTCGGGCAGGTGCGGTCCGGTGCCCTCGGCGTGATAGAGGTTGAGCGGGCCGCCCATGGCGAGGATGAAGTCATGCCCCGCCAGCATGGCGTTGATCGGCTCGCGGAAAGCGGGGAGGTAGCCGGCGAACAGCGGGTGATCCGCCGGGAAGACGTTGCGGCTGGCATGCGGCGCGACATAGACCGCCGCCTGCTGCTGCTCCGCCAGCGCGACCAGCGCGCTCCACGCGCCGTCGCGCGCGGTCCCTGCGCCGAGCACGAAGGCCGGGCTGCGCGCCTGCGCCAGCCCGCGGCCGAGCCGGGCGATGGCGGCAGGATCGCCGGGGTTGAGCGTGGCAATCTGCCGGGCCGAGACCCAGTCGCACTCCTGATCCCAGTCATCGACCGGGACCGAGACGAACACCGGCCCGCAGGGCGGGGTCATCGCCTCGTAATAGGCCCGCGCGATCGCCAGCGGCACGTCCTGCGCCCGCGCCGGCTCGCAGGTCCATTTGACGAAGGGTTGCGGGAATTCGGTGGCGCGCTGGGCGTGGAGGAAGGGCTCGTAAGGCAGGATCGAGCGCGCCTGCTGCCCGGCGGTGATGATCAGCGGCGCCTGGTTCTTGAAAGCGGCGAAGATGTTGCCAAGCGCATGGCCGGTCCCGGCCGAACTGTGGAGATTGACCATCGCGGCATTGCCGGTGGCCAGCGCATAGCCATCCGCCATGCCGACCACGACCGCTTCCTGCAACCCGAGGATATAACGGAAATCCTCGGGAAAATCGCGGAACATCGGCAGCTCGGTCGAACCCGGGTTGCCGAAGATCGTAGTCACGCCAAGCTCGCGCATCAGGCGGATCGTGGCGTCGCGAACGGTAGGCATGCTCGTCTCCATTCAGCAGGGCCAGCGCGCAAGACCGGCCCGCGCGCTGCCCGAATCACATTACAGATCAGCCGTCGAATAATCGGCACGCGGCGTATAGGTGGGAAGCATCATGTGCGGCAGCCCAGAATCCGCGATCACCACCCGCTTGCGGATTTTCCACTTGCCGTCGACCTTCTCGAGCAGGTCGTATTCGCGGCCCTGCTCGATCAGCCGTGGCGGCCCCATCAGATTGTCGTTGAGCAACTGGGTCCAGAGGCACTGGGCCTTGGCCGTGTCGCCGTCGATCTCGATCAGCAGATTGCTCAGCAGCATGCGGAAGGTGCCGTGGAGCGGAGCCTTGTCCTGCTTCACGTCGCGGTAGAGCTCGGCGATCTCCGCGTGGCTTCGGGTCACCATCCCGTTCACGTCGAGCTCGGCATCGGCGAAGAAGAACTTGCCGAAGCCTTCGGGATCGCCCGCATCGAGCCCAAGGTAATAGCGGGTGAACAGGTCCTCGATCGCCTGGCGGTCGATCAGCGTCTGCAGCATTTGCGCTTCCGGTGCGGTGGTCATCGGCACTCTCCCCATGGTCTAAAGCCATCGTCTTTTTGCGATGGTTATCATGTGAACTTGTTGCGCGGCTCTGGCAAGGCGAATACGCCCGCTACTCGGCCGGCGGCTGGGCCGAAAGGCGCGACATCTGGCTGCGCGGGCCAAGCCAGATAATCAGCCCGGCAAAAACCAGTGCCACTGCGGAAAACAGGAATGTGTTCGTCATCGCGATCGTCATGGCCTCGCGGTCGACAGTATTGGCCAGCATCGCAGCGGATTGCCCGGGAGAGAAACCTGCGTCCCTCAGCGGGTCCAGCATGCCATCGGCATTGAGCCGCCCGACCATCTCGGACCGCGAAATGCGCTGATGGTCGCTCCAGAGTGTCAGGACGAGCGAGGTGGAAATGGCAAGCGCAATGGTCCGGAGGAAATTCTGCAAACCGGCGCCCGACGCCGCTTCGCTCGGCAGGACCGAGCTCATGGTCGCATTGCTCAGCGCAATCATCAGGAAGGGTAGCGCCAGCCCCTGCACCAGCATGAGCGGGGCCATGCTCCAGAAATCCGTTCCGGTGTACCAGAAGCTGCGCATGAAGGAGATCGCCGCCATCCAGAACGCCGCGCCGGTAACCAGGATGCGGTGATCGACATGCGGCAGCAGCCGCGCCGCAATGGGCGCGCCGATTACCGCCGCCATGGCACTGAAGGCCACCATCAGCCCGGCCTGGGTGGCGGTATAGCCCATCACCACCTGCAACCATTGCGGGATCACCACCACGCTGGCGAAATAGGAGCCGAACACAAGTGCGAAGGCGGTGACCGCCGTCCAGTAGCCCCGGTGGCGGAAGACTCTCAGGTCGACCACGGGGTGTTCCTCGGTCAGCTCCCAGACGATGAAAGCGAGGAAACCGACTGCGGCCATGATCGCCAGCAGCACGATCTTCCAGTCGCCGAACCAGTCATGGTCGCGGCCGATGTCGAGCATGATCTGGAGACAACCGATCCAGAAGATCATGATCGCCAGACCGAAACGGTCGATCGGGATCTTGATGGTCGGCGTCTCAAGCCGGTTGAGCAAGGCATAGCCCGCCACCGTCGCCAGCAGCGCGATCGGCACGTTGATCAGGAAGATCCAGTGCCAGCTCATGTTGTCGGTGATGGTCCCGCCGATAATCGGACCGAAGGCGGGTCCCATGGTCACGGTCATCGCCCACATGCCGATGGCCACGGCGCGCTTTTCCGGCGGGAAGACGCGGGTTAGCAGGGTTTGCGACATCGGCATGATCGGCCCGCCGCACAGGCCCTGGCCGATCCGGCAGATCACCAGCATGTCGAGCGACACCGACAGTCCGCACAGCAGGGAAAACAGCCCGAAGCCGAGCATCGCCCCGAGGAACAGGCGCACCGTGCCGACACGCTGCGCCAGCCAGCCGGTCAGCGGCACGCAGATTGCCTCTGCGACCGCATAGGAGGTGATGATCCAGGTGCCCTGATCGAGCGTGATGCCAAGGTTGCCAGCGATCTGCGGGATCGAGACATTGGCGATCGACAGGTCGAGCACCACCATGAAGTTGCTCACCGCCAGCACGAAGCCCGCGAGCCATTGAATTCGCGTCGGCAGATAGGCGTCGGGCGCCAGCCGTGCGGTCTCGGGAAGCGGGCCACCCGCCATCGCTCAATCGCCCGAAAGGTCGATGGTGGCTTCGGCCGACATGCCGACGCGCAATGGATGAGCGGCCAGCTCGCGCGGATCGAGTTCGATCCGCACCGGCACGCGCTGCACCACCTTGATCCAATTGCCGGTGGCGTTCTGCGCCGGAATCACCGCCATCGAGGCACCAGTGCCGCCAGCGATACCGGCGACCTTGCCGTGATAGGTCACACCCGACCCATAGATGTCGGCCGTGACTTCGACCGGCATGCCGACCACCACCCGGCGGAGCTGACGCTCCTTGAAATTGGCATCGATATAGACCTGCCCTACGGGCACGATGCTCATGATCGGCACGCCCACGGCGAGGCGCTGGCCGATCTGAACCTTGCGCTGGGTCACCACCCCATCGATTGGCGCGCGGATCACCGTGTGCGCAAGATCGAGCCGAGCCGAATCAACCCGCGCCCTGGCGGCCATCACCGCTGGATCGGTATCCTCGGTCGAACCGCTGACCAGTGCGTCGTTCGCCGCAAACTGGCCCTGGGCATTGATCCGGGCCGCGCGGGACTGGGCGAGATTGCCTTGCGCGACGGCCAGCCCGGCGCGGGCGGCGGCGAAGGTGCGGCGGGCGGCGGTCAGCTCTTCCCCGGCGATCGCGCCGGTGCCCGCAAGCGCCTCGCGATGCTGGAGATCGCTGCGGGCCTTGTCGAAATCGGCCTGCGCTGCCGCAATCTGTGCATCGGCCTGCGAAATCCCGGCATCGCGGGCCGAAACCTGTGCGGACAGCGCGGTGTTGTTGGCCTTGGTCTGGCGGAACCGGCGGCGCGCTTCGGCGAGGTCGGCTTCGGCCTGCGCTAGCGCGATGCGGGCACTGGCCGGGTCAAGCTCGACCAGCACGGTCCCGGCCTTGACGAACTGGGTTTCCTTGACGTGGACCTTGACCGCCGAAGCCCCCCACAGCGGCGTAACCTGCGCGACCTCCGCATTGACATAGGCATTGCCGGTGCTGACGTGGTTGCGGCCGAACAGCAGATACCACGCGGTCCAGATCGCTGCCCCCAGGGCGACGGCAATCGCCAGCCGGCGCAGCCAGAGCTTGCGCTGCGCTTTGCGCGCATCGGTCCGGGCCGCTTCGTCGATGGCGCCGTCACTCATGCGGATTGTCCTTGGCTAGGCTCTGGGGGGCTTGAATCGCGGGAGTTTCGGCATAGCCGCCGCCCAGCGCGCGGATCAGGATCATTTCAGATGAGGTGGTGGCAGCCTCGATCTCGTCGAACGCCAGCCGGGCCTGGAGCATGCGCTCCTCGGCGGCGAGCACATCGAGGTGGCTCGAGAGCCCGGCCCCCTCGCGGCGTCGGGCGAGATCATAGGCCGCGGTGCTCGCATCCAGCGCCGCCCTGGCCTCGACCAGGCGTTCGCCGATAGTCCGGCGGTCAACATAGGCGTCGGCCACCTGCTGATAGGCGGTGATCACGTTCTTGTCATAGTCGGCGACAGCCGCGTCGTAGGTACCTTGTGAAGCCCGGTAACGGCCCTGCAGCGCCCCACCGTGGAACAGCGGCAGGCTGACCGCCGGGCCGACATTGCCATAGGTGGAATCGCTCTCGAACAGGTTCGATAGCCCGACCGACTGGAGGCCGATCAAAGCGCCCAGCCGGACCGAGGGATAGAAATCGGCCCTTGCCACCTGCACCCGCGCCGCCGCCGCCTGCATCCGCTCCCGCGCGACGACGATATCGGGGCGATGGCCGATGAGGTTGGTGGTGATGTCCTCGGGCAGGCTGCGGGAGTTCGCGGGCGGGAGATTCGGCCGGGCGATCGACAGCCCGCGGTCCGGCCCCGCACCGAGCAGCGCAGCCAGCTGGTGGCGGCGCATCAGAACCATAGCATCGGCAGCGGCAAGATCGGAGCGGGCGGCAGCGCTCGCCGCCTCGGCGCTGCGCAGGGTGGCGGCATTGTCCAGCCCCTGCGCGACGCGGCGGGCGGTCAGGTCCTGCCGGGCCGCTTGGACATCGAGCAGCTGCTGGCGGGCATCGCGCAGCGCGAACTGGCGCGAAAGATCGACATAGGCGAGCGCGATGCTGCTGCCGATCATCAGCCGCACTTCCATCGCTTCCACCTCTG
>CANJSX010000076.1 GCA_947477055.1 Sphingomonadaceae bacterium | reverse complement strand
CGCCTTGCCGGGCGGCACATGCTGATCAACATCTGGCGCCCGATCCGCACGGTCGAGCGTACCCCGCTGGCGCTGTGCGATGCCAGCACCATCGGTGCCGAGGATTTGTTCGACAGCGAGATCCGCGGCGGGCTGGGCGATGCCGGGCGGCGTTCGTTGCACGGTTTCAATCTGGCCTACACCGACCGGCAGCGCTGGTATTACGTGCCGCGGATGCGCGCCGAGGAAGTCTTCGTGTTCAAGCTGTTCGATAGCGACCCGGCGCGGGTGCAGTTCACCGCGCACACCGCCTTCAACGACCCGACTTCACTCCCCGACGCCTTGCCGCGCCAGAGCATCGAGCTGCGGACGATTGCATTTCTGCGCTAACCGGCCGCCGCGCGGAGCCGGGCGATTGCCTCGTCGCGCCCGATCAGCGGGAGCAGCGCCGCCATTTCCGGCCCGTGGTCCTGCCCGGTCAGCGCCTGGCGCAGCGGCAGGAACAGCGGCCTGCCCTTGCGCCCGGTGGTTTTCTTGAGGCTGCCGGTCAGGGCGCTCCAGGGATTGTCGTCCCACGCGACTGAGCCCAGCGCGGTTGCCGCTTCGGCCAGGAATGCCCGGTCCTCCGCTGCGAATGGCGGGCAGGCAACCGGTCCGGTAACGACCTGCCACCACTCGGCCGCTTCGGCCAAGGTCGAAAGGTTGGGCCGGATCACCAGCCATGCCGCTTCATCCATACCTTCAGGCAAGGCGGCGCGAACCCTCTCGAACGGCAGGCGATGGATGACCGACGCATTGATGCGGGCCAGTTCGGTCTCGTCGAACCGGGCCGGCGCGCGGCCGAAATGCGCGAGATTGAAGGCGCCCGCCAGCGCATTGGCCTCCAGCGCCGGATCGACCGGATCGGAGGTGCCGAGCCGCGCCAGCAGTGCGACCACGGCTTCGGGTTCGATTCCGGCTACGCGCAATTCCTCCGCGCCGAGCGAGCCGAGCCGCTTGGAAAGCTTGCCCTCCGCCCCGGTGATCAGCGCCTCATGCGCGAAGCGCGGCGTGGCAGCGCCGAGCGCGACGAACATCTGCAGCTGCGTCGCGGTGTTCGAAACATGGTCCTCGCCGCGCAGCACATCGGTGACGCCCATGGCGATGTCGTCGATCACCGAGGGCAGCATGTAGAGCCAGCTGCCATCGCCGCGGCGCACCACCGGGTCCGATATTTGCGCCGGATCGAAGTGCTGCGGGCCGCGGATGCCGTCCCGCCATTCGATCTGACTGTCGCGGTCGAGCAGGAAGCGCCAGTGCGGGTGTTCCCCGGCGTCGGCGCGGGCAGCATGATCGGCCTCGGTCAAGGCCAGCGCGGCGCGGTCGTAGATCGGGGGCAAGCCGCGCGACAGCAGGACCTTGCGCTTGAGTTCGAGCTCCTGCGCAGTCTCATAGCAGCGATAGACCCGTCCAGCAGCGACCAGCCGGGCAAACTCGCGCTCGTAGAGATCGAACCGGGCTGACTGGCGCTCTTCCCCATCGGGCAACAGGCCCAGCCAGGCGAGATCGGCCCGGATCGCCGTGACATAGTCCTCGCGGCTGCGCGCGGTGTCGGTATCGTCGATCCGCAGCAGGAAGCGCCCGCCGTACCGCTTCGCCAGCAGCCAGTTGTGCAGCGCCATGCGGATATTGCCGATGTGCAGCAAGCCGGTGGGCGAGGGCGCAAAGCGGGTGGTGACGGACATGCGCCTCCCCCTACGCGCGCGGCGCGGGTCGGGCAATCCCGCGCCCGGTGCAGCCGGTCGCATCGGACTGGGGAAATGGCACCGCGCGGCTGACAGGGGAATTGTATCTTGCGTTGCTTGAGGTTACCTTCACCGCCAGATCATGAGTATCCGACTGAACAGAGATACGCCGGCGTCGCTCAATCGCAGTTTTGCACCGAAGCAATCGCCATGGCGCCGCAGGCTGAGCCTGGCAGGGCTGCTGGCCGGACTGGCGGGGCTTGTCGCCCTGTCAGGCCCCCGGCTGGCCGATGCGCCGGGCCGATTGCTGGCGGCCGACATCCGCCCGGCGCAAGCTGCCGCGCCGCGCTATCATGCCGATTGCAGCGCTCGCCCGACCCGTTTGCAGGCGGACCTCGCCGCGATCGCCGCAGGCTTCAACGGCCGGGTCGGGATCGCCGTTGCCAAGGCCGGGTGTGACTGGATGGCCGGTGCGCGGCTGCGCGAATATTTCCCGCAGCAGAGCGTCTCGAAGCTGTGGGTCTCGCTTGCGGTGCTGGAGGCGGCCGACCGGGGTGCGCTGCGGCTCGCGCAGCCGGTCACAATCCGGCCGGTGGACCTGACCCTGTTCAACCAGCCGCTGCGGGCGCAGGTGCTGGAACAGGGCTCGGTCACCCTACCCGTGTCCTCGCTGATGCACAGCGCGCTCTCGCTCTCCGACAACACCGCGAACGACCGCCTGTTGTGGACGGTCGCCGGGCCTGACCATGTCCGCACGGTCCTGACCGAAAAGGGCATCACCGGGATCCGCTTCGGTGCCGGTGAGCGGCTGATGCAAAGCGCCGTTGCCGGGCTTCGCTGGAACCAGAGCCTCTCGCTCGGCAGCAATTTCGAACAGGCCCGCGCCCGTCTGTCGAAGGATCAGCGGCAGGCCGCGCTGGCATCCTATATCGCCGACCCGATGGATGGCGCCCAGCCGGCCGGAATGGCCCGCGCGCTGGCCCGACTCGCCACCGGAGAGTTGCTCTCGCCGCAAGCCACCGGCGTGATGATGGACATCCTCTCGCGCACCCACAGCGGCCCGCGGCGACTCAAGGGCGGCCTGGAGCCCGGCTGGAAGATCTTCCACAAGACCGGGACCGGGCAGGAACTGGCCGGAACGGCGACCGGCTATAACGATGTGGCAATCGTTCAGGCTCCCGATGGCGCCTATTATTCGGTCGCGGTGATGATCGGCGAAACACGCGTGCAGATTCCCGAGCGGATGAAGATGATGCACGCGGTGATGGCCGCGCTCGCGCAATTTCACGACCGTGCGGCCGCGACCACCGTCCGGCCCTAGCTTTTCCCCAAGAGGAATCGCTCGCCGCTTGATTGCCCTCACCAGCGCTCTAGCGTGAACCCATGGCCTATATCCCCTTCGTCCCGCTGCGCGTCTTTTCGAGCTACACCCTGCTCGATGGCGCGATCGATCCGAAGGCCATCGCCAAGCTGGCGAAGGAGCGCGGCTTTCCCGCCGTCGCCATGACCGACCGCAACGGGCTTTACGGCGCGATGTCGTTCGCCTCGGCCTGCAAGGAAGCGGGGATCCAGCCGCTGCTCGGCACGCTGCTGGGGGTGCGGCGCGAGGGGGGCGATGCGATCGATGCGCTGGCGCTGTACGTACAGAACGATACCGGGTGGCTGAACCTGTGCCGGCTGGTCAGTCGCGCGCATCTTGAGCGCCCGCTCGAACTCGATCCGCATGTCACGCTGGCCGATCTGGAGGGATATACTGACGGGTTGATTGCGCTGACCGGCGCGGGCGAGGGCACGCTGGTGCGGCTGCTGGCCGAGCATCGGCAGTCGGCGGCCGACGTGCTATGCGAGAAGCTTGAAGCGCTGTTCCCGGGCCGGCTCTATGTCGAGCTCGCCCGGCGCGGCGATGCGGCCGAAGATGCGGCGGAAGCTGCACTGATCGCGCTCGCCTATGCCCGGAACCTGCCGCTGGTCGCGACCAACCCCGCGCATTATGGCGAACCGCAGTTCTTCGCCGCGCATGACGCCATGCTCTGCATCGCCGCCGCGACCCATATCGACGCCGCCGACCGGGTGCGCTCCTCGCCGCAGGCCTGGGTCAAGTCCGGGCCGATGATGGCCGAGCTGTTTGCCGATCTGCCCGAGGCGCTGGCCAATACGCTGGTGGTCGCGCAGCGCTGCGCCTTCACTCCGCCCCGGCGCAAACCGCTGCTGCCAAGCCTCGCCGGGGATACCGAAGGCGAGGCGACGATGCTCGCCGACCACGCCCGGATCGGCCTCGAAATGCGCCTTGCCCCCTATGGCGAACTGACAGCGGAAGAGCGGCAGGCCTATTTCGACCGGCTCGATTTCGAGGTCGGGATCATCAACCGGATGGGCTTTGCCGGTTACTTCCTGATCGTGGCCGACTTCATCCAATGGGCCAAGGGCAACGACATCCCGGTCGGACCGGGACGCGGGTCCGGTGCGGGTTCGGTCGCGGCCTGGGCACTGACGATCACCGATCTCGATCCGCTGCGGCTCGGCCTGCTGTTCGAACGCTTCCTCAATCCGGAACGCGTCTCGATGCCGGATTTCGACATCGACTTCTGCGAAACCCGGCGCGGTGAGGTGATCCGCTATGTCCAGCAGAAATACGGCGCCGATCACGTCGCCCAGATCATCACCTTCGGCAAGCTCAAGGCCCGCGCGGTGCTGCGCGACACGGGCCGCATCCTGCAGATGAGCTACGGCCAGGTCGACCGGCTGTGCAAGATGGTGCCCAACCATCCGACCGATCCCTGGACGCTCCCGCGCGCGCTCAACGGCGTGGCCGAGCTCAAGCGTGAATACGACACCGATGCGGAAGTGCGGCGGCTGATCGACCTCGCGGTCCAGCTCGAAGGCCTGCCGCGCAACAGCTCGACCCATGCCGCCGGCGTGGTGATCGGTGATCGGCCGCTGGAGCAGCTGGTCCCGCTTTACCGCGATCCGCGCTCGGACATGCCGGTGACCCAGTTCGACATGAAATATGTCGAGGACACAGGCCTGATCAAGTTCGACTTCCTCGGCCTGAAGACGCTCTCGGTGCTGAAGAAGGCGGTGCAGCTGCTCGAGAAGCGCGGTGTGACGATCGATCTCGATACGCTCGCCTGGGATGATGAGCAGGTCTACCGCCTGCTCCAGTCGGGCGATACGGTCGGCGTGTTCCAGCTGGAATCGGAGGGCATGCGCCGCACGCTGGCGGCGGTGAAGCCGACCGGCTTTGGCGATATCATCGCGCTGGTTTCGCTCTACCGGCCCGGCCCGATGGACAATATCCCGCTGTTCGGCCGCCGCAAGAATGGCGCCGAGTCGATCGAATATCCGCATGACAAGCTCGCGGGCATCCTCTCGGAAACCTACGGGGTGTTCGTCTATCAGGAACAGGTGATGCAGGCCGCGCAGATCCTCGCGGGCTATTCGCTCGGCGACGCCGATCTGCTGCGCCGCGCCATGGGCAAGAAGGACCAGAAGGAAATGGACGCGCAGCGCGCGCGCTTCATTGCCGGGTGCAAGGAAGTCTCGGGGATCGACAAGGCCAAGGCGGGCGAGCTGTTTGACTTGATCGACAAGTTCGCCGGCTACGGCTTCAACAAGAGCCACGCCGCGGCCTATGCCCTGCTCGCCTACCAGACCGCCTGGCTCAAGACGCATTACCCGCATGAATTCTACGCCGCCTCGATGTGCTTCGACATGCACCAGTCGGAAAAGCTCAGCGTCTATGTCGACGACATGCGCCGCAACGGGGTGGCGCTCGAAGGGCCGGACATCAACCGCTCCGAGGCTGAATTCACCGTCGAGCGCACCGACGAAGGCCACGCCGTGCGCTACGCCCTGGCGGGCATCCGCAACGTCGGCGAAAAGGCGATGGATGCTATCGCCGCCGAGCGCGAGGCGCATGGCTGGTTCACCGGGCTAGAGGATCTGTTCCGCCGCCTGCCGCCCGGCGCGATGAACCGCCGCGCGATCGAGGGATTGGCCGGCGCCGGCGCCTTTGACAGCATTGAGCCCAACCGCGCCCGGGTGCTCGCCAATGCCGATCTGCTGCTCGCCGTGGCCGACGAGGCCGAGCGCAGCCGCACCAGCGGTCAGGCGGCATTGTTCGGCGGGGACGATCACGCTGCCGCCGCGCTCCGCCTGGCCGAGGCCGAGGCGTGGTCCCGGGCCGAGCAGATGGCCAAGGAGCGCGAGAACTTCGGCTTCTATTTCGCCGCCCATCCGGTCGAGCAATTTCGCGCCATCGCCAGTGCCAACGGCGCGCGCAGCCATGCCAGCTTGCAGGCGAGTGGAGTTTCGGGGGGGCGCCAGCCGGCGGTGATGGCGGCGATGATCGAGGCGGTGAACCGGGGCAAGACGCGCAAGGGCAAGGACTTCGTCCGCGCCGATTTCTCGGATTCAACCGGCCAGTTTTCGGCGGCCTGCTTTGAGGAATCGCTGGTCGATCCGATGCTGCGCTGGGCCGCAGAGGGCACCTGTGTGCTGCTGAATGTCGAGCTCGATTCGCCTAGCCCCGAAGAGCCGCCGCGCATCACCGTGCGCGGGGCGCGGCCACTGGCGGAAGTCACCAGCGCGGCGCGGATGATGCTCAATCTCGAAATTGACCGGACCGAGGCGCTGGCCGAACTGGCCTTGCTGCTGCACGGCGGGGCGGAAGGGCGCGGCGAAGTGCTGGTGCGGCTGCGCACCGGCGGCGAGAATGAACCGCTGCTGCGGCTGGGCAGCGACTATCAGCTTGATGGCGAACTGGCAGAACGGCTTGCCGAAATCGAGGGCGTGCATAATGTATCGCTGAGCACGAGGCGCGGGGCGGCCAATTTGCGACTGGTCGCCTGATCCTCGCCCGGAGGGGACGGGATATGCTGGGAGCAATGCAGGATTGGGACCTGCGGGTCACGCGGATCGTCGATCACGCCGCGCGCGAGAACGGACCGCGCGAGTTGGTCTCGCGCTGGGCCGACGGCAGCGAGACCCGCACCAACTGGGCCGAAATCCGCCACGAAGCGCTGCGCATGGTGCAGGCGCTGCGGCGGCTGGGGATCGGCCCGGGCGACCGCATCGCCACGCTGGCGATGAACCACACCCGCCACCTCGTCAGCTGGTATGGCGCGATCGGGATCGGCGGGATCCTCCACACGCTCAACCCCCGGCTGTTCGACGACCAGCTCGAATATATCGTCAACCACGCCGAGGACCGCGTGCTGTGCTACGACGCGGCGTTCCAGCCGATTGTCGATCGCATGCGCAGCCGCTGGCCGACGGTCGAGCACTACATCTGCTTCGATTCCGCCGCGCAGGAACGGCACTTCGAGGACTGGATCGCTGCCGAGGACGGCGACGCGCACTGGGCCGGCGGCGACGAGCGCGATCCCTGCATGCTGTGCTACACTAGCGGCACTACCGGCAATCCCAAGGGCGTGCTCTATGAGCACCGCTCGACCATGCTCCACGCGATCGCCAGTCTCCAGCCCGCCGTGTTCGATTTCGACGCGACGGCGGTGATGCTGCCGGTGGTGCCGATGTTTCACGCCGCCAGCTGGGGCCTGCCGTGGAGCGGCGCGGCCTGCGGGGTGAAGTTCGTGTTCTCGGCGGTGAATGATCCGGCGGTGCTGTGCGACCTGCTGCACCGCGAGGGCGTGACTCATGCCGCCGGAGTGCCGACCGTGTGGCTCAGCATGCTCCAGCATCTCGATGCGACCGGCGAGGACCTTGGCAAACTGCGCCGGGTGATCTGCGGCGGTTCGGCCATGCCGCGCGCAATGATCGCACGGTTCGAGGGCATGGACATCGACGTCGGCCATGCCTGGGGGATGACCGAGACCAGCCCGATCGGCACCACCGGCTCACGCCCCTGGAACTGGGACGCGCTCAGCTTTGAGCAGCGCGTCGATGCCAAGGCGCTGCAGGGCCGGGTGCCCTTCGGGGTCGAGCTGCGCTGCGTCGATCTCGACGATCCCACAAAAACTCTCCCGCGCGACGGCAAGACGGCGGGCGCGCTGCAGGTGCGCGGGCCGTGGGTGATCAAACGCTACTTCAAGGCCGAAGCCGACGCCGCGCTCTCGCCCGAGCAATGGTTCGACACCGGCGACGTCGCGGTGATCCATGCCGACGGCAATCTCCAGCTGACCGACCGGACCAAGGATGTGATCAAGTCGGGCGGGGAGTGGATCAGCTCGGTCGAACTCGAAAACGCCGCTGTGGGCCATCCCGCCGTGGCCGAGGCGGCGGCGATCGGGATCGCCCACCCCAAGTGGGACGAGCGGCCGATCCTGGTGGTGGTCAGGAAGCCCGGGGCGGAGGTGGAGGCGCAGGACATCCTCGGTTTCCTCGCCGACAAGGTCGCCAAGTGGTGGCTGCCCGATGCGGTCGAATTCGTCGACGAGATCCCGCACACCGGCACCGGCAAGATCAGCAAGAAGGATTTGCGCGAGCAGTTCCGGGATTACCGGCTGAGCTAGATTCCTCCCCGGCACGGGGAGGGGGGGGCACCGAAGGTGGTGGAGGGGCACGTCGGTGATCGCTTCCATCCCAATTTCGTCATCCTGAACTTGTTTCAGGACCCATTTCTCCGCTCGCGCAGTTCTGTGCTGATTGGCGCTGTGTGGGCCGCACAGGGTGAAGCGCAACGCTGGCGAGAACTGGGTATGGTTGCACGATGGGTCCTGAAACAAGTTCAGGATGACGAAAGCGGGGTGGTGATTCGGTGAATGCGACCTCCTCCGGAATCACAACAGGCTCAACTGCCCATCCAAACTCGGCCGCCGGAACTGCCCGCAATCCAGCCGCACCTCCTCCGCCCGGTTCATCCCCAGCCGCCCGCAAGCCTTGCGGAAGCGCTGGCGGAACAGGTCGGCCCACACGCCTTCTGGCTTCATCCTTGTGAAGAACCCGGGATCATTGTTCCGCCCCTCCCGCATCGAGCGCACCGTATTCATCACCTTGTCCGCCCGGTCCGGGAAATGGACGACAAGCCATTCGCGGAACAGCGGGGAAACCTCGTGCGGCAGGCGCAGCATGATCCAGCTGGCCGAGCGCACCCCGCGGGTCGCGGCCTGTTCGAGAATGCCTTCCATGAACTCGTCAGTGATCGCCGGGATGATCGGCGCGATCGAGACATGCGCGGGCACCCCGGCCTCGACCAGCCGCCCCAGCGCCGCCAGCCGCTTGGCCGGCGAAGCGGCGCGCGGTTCAAGGAGCCCGGAGAGCTTCGGATCGAGGCTGGTGACCGAAATGCCGACCGCCGTGAGGCCCCGCTTGGCCAGCTCGGCCAGCAGATCGAGATCGCGCAGCACCCGGTCGGATTTGGTGGTGATCGTCACCGGATGGCCGGTTTCGAGGCAAACCTCCAGCACCGCCCGCGTGATGCGATAGCGCCCCTCGATCGGCTGGTAGGGATCGGTGTTGGTGCCCATGGCGATGGGCGCGGGCTGGTAGCCGCGCTTCGCCAGCGTCTCGCGCAGCAGCCGCGCGGCATCGGGCTTGGCGAACAGCCTGGTCTCAAAGTCCAGCCCCGGCGAGAGGTCGTGATAGGCATGGCTCGGCCGGGCATAACAATAGACGCAGCCATGCTCGCAGCCGCGATAGGCGTTGATCGAGCGGTCAAAGGGAATATCGGGCGACTGGTTGAAGCTGATGATGGTCCGGGGATGCTCCTCCGTCACCGTGGTGGCGACACGCGGCGCCCCGCCATCAACCTCCCCGCGCGCATCGAGCCAATCCCCATCCACCTCGCGCGCGGCAAGGCCGAAGCGTTGCGGCACCAGCGCAGACTGCGCGCCGCGACCGTGGATGGGGGTTGGCATGAGGTGGATCGGAACATGTATGGAACATTTGTGCAAGTGTGATTACGGTAGCTTGCCTCCTAAAGGCAGCCATTACTGCGACGCGTGCGGTGGTTCACGTGCAGGAAGGTCGGGTAGATAATCGGTACGACATAGGATGTGGGAGGTATCTGCGTGTGTCGAATATCATATTGCTGAACTTGCTTGACCGCCAAATTGATGCGACGTTTAAGTTGGAGGG
>CANJSX010000075.1 GCA_947477055.1 Sphingomonadaceae bacterium | reverse complement strand
GACCGACGCCGAGGCGCTGCTCGCGCAGATCGACGAGGCGTGCCGCCGGCTCGGGATCGCGCAGACCACCTTCGGGCGGCAGGCGGTCAACGATGGCAAGCTGGTCAGCCGCCTGCAGCAGGGCGGGCGGGTGACGCTGCAGACGGTCAACCGCGTCCACCAGTACATTGCCTCGCTTGGCGGGCCGTCTGCCCGGCAGCTGCGCTCGGCCATCGTCGGCCTGCCCAAGCAGCGCGGGCCGGAGCATAATTTCCGCTTCTACGACAACCGCCAGAAATATCTGATGTTCGTCAACACGACGTCGGAGAAGCAGATGATCGCCGATCGCGCGCTGGAGGAGCTGAGCCTGACTCAGCCCGAGCCGCCCGCGATCCGGCTGTTCGATGGCGGCGCGGGCGATGGTACCGCGCTGGCCCGGCTGCTGCGCGGCGCGCATCGCCGGCATCCCTGGCTGCCGTTCTATGTCGCGGCCAAGGAAATCAGCATGGAGAACGTCCGGCTGATGCTCGAGAAGATGCCGGACCGCTTTCAGGAGCATCCGGCCACCGTGCTGGTGGTGACCAACCTCAATTACCCGGACGCACCCTGGCTCAAGCCGTCGTCCCCGGTGCGGGCGAGCACCATGGCGTGGCACGAGGTCGCATTGGAAGGGACCACCGCCGGGGCCTTCGAGGAAGCCATCGCCGGGTTGCAGCCGATGCTCGACCGGGACTGGCAGGTCGAGGTCAATCCACATAGCGGGCACCCGGTGCCGAGGACTCCGGCGGTTCTGGTGATCTACCGGCAGGACCAGAAATTCGTGCTGGATTCGATCATCCCGCGCCGCGGCCTCGCCCGGGCGGATTTCGATTTCATCCTGCTCTCCCACCCATACCGCGCCCGCGCGCCGCTGGCCTTCAAGGCCGGCAGCATCGTCGCTCCGGTGGTCCGGGCACTGCGCCCCAATGGCCGGTTGATGGGGGTCCACGCCCACGGCCACGACGCCGGAATGGAGCTGATCCACGAGGTCTGGCCCGATGCCGATCCCTTTGTGACCACTCGCGATGTGCTGCTTGATGCGGTGCGCGCGGAGCTGGGCGGGTCGGCCGGGCATTTCAACTTCCATCGCACTTCGGACGAGGAAGCGCTGTTCCGCTACCACACTCGCACCCTCGCCACCGAAATCGCGCCCGGGGCCGACATCGGCAGCTCGACCCTGCTCGCGGCGTGGAACGCGGCGAACTATGTCGCGCAGGTCGAGGATGCTCCGCTGGCCGAGGCGATGAGCCAGGATCTCTATCTCGACGCCACCCGCCGCGTGCTGCGCCAGCACCGGGGCATGTCGTTCACCAACGAGGCCTATATCGTCTCGCGCAAGGCAGGACTGGGACTGTGACGCATAACCATTCGCACGAACACCGCGCCACTTGCCCGTTTTGCGCGGTGCCATGGAGTGATCGCATGCTCGACGCCTACGCCGCGCTGTCGAGCGACTGCTCCTGCTGCGGGGGTCCGGCGCACGACGAAGTGGCCGAGGAGCGCCCGGTTCCAACCGAGGACCTGTGCTGCGACAGCTGCGGCAAGCCGCTGTTTTATGCGCCGAAGCCGGCCGTGAACTCCTAAATCCGGAGCTCGCCTGACACGCTTTCCCCTCGTTATCTGAAGCGGAGGGGCCTAAGTGTTCAGACCAGCATTTCCGCCGCTGGTCCCTGCCCGAGAAAGGCCGATGGACTGGCGCTTGCGCCATAGGCTCCGGCGCAGAACACCGCGACGAGATCGCCCGGTTCGGCCCGGGGGAAGCCGCCTTTTTCGGCGAGGCGATCGAGCGGGGTGCAAAGGCAGCCGACGACGCTCGCCTCTTCCTCGACCGGCGCATCGAAACGCGTTGCGATGGCCACCGGATAGTTGCGCCGGACCACTGTGCCGAAGTTGCCCGAGGCGGCGAGCTGGTGATGCAGCCCGCCATCGGTGACGAGGAAAATTTCGCCGTGACTTTCCTTGCGGTCGAGGATTCGTGTCAGGTAAATTCCTGCCTCGCCAACGAGATAGCGGCCCAGCTCAAGGCAGAACTTCGTCTGCGCGAGTTCCGCAGGCAATGCCTCGAACGCCTCGCTCAGCGCCTCACCGATCCGGGCAATATCGAGCGGCTTGTCGCCCGGGAAGTAGGGAATGCCGAAGCCGCCGCCGAGGTTGAGATGCGGCAGCGCGGCTCCGCTTGCTTCCGCAAGACGTGCGGCCAGAGCGAGCGTCTGCGACTGCGTTTCAATCAGCGCATCGGCATCGAGCGCCTGGCTCCCGGCGAAGATGTGAAACCCGCGCCATTCCGCCCCGGCAGCGATCACTTCGCGCGCCAGAGCCGGCACGCGTTCAGCGTCGATGCCAAAGGGCTTGGCGCCGCCGCCCATCTTCATGCCTGAGCCCTTGAGATCGAACTCCGGATTAACCCGGATCGCGAGCCGGGGCGTTAAGCCCAGCCGATCGGCAATCGCCAGCGCGCGCCGCGCCTCGCCCTCGGATTCGAGGTTGAGCGTGACCCCGGCCGCGATTGCCGCTTCCAGTTCGGCATCGCGCTTGCCAGGCCCGGCAAAACTGACCCGCACGGGGTCGATCCCGGCGGCGCGGAGCAGTGCCAACTCGCCGCCCGAAGCGATGTCGAAGCCGTCGACCAGCTCGCCCAGCAGTCCAATCACCGGGCCGAACGGGTTGGCCTTGAGCGCATAATGCAGCGCCAGCCGCTCGGGCATCGCCGACCGCAGTGCGGCGACGCGCTGGCGGATCAGAGCGGAGGAATACACGAACAGCGGGGTGGCACCGGCGCGCTCGGCCAGTTCGGTGACGGGGATGCCGTCGACCGCGAGCACACCGTCGATCGCCGCATAACCAGCGGGGATCGGACCGAGCGGCTTCATGCCGTCACGTCCGTCAGCAAGCCGGTGCGGTCAATCTTGCCATTGTGCCCGGTCGGCATCGCCATACGCCAGTGGATGACCTTTGGCTGCATGAAGTTCGGCAGTTCTTTCTGCAGGATACGTGGCAGTTCTATCTCCGCGCCGAGGATATCCGGATTCGCCCGAACGATCAAATGCACCGCCTGTCCCAGCCGCGGATCGGGCACGCCCAGCGCCACCGCTTCGACCACCAGCCCGGTGGCGAGCGCGGCTTCCTCCACCTCCTGCGGGCTGATGCGGTTGCCCGCGCTCTTGATCATCGCATCGCGCCGCCCGACGAAATAGAGCAGCCCGTCCGCCTCGCGCCGCACCCGGTCGCCCGACCAGACGGCCGTGCCGCCATAGGTTGAAGCTGGTGGCGCCGGGCGAAAGCGCTCAGCGGTGCGCGCTGCGTCCTGCCAGTACCCCTGGGCCACCAGCGGCCCGCAATGCACCAGTTCACCCTCTACGCCATCGGCTGCGATCTGGCCGGCGTCGCCGATCACCAGCACCTCGGCATGAGGGATGGCCTGGCCCATCGAGGTCGGGTGACTGTCGACCAGCGCGGGGTCGAGGAAGGTCGAGCGAAACGCTTCGGTCAGGCCATACATCGGGAACAGCCGCGCCGCCGGGAACAAGCTGCGCAGCCGCTTCACGAGATCGGGCGTCAGCGCTCCGCCGCTGTTGGTCAGCCGGCGCAGCGGCGCGCTGGCCTCGGGCGGCCATTCCAGCTCGGCCAGCTGCACCCAGAGCGGCGGGACGGCGGCGAGCGTCGTCACCCCGTGGCGGGCAATCGCCTTCACCACATCGCGCGCAGTCAGATAATCGAGCGGCACCGCACTGCCCCCGGCATACCAGTGCGAAAGCAGCTGGTTCTGGCCATAGTCAAACGACAGCGGCAGCACCGCCAGCGCCCGGTCGTCCGGGGCAAGGTCGAGATAGGAGGCAACGCTCTCCGCCCCCAGCCACATATTGGCGTGGCTCAGCATCACCCCCTTGGGCAGCCCGGTCGAGCCGCTGGTGTAGAGGATCGCGGCGAGATCGTCGGGATTTGCGATTGACGGCGGCAGCTCCACGCCCAGCTCGGTGGCCCGCTCCAGCGCTTCCGCTTCAGGCACCGGCACGCAGCCTTCCGACACATCGCCAGCCTTCAGCGAGGCTAGCCGCGCCGGAGTGCCGAGCAGCAGCACCGCCCCGCTATCGGCCAGGATATGGCCGACCTGCGCGCACTTGAGCAGCGGGTTGACCGGCACATGCACCAGCCCAGCGCGCGCTGCGGCCAGCGGTAGCAGGCAGGTCAGCTCACCCTTCGCGGCCCAGCTCGCGACCCGGGCGCCGTCTTGCGGCACCAGCTGCCTTAACCATCCGGCCAGCCGCGCAACACGCGATCTTAAGTCCTTGTAGCTAAGCGTCTCTTCCCGCAGCACCAGCGCGGGCGCGTCATCCGCCCCGCGCAGCGCGAGGTGGTCAAGCGGCCGGATCTCGGTCTGGGGCTGCAGGGACACGGGTTGGTAAGGGCTTTCGTAAGGGTTGTGGCTGTGTGATCGAGGTCGAGTATCGCGATGATCTTAAGGAAGTGCAAGGCGATGCGGCGCTGGCCGCATTGCTGACCGCGCCCTGCGCTGCTGCTCCGTTCGACCGGCTCGAATGGTGGCAACTGCTCGAAGAGGAGTGCGGCCTCACCCCGCTGATCGCCGTCGCCCGCGAAGGCGAAGCGCGCGCCGTGCTGCCACTCACCAGGCAAGGTCGCAGCATCACGGGGCTCGCCAACTGGTACAGCTTCCGCCTGAAGCCGCTGAGCAACCGCCCGGACCTCGCGCCGGCTCTGTTTGCTGCCATCGCGGCCGACCTGGCTGGCGAAGCACCTCGGATCACGCTGTCCGGCGTTCCGGACGAAGGGGGCGAGGCCAGCCTGCTCGAAGCGGCGTTCCGCTCCGCCGGCTGGCTGGTGCAGCGCGAGGCCTGCGACACCAACCACATCCTCGAAGTCGGCGGGCGCAGCTTTGCCGAATTTCTCGCCGCCCGCCCCGGCCAGCTCCGCACCACGCTGAAGCGCCGCATGGGCAAGATCGCTACTGCCATCGAAACCGACTTCAACCTCGAGAGCTGGGCCGCCTACGAAGCCATCTATGCCCAGAGCTGGAAACCGGCCGAAGGCTCGCCCGCCTTCCTGCGCCGCTTCGCCGAGGCCGAGGGCGCAGCGGGCCGGCTGCGACTGGGGATCGCCCGGGCGGACGGCGAACCGGTCGCCGCGCAGTGGTGGACGGTTGAGGGTAATACCGCATTTATCCACAAGCTTGCCCACACCCAGGATTCGCGTCCGCTCTCCCCCGGAACGGTGCTGAGCGCGGCGTTGTTCGAGCAGGTGATCGATCGCGACCAGGTGACGCTGGTCGACTTCGGCACCGGCGACGATGGCTACAAGCGCGACTGGATGGAACGCCAGCGCCCGCGCTACCGCCTCGACATGTTCCGCCCCGGCTGGCCGGGCAATTGGCCGGCCATCGCCAAGGCCTGCCTTCGCCGCGTGCTTGCCCGTGGCGGCGAGCCTCGCTAGAGCGCGGCAGCTTGCCGTGCCAGCAGTCCTTCGAGGGGTTAATGACGAAATCGACCGACCAGTTGCTTCGCCGCATCCTGACTGACGTGCTTGGGCTGAAACCCGGGCAGGCGGCGGAGTTCACGAAGGGTACCGGCCTGTTCGGCCATCTGCCGGAACTCGATTCCATGGCGGTTGCCGGACTGCTCACCGAGCTGGAGGACCGGCTGCAAATCGTCATCGAGGATGACGAGATCGACGGTGAATTGCTCGAGACTTACGGCAGCCTGCTGGCCTTCGCCCAAGCCAAACGCGGACATAAATGAAGCCGCTCGGCTGGCCCTGCCCCCTGATTGGTGGCGCCAGTGCGACGGAGCTGGCGCTTGCCGCAGAGACGCAGGACGTGCTCATCAGGCTTGTTGAAGCCATCGGAAGCCTGCCGATCGATCTTCCCGACAATCCCGTATGGCTCCGCTTCGGCCGCACGAAATCCGACGATCTCATTGACCATCTTGACGCGCAATTAGGCATTGAAGTCGATTTTCCCAATCCTTTCCCGAACGAATACGGCGTCCAGACGAAGCGCGGCGTTTGCAGCTATCGCTCGACCACTGCGATCTACCTCGCATATCGTGCCAGGCAATTGCTTCAGGGCGTCGCAAATCCCCGTGTTCTGGAAATCGGCCCCGGCATGGGCCGCTCGGCTTATTATGCGGCCAGACTTGGCATCGGGCATTACTCCGTCGTGGATCTTCCGTTCCCGGCCGGGGTCCTGCAGTCCTATTTTCTGATGCGCACCCTCGGACCAGACAAGGTCCAGCTTTCGGGTGAAACCATCCCCGCCGCCAGCGTGCGCGTCATGGAGCCGTCTGAGTTCCTCGAAGGAAGCGAGCGCTACGATCTCATCATCAACAATGATTCGATTACGGAAATAGGGCACGCCCAAGCAAGCCTCTACTTCGACAAGATCACGGTCAGCACACCTCTGATGTTCAGCATCAACCACGAATCGAACCTGTTCCGGCTCCGGGATTTGATCGCGCAAAGGCGTGACCGGATAAGCCGCTATGACCGCCACCCAGACTGGCTCCGCACCGGCTGTGTCGAGGAATTGCTGGCCTTCAAATGAACGGGCACGATTCACTCGCCGTGGACGATGCCGGTTCCGGCACTCATCACCTGCACGTCGCCCGCCGCGGTGCGTCCCTTGTTGCCGAGGCTGTCCTCGTGGCTGACCGCCCCGCTTCGCACGAAGGTGACGATCTCCATGTCGTTGTGCGGGTGCGGATTGAAACCGGTGTGCGGCGCGATCGTGTCGTCGTTCCACACGCGGACTTTGCCCCAGCCCATGCGGTCACGGTCTTGATAGCCGGCGAAGGAGAAGTGATGGCGCGCGTCTAGCCAGCCGTGGTCCTCGTGGCCAAGGCCTGCAAAAGGTCTGATATCGATCATGGGAGTATCCACCTCGGCGGGGTGTTGCCGCCGGAATGATCGGAAGATGGGGTGCGAATGAGGGTTTTCAACCCTCCTCGCCATGCCCCAGCGCCATGTAGTCGGCGCTTTGCATCTCGTTCAGCCGGCTGATCGTGCGTTCAAATTCGAAACGCCCGTCGCCTTCCTCGTAAAGCTCTTCCGGAGCGGCGGCCGCAGTCACGAACAGCTTCACCCGGTTCTCGTACAGCGCGTCGATCAGGGTGACGAAGCGCGCCGCCTCGTTGCGGTTTTCCGGCCCCATGCGCGGGATACCGACGAGGATCACGGTGTGATAGGCCTGAGCCACCGCGAGGTAATCCGCCGCGCCGCGTGCCTCGGCGCAGAGCCGCTTGAAGCTGAAGGCCGCCACGCCCTTGAGGCTCTTGGGCACATGCAGCATGCGACCGCCGCCAAGGGCAAGCTCGCCCGAAGGAACGTGGACAGCGTCCTCGGGCGGATAGTCGGTCAGGCGGAAGAACACCTCGCGCACCTGATCGGTGGCCGGCTCACCCAGCGGCGCGTGCCAGCTGGCCATGCCGGCAAGGCGCTGGAGGCGATAATCGACCGGGCCGTTCAAGGTCAGCACGTCAAGCTCGCGCTCGATCAGTTCGATGAAGGGCAGAAAATGCTCGCGGTTGAGCCCGTCCTTGTAGAGGTCAGGCGGCGCGCGGTTCGAGGTGGTGACCACGGTCACCTGCTGGTCGACGATCAGCGAAGTGAACAGTCGGCTCATGATCATGGCATCGGCGGAGTTGTTCACCACCATCTCGTCAAAGGCGAGGCAGCGCAGGTCGCGGGCCAGCGTGGCGGCGACGGGCAGGATCGGGTCGCCCGCTTCCTTCTTGCGCTCTTCCCGCAGCAGCGCGTGCACTTCGAGCATGAAGGCATGGAAGTGGACCCGGCGCTTTTCCTTGATCCGCAGCGTTTCGTGGAACAGGTCCATCAGCATCGACTTGCCGCGACCGACCCCGCCCCAGATGTAGATGCCGCGCGGCGCCACGCGCTTCCGGCCCAGCAGGCGCGATAGCAGACCGGCTTCCGAAGCGACCTCAAGCTGCCGCTGCAGCGCATCGAGCCGCAGCGCGGCAGCCTGCTGCTCGGCATCGACGCGCAGTTCGCCCGAGGCCAGCAGCGCCTCGTAGCGGGAATAGAGCCCGGTCATCGCTGGGTCGGCTTGCGCACGGTGGCGGTGAAGGACGCGAGCAGGCGGCCTTCCTGCTCCACGAGGCCACGCAGGAAGATCAGCCGCCCGGTCTCGCGCAGAATTTCCGACACGGCGTCGACTGGCGCCACCAGCCCGCCCGAGCCGATGAACTGGCAGGTCAGATCAAGCGTAACCGAACCGCCGGCATTCACCCCGTTGCCGATCTGCGCCGTCGCGAACAGCGCCACATCGACCAGCGCCAGCACCGCCGCGCCATGCAGCGTATCCTGCATATTGGCGTGCTGGATGCCCGGGAACATCCGGACGCGGACCTTGCCGTCGTCCTCCGCCCGCGCGATCAGCTTGCCGATGGCATGGCCGTTGAAGCGGGACTCGTCGGCGACGGTCCAGGTCAGCCAGCCGGGATGCTCCGGATCGGGCTCGCAGATGATCGGGATGGTGGCGGATCGCTCCACGGTGGATCAGACGTGCCGTTCGGCCTGCATCTTCTTGATCTCGGCAATGGCGCGCGCGGGGCTGAGGCCCTTGGGGCAGACACTGGCGCAGTTCATGATGGTGTGGCAGCGGTAGAGGCGGAACGGATCTTCGAGCTCGTCAAGCCGCTCGCCGGTCATCTCGTCGCGGCTGTCGGCCAGCCAGCGATAGGCCTGAAGCAGGATTGCCGGGCCAAGGAACTTGTCCGAATTCCACCAGTAGCTGGGGCAGGCGGTCGAACAGCAGGCGCACAGGATGCACTCGTAAAGCCCGTCGAGCTGCTCGCGCTGCTCCGGGCTCTGCAGCCGCTCCTTGCCCGAAGGCGTGGTGCTGACGGTCTGCAGCCAGGGCTTGATCGAGGCGTATTGGGCGTAGAAATGCGTAAAATCGGGGACGAGGTCCTTGATCACTTCCATATGCGGCAGCGGGGTGATGCGGACATCGCCGTCGAGATCCTCGATCGCCATGGTGCAGGCGAGGCCGTTGCGGCCGTTGATGTTCATCGCGCAGGAGCCGCAGATGCCTTCGCGGCAGGAACGGCGGAAGGTGAGGGTCGGGTCCTGGTCCGACTTCATCTTGATCAGCGCGTCGAGCACCATCGGGCCGCAATCCTGCAGGTCGATGTCGAAGCTGTCATAACGCGGGTTTTCACCGCTGTCGGGATCGAAGCGATAGACCTTGAACTTCTTCACCTTGCCCTGCGTCGCTGCGGCGTGATGACGCGGTTTGCCGGTGATCTTACTGTTCTTCGGGAGGGTGAAGGTCGCCATAAATCCCTGTCCGTATGCTTCTGTTGCGCCCCCTCTAGCGATTCACACGGCGGGGGCAAGTCCAGCTGTCTGTGCTATAGCGGCAAATTCACGGGTTTGCCCGTTCCCGAGAGCAGGAGGCCTGCCTATGGTGCCGCAAAACAACAGGGTCGGTACCAACCATCCGCGCTTGGGGAGATCCGGTTCCGTGATCGCAAGCATCGTCCGTATCCTCGCCGGGGCCGCATTGGCCGGGCTGATCGTGCCTGCAGCCGCATCGGCGCGAGACGCTGCGGCATGTTCCCCGTCAGCACCAATGGCACAGATTTGAGGTTTTGAATTTAGGAGGGTTGGGGCTTCGTCGTAGTGACGAAGGTGTTCCCCGTCAGCACCAATGGCACAGATTTGAGGTTTTGAATTTAGGAGGGTTGGGGCTTCGTCGTAGTGACGAAGGAACGAAGAT
>CANJSX010000074.1 GCA_947477055.1 Sphingomonadaceae bacterium | reverse complement strand
CGGGCTGATGAAGGCCCAGCGGGTCAAGAACGCGGTGATCGTGCCGACCGGGGCCAAGGGCGGCTTCTATCCCAAGCAGTTGCCCGACATGCGGGTCGACCGAGAAGGCTGGGCCGCTGAAGGACGTGGGGCCTATCAGATGTTCGTCCGCAGCCTGCTTTCGCTGACCGACAACATCGTTTCCGGCAAGATCGTCCACCCCGAAGGCTTAGTGGTGCGCGATGGTGACGATCCATATTTCGTGGTCGCGGCCGACAAGGGCACCGCGACCTTCTCCGACACCGCCAATGCCATTGCCGAGGCGTGCGACTTCTGGCTCGACGATGCCTTCGCCAGCGGCGGCTCGAAGGGCTATGACCACAAGGCCATGGGCATAACCGCCAAGGGTGCCTGGCTCTCGGTGCAGCGGCATTTCCTTGAGCAGGGCGTGGACGTGCAGTCCGATCCGGTGCGGTTTGCCGGCTGCGGTGACATGTCGGGCGACGTCTTCGGCAACGGCATGCTGCTCAGCCAGGCGATCAAGCTGGTCGCCGCCTTCGACCATCGCCACATCTTCCTCGATCCCGATCCCGACCCGGCTAAAAGCTGGACCGAACGCGCCCGGCTCTTCGCCCTGCCCCGCTCGAGCTGGGACGATTACGACCGCAAGGCGATGTCCGGGGGCGGCGGTATCTTCGCCCGCAGCCTCAAGGAAATCCCGCTCAGCCCCGAAGTGCGCGCCGTGCTGGGGGTCGAAGCCCAGACCCTCGATCCCGACAGCCTGATCTCCGCGATCCTCAAGGCCCCGGTCGATCTCCTGTGGTTCGGGGGGATCGGCACCTATGTGAAGAGCGAGGCGGAGAACAACGCCGTCGTCGGCGATCCCGCCAACGATGCGCTGCGCGTCAATGGCGAGGAGCTGCGCGCCAAAGTGATCGGCGAGGGGGCTAATCTGGGCTGCACACAGGCTGGCCGGATCGAATTTGCCATCCGTGGCGGGCGCATCAACACCGACTTCATCGACAATTCCGCCGGGGTCGATTGCTCGGACAACGAGGTCAACATCAAGATCGCGCTGGCCTCGGCCCGGCGCGCGGGTCGGCTATCGGAGAAGGCCCGCGTCGCGCTGCTGGTCGAGATGACCGATGCGGTTGGCGCGCATGTGCTGGAGGACAACCGGCTGCAGGCGCTGGCCCTGTCGATCGCCGAGGCCGGTGGCGCGCGGGCAGTCCCTTCGCATATCCGCCTGATTGAAACGCTCGAAGAGTCCGGCCAGCTTGATCGCAAGACCGAAGGCCTGCCCGACAGCGATGTGCTGATGCGCCGCGCGTCGGACGGGCGCGGGCTAAGCCGGCCGGAACTCGCCGTGCTGCTCTCCAGCGCCAAGCTGGCACTGCAAAGCGCGATCGAGGCGAGTGCCCTGCCCGACGATCCGGGCCTCGCCAGCGACCTCATCGCCTATTTCCCCGAAGCGATGCGCAGCCGCTTTCGCCGCGACATCTTGGCCCACCGGCTCCGCCGCGAGATCATTGCCACCACCCTCGCGAACCGCATCATCAACCGGATCGGGATCGTCCATCCGTTCGAACTGGCGGAGGAAGAAGGCGCCGGTCTCGCTCAGGTCGCCGCAGCCTTCGTCGCCGCCGAGCAGCTCTTTGCCATGGCCCCGCTGTGGCAGGGGATCGAAACCGAGCACATGCCGGAAGCGGCCCGGATCCTGCTGTTCCAGCGCGCTGCCTCGGCGCTGGGGGATCAAGTGGCGGACCTGCTGCGCACCGGCGCGGGCATGCTCGCTTCGACCCGGCTGGTGAGCGAGCTCGCGCCCGGGGTAAATGCCCTGACCCGCGCTGCCAACACGGTCCTCAAGGGCGAGGCCCGCAGCGAGTCCGAGCGCATGCGTGCCGAGCTGGTCGCGGCGGGCGCGAATGAGGCGCAAGCGGCGGACGTGGCCCGGCTGTTCGATCTCGACGGCGCAGTCGGCCTGGCCCGGCTGGCGCGCGAGGCGGACACCGCGCCGCTGGTCCTCACCGCCGCCTTCACCGACCTCGGCGCAAGGTTGGGGCTCGACTGGGCCCAGCTGGCGGCGGCGCGGATGAGCCCGTCCGATCCGTGGGAACGCCTGCTCGTCAACGGCCTGGCGCGCGATTTCCAGCAGATGCGGATCGAGTTCCTGCGCCGCGTCGGCAAGCGCAAGGGCGATCCTGCGGCCGCAGTCGCGCGCTGGACCGAGGCGCATGCGCCCGCCGTCGCGCAATTCGAGGCCGCGATCCGCCGCGCCCGCGCCGCAGTCCCGATTGCCCCGGCCATGCTCGCACAACTGGCGACCCAGGCGCGAAACTTGCTGTCGCGCTAAACGCTTGACCTTCGCGCGATTCCGTCCAATCGCGCGCAGCCATGGATAGAGCGGATGTCGTCATCGTCGGAGCGGGGCATGGTGGTGCGCAATGCGCCATTGCCTTGCGCCAGAATGGGTTCACCGGCAGCATTGCCATGATCGGGCGTGAGAGCGAGCCGCCATACGAGCGCCCGCCGCTCTCCAAGGAATATTTCGCCCGCGAGAAGACCTTCGACCGGCTTTACATCCGCCCGCCGCAGTTCTGGGGGGAAAAGCAGATCGAGCTGCACCTAGGCATCGCCGTGGATGCGGTCGATCCGGCTGCGAAGGTGCTGACACTCTCCGATGGTTCGCAGTTCGGCTACTGCCAGCTCGTCTGGGCCACTGGCGGCGATCCGCGCAAGCTCACCTGCCCCGGTGCCGACCTGTCCGGCGTCCACGCGGTGCGCACCCGCGAGGATTGCGACCGGCTGATGGGCGAGATCAACGGCGGCGTGAACAATATCGTGGTGATCGGTGGTGGTTACATCGGGCTTGAGGCGGCGGCAGTGCTGACCACGCTGGGTTGCAAGGTCACCCTGCTCGAGGCGCTGCCCCGGGTGCTTGCTCGGGTTGCCGGGCCGGAGCTATCGGCCTTCTACGAGAAGGAACACCGCGACCACGGGGTCGACCTGCGCACCGGCGTGGGCGTGGAGGAACTGGTTGGCGAAGGGCGCGTTTCGGGCGTCAAGCTGGTCGACGGAACCGTGATCCCGGCCGATGCGGTGATCGTCGGTATCGGCATTGTGGCGGCGGTCGAGCCGCTAGTGGCGGCCGGAGCCACCGGCGGCAACGGCGTCGCGGTCGATAGCCAGTGCCGCACCTCCCTGCCCGACATTTTTGCCATCGGCGATTGCGCGGCGTTCGCCTGCGACTGGGCCGGCGGCACGACGATGCGGGTCGAATCTGTGCAGAACGCCAACGATCAGGCCAGCTGCGTCGCCAAGGCGATCTGCGGCGATGCCCAGCCTTACCACGCCTTTCCGTGGTTCTGGTCGAACCAGTACGATCTCAAGCTGCAGACCGCCGGGCTCTCGGTCGGCTACGATGCGACCGTGCTGCGCGGCGATCCGGCCGCCCGGGCATTTTCGGTGATCTACCTCAAGCAGGGCCGCATGATCGCGCTCGATTGCGTCAACATGGTCAAGGATTATGTCCAGGGCCGCAAGCTGGTGGAAGCCGGCGCATTGCCCGATCCGGCCAAGCTGGCTGACGCGGCAGTGCCGCTCAAGGAGCTGATGCCGGCCTGAGCCGCACCTGCGCCCAACGCGCGGCATCGGCCACCACCGGGTCGGGGTCGGCGCACAGGCCCTCGATCAGGGGCAGCAGCCCCGCATCGCCGCTGTTCCCGGCGGCGTAGAGGCAATTGCGCACAAACCGGTCGCGCCCGATCCGCTTGATCGGCGAGCCCGAAAACAGTCGCCGGAACCCGGCATCGTCGAGCGTCAGCAGCTCGGCCAGTCTCGGCGCGACGAGTTCGGCGCGGGGCAGGAACTGGCGCATTGCCTGTGCCTCACTGGCGAACTTGTTCCACGGGCAGACCGCAAGGCAATCGTCGCAGCCGTAGATGCGGTTGCCCAGCGCGGCGCGGAATTCCTCCGCTATCGGCCCCTTGTGCTCGATCGTCAGATAGGAAATGCAGCGCCGGGCATCGAGCCGGTAAGGCGCCGGGAAAGCATCGGTTGGGCAGGCCCGCTGGCAGGCGTCACAGCTGCCACAGCTGTCGCGCTCCGGGGTGTCGGGCGCGAATTCCAGCGTGGTGTAGATCACCCCAAGGAACAGCCAGGAGCCATGGCTGCGGCTGACGAGATTGGTGTGCTTGCCCTGCCAACCCAGCCCGGCCGCCTCGCCCAGCGGCTTTTCCATCACCGGGGCGGTATCGACGAAAACCTTGACCCCAATGGCGTCAGGCGCGTCGCCCAGCCCGCGCTTCGCTGCCTCCGCCACCAGCCAGCGCGCCAGTGTCTTGAGCGCCTTCTTGACCACATCGTGATAATCCGCGCCCTGCGCATAGACGGAAATCCGCGCGCGGTCAGGACTGCCCGCCAGCGCCAGCGGATCGCCAGCGGGCGCATAGCTCATCCCGAGCGCGATCACGCTGCGCGCCTCCCCCCACAGCCCTTCGGGCGAGCGGCGATGGTGCAGCCGGTCGACCATCCAGCCCATCTGCCCGTGCATGTCCGCTTCAAGCCACTGCTCCAGCCGCTGCGCCCGCACCGGATCTTCGTCTGCGGGCGCTATCCCGCAGGCGACAAAGCCCAGCCGCGCGGCCTCGGCGGCGAGGTCGGCCTTCAGTGCAATCATGGCTGCCGCGTTAACCAAACCCGCAAAGGCTCCTGTTCAGGGGTGACGGTTAATGCCATGCCCATGAAGATGGACCTAGGCAATTGGCAGCAGGCGGGCAACGCATCCGCGCGGCACGGCAAGGCGCTCGCGATCGAGGCGCGCGGATTGGTGAAGCGTTTCGACGGTTTCACCGCCGTCGACGGGGTCGATCTGACCGTGCCGGAAGGCGCGATCTACGGCATCCTCGGGCCCAACGGCGCCGGTAAGACGACTACCCTGCGGATGCTGCTAGGGATCATCGATCCCGACGCGGGTTACCGGCGGATCCTGGGGGCGGAACGTCCGCACGATGTCGCGCATGCCACCGGCTATTTGCCCGAAGAGCGCGGGCTCTACCCCGCGATGAAATGCTATGAGGCGATCGCCTTCGTCGGCGCGCTGCGCGGCCTGCCGCTCAGGGAAGGCCAGCGGCGCGGCCGCGAACTGATGGAGGAGCACGGCCTCGGCGCAGTGGTTGACCGGCCAATCCGTCACCTGTCCAGGGGCATGGCCCAGCAGGTCCAGCTGCTCGGCACGCTGGTCCACAAACCGCGCCTGGTCATCTTCGACGAGCCCTTTTCCGGGCTCGACGCGATCAATCAGGGGCGGCTCGAGCGGATGATCCGCGCCCTCGCCGCCGAGGGAACCACGGTGATCTTCTCCACCCACGTCATCGCCCATGCCGAGCGGATGTGCGACGAGGTGGCGATCATTGCAGGGGGCAAGGTGCCCTTCGCCGGCCCGGTCGATGTCGCCCGCGACATGATCCGGCCTCAAGTGCGCCTCGAAACCCGCGCCAGTGATGGGCCGTGGCGCGCCGCATTTCCCGCCGATGCCCGGCGCGAGGGGGCGATGTGGCATTTCTCCCTGCCCGAGAGCGGCGCGGAGCCGCTGCTGCGCGCGCTGATCGAAGGCGATGCGGGCATTCTCTCGCTCTCGATCGAGCGCGGCGGGCTGCACGAGGCCTTTGTCGCCATCGCCGGAGAAGCGGCGGCCAAGGCGCTGAGCGCGGATGACAAGGATGAGGGGGTTCGGGCATGAACGGCATGACGGGCGGGCGGCTTTCGACCCTGCAAGCCGCGTTTGTGGTGGCGCGGCGCGATTTCACCGCGATCCTCTTTTCGCGCAGCTTCATCTTCTTCCTGATCGGGCCGCTGTTTCCGCTACTGGTTGCCGGGATGGCCGGTGGGATCGGAAAAAGCGTGGAGATGCGCACTGTCCGCCCGGTGCTGGGCGTGGCGATGTCACCTGCCGATACCGCAGCCCTGCAGACCGCACGGGAGGAACTCGGCCGTTACGCTGGCAACGCCCTTCCCCGCCTCGTGGTGATCGACCCTCCCGCTGATGGCCAAGACTTCGATGCCGCGGCCGCGCTCAAGGGACCGAACGCCAATCTCGCCGCCATCGCGACCGGGACGCTGGAAGCGCCGGTGCTGACCGGACCGCCGCAACGCGTGGCCGAATGGAAGGGGCCCCTAGCGCTGCTGGCGGCGCGCGGGGCGGACATGGCCGAACGCCGCTATCCCGAAGTCCAGACCCGTGCAACTCAGACCAGCAAGGCCGATCAAGGCATGACCCGCGTGCTCACCGCGCAGGGCGGCCAGCTGATGTTGTTCCTGCTGACCATGATGCTGGCGGGCATGGTGCTTTCGAACCTCGTCGAGGAAAAGGGCAACAAGATCATCGAAATCCTCGCCGCCGCGATCCCGATGGACGCGGTCTTCCTCGGTAAGCTCTTTGCCATGCTGGCGATTTCATTCGTCGCCATTGCTTGCTGGAGCGTGGTTGGCGGGGGCATCGTGCTGGCCAATCCGGCCAGGTTCGGCGGTATGGCCGCACCGGCAGTCGGCTGGCCGGTCTTCCTGCTGCTGGGTGTGGCCTATTTCGCCATGGCCTATCTGCTGATCGGCTCGGTATTTCTCGCGATCGGTTCGATGGCCACCACCGTGCGCGACGTGCAGGCACTCTCGATGCCGGCAACCATGCTACAGCTGGTGGTGTTCTTCCTTGCGTCCTTCGCCATCGGGCGGCCGGGAACCACGATCGAACTGGGGGTGATCATTTTCCCCTTCAGTTCGCCCTTCGCCATGCTCGCGCGGGCGGCGCAGGATCCAGCGCTCTGGCCGCATACCGCTGCGCTGGCCTGGCAGGCGCTCTGCGTGCTGTTGCTGGTCCGGGCGGGCGCGAGCCTGTTCAAGCGGCGGGTGATGAAGAGCGGGCCGGCACAGGGCAGGAAGCGGCGTTAGTGGAAGCTGAAACCAGCAGTGGCAAAAGCGGACGCAACTGCCCCGATGTGAGCAGCTTGCCTAACTGCAACTCCGCGCCCTAGTATCGACACTGTCGAGGCATGACCTCGGCACGCTGTCGCTACGCCCTGCACATAGATTTGCGCGATATAGACGGGGCGAGCCTCACTTTGGGAACAGGATCACTTTGCCGCGTGCGGTGAAGTGGCACGTGGATGCTTTGGGAGAGGCTGACATGACGACCCGTGGACCTAATCGCCGAGATATACTTTCTGGTGGCGCGCTGATCGGCGCCATTGCCCTAGCCGGAACGACCAGCCACGCTGCGCCCCGGCGCCGTCCTGCCAAAGGCACGATCCTGCCGCCGCGCGATCCCGATCCATTCACGGCCCCGCCGCTGCCCCCGGCGATGACCGCGCCCAGCGCCATCGCCAAGCTCGACGGCGTGGACATCTGGTACTGGGATACGGGCGGCCCGGGCGAGGTCGTCGTGCTCCAGCACGCGATGACCGGCAGCGGCCATGTCTGGGGCTATCAACAGCAGGCCTTCCGGGCGGCCGGCTATCGCGTGATCGGTTATTCGCGCCGCAGCTATCGCGATACCCATGCGGCCGATCCGGGCGGCGGCAATGCCGTCAATGACATGCGGATGCTGATGGACCACCTCAAGGTCGACAAGTGTCATGTGATCGGCACTGCCGGGGGCGGACTTCTGGCCGCCGGCTGGGCGCTCCATCACCCCGAACGGGCGCGGACCATCACTATCGCCCATTCGATCATCACCCTGACCGCGCCGGAATCACTCGCGCTGATGCCGAACCGCGGACAGCCTTGGCTCGCCACCCTGCCGCATTATTACACCGAGCTAAGTGCCTCCTACCGCGCACTGGCGAAGGAAGGGACTGCAATGTGGGTGGACCTGGCCCACAAGGCGCGTGAGCAGCAGTTCGGCCTCCCTGCCCAGCCCTATGGCGGCCCGGAAAACATGGCCGACATCGCCAGGGTTAGCGCGGTGCCCACGCTGCTGATCTATGGTGCTTGCGACCCCGGCTCCAATCCGCCGCTTGGACGGTTTTTCAACCGCTCGATCCCTAACAGCGAGCTGGCGATCTTCAGCGAATGCAGCCATTCCGGCTATTGGGAGCGTCCCGAACTGTTCAATGCGACCGTGCTGGAGTTCATGCAACGGCGCGGGTAGGGCACGCTTGCCGCAGCGCTTGCAATCGCGAGGGCAATCCCCAGATTGGCGCGGCGGGGGTCCTTGTCGAAGGGATCGAATGCCATGTCTGACACACTCCCTCTCGCCCGCCGCCGTTTCCTTGGCTGGCTGGGCGCCGGAGCCGCCTATCCCGTCCTCGCCGCCTGCAATCGGGCCGACGCGAAGACCTTTCCCGTCAACCACAGCGACGCGGAATGGCGACGCCTGCTGACGGCCAAGCAATATTACATCCTGCGCCAGAAGGGCACCGAAGTCCCCGGCACGTCAGCGCTGGTGGGCGAGCATCGGCGCGGCACCTTTGTCTGCGCGGCCGACGGCAACCCGCTGTTCGACGCCGCAACCAAGTATGACAGCCGTACCGGCTGGCCGAGTTTCTGGCGGCCACTGCCGGGTGCCGTCGGCACAAAGCTCGATTTCGAAGTCGGCTACCCGCGCACCGAGGTGCATTGTTCGCGCTGCGGCGGACATCTCGGCCATGTCTTCGACGACGGCCCGCGCCCGACCGGCAAGCGCTATTGCATGAACGGCGATGCGATGCTGTTCCGCGCCGCGACGTAATTCTCGCCCGCGTCAGCCATCGCTGCGCCGATCAGCAGCAGCGCTGGCCCCTCGCCTAGCGCCGTCTTGGCCGCGATGGCCAGCAGGTCGAGCCCGCTGCGGAAGTGCCGTTCGGTTGGCAGGCTGGCGTTCTCCACCAGCGCGACCGGCGTTTCCGGAGCGAGACCGGCAGCGAGCAACTGGCACGCCACCTCTTCGGCTGCGGCCTTGCCCATGTAGACGGCCAGGGTCGCAGTCGGATCGGCCAGCGCCTGCCAGTCGAGATCGAGCGTCTCTCCGGCCCGGGCATGAGCGGTGACGAACACCAGCTTGCGCGCGAGGCCGCGCAGCGTGAGCGAGGCGCCAAGACTGGCGGCGGCCGCGCTGGCAGCGGTGATGCCGGGGCAGATCGCCACCGGCACACCCGCCGCGCGGCAGGCTTCGAGCTCTTCAATGGCACGGCCGAAGATCGCCGGGTCGCCGCCCTTGAGGCGGACCACGCGGTCGCCGGCCAGCGCGGCAGCGGCGATCAGCCGGTCGAAGCTCTTCTGGTCCTTGGAATGCCGCCCGGAACGCTTGCCGACATAAACCAGCCGCACTGCAGCCGACGCGAGCGCGAGCACCTCGGGGCCGACCAGCGCATCGTGGAAGATCACGCTGGCCCCCGCAATCAGCCGTTCGGCCTTGCGGGTCAGCAATTCGGGATCGCCCGGACCGGCGCCGACGAGCCAGACCTTGCCTGCCGGGAAATCAGTCCGATCACTCTGAGCGTGCCGTAGGGTCATTCCGCCGCCTCCATCATGCAGGCTGTGAGCAGCCGCGCCAGCGCCGGGCGGCAACTGCCGCAGTTGGTCCCGGCGCGGGTGGCTGTGCCGATCTCCGTGACATTGCTCGCCCCGGCGCAGACCGATTGTGCGATCTCGTTCTCCCCGATGCCGTGACACACGCAGACGATCGGCCCGCGGTTGTTCGTCGTCAGATTATTTGGGACAGTTAGCTGCGTAAATTAGCGGAGCGTTGGCCTCATCTGGGGGTTGATGTTTATGCGGCGAGCATGCGGTGTTGCAAGCGCCGATGTTCGATGGTCATGCGTTTGATGCGGGCGCGCTAGGCGAGGTTGGCTTTATCCCTGACGAAGCAGGTGTCCGCTGGCGTCACGTTGCTCAGGCTTTCGTGGTAACGCTTGTGATTATAGTGCT
>CANJSX010000073.1 GCA_947477055.1 Sphingomonadaceae bacterium | reverse complement strand
GCCTATGGCCTCGACAAGAACGACGGCAAGACCATCGCGGTCTACGATCTTGGCGGCGGCACTTTCGACGTCTCGATCCTCGAGATCGGCGACGGCGTGTTCGAGGTGAAGAGCACCAACGGCGATACCTTCCTCGGCGGTGAGGATTTCGACACGCAGATCGTCGAATATCTCGCCGAGCAGTTCAAGAAGAAGGAGAACATGGATCTCCGCACTGACAAGCTTGCCCTCCAGCGGCTGAAGGAAGCTGCCGAAAAGGCCAAGATCGAGCTGTCGAGCGCGCAGACCACGGAAATCAACCTGCCCTTCATCACTGCCCGCATGGAAGGCGGGGCCACTACCCCGCTGCATCTGGTGGAAACCATCACCCGCGCCGATCTGGAGCGGATGGTCGGTGACCTGATCAAGCGCACCATGGCTCCGTGCCAGAAGGCGCTGGCCGATGCCGGCCTCAAGGCTTCGGACATCGACGAAGTGGTGCTGGTCGGCGGGATGACCCGCATGCCCAAGGTGCGCGATGCGGTGAAGGAGTTCTTCGGCAAGGAGCCGCATACCGGCGTGAACCCGGATGAAGTCGTTGCGATGGGCGCCGCTATTCAGGCCGGCGTGCTGCAGGGCGACGTCAAGGACGTGCTGCTGCTCGACGTGACTCCGCTGTCGCTCGGCATCGAGACGCTGGGTGGCGTGTTCACCCGCATGATCGATCGCAACACCACGATCCCGACCAAGAAGAGCCAGGTCTTCTCGACCGCCGAGGACAACCAGCAGGCGGTGACGATCCGCGTGTTCCAGGGCGAGCGCGAAATGGCGACCGACAACAAGCTGCTTGGCCAGTTTGACCTCGTCGGCATCCCGCCGGCCCGCCGCGGCGTGCCGCAGATCGAGGTGACCTTCGACATCGACGCCAATGGCATCGTCAACGTCTCGGCGAAGGACAAGGGCACCGGCAAGGAACAGCAGATCAAGATCCAGGCCTCGGGCGGTCTTTCGGATGCGGACATCGACCAGATGGTCAAGGACGCAGAGAAGTTCGCCGAAGAAGACAAGAAGCGGCGCGACGTGGCTGAAACCCGCAACAATGCCGACAGTCTGGTCCACGCCACCGAACAGCAGATCGTCGAGCATGGCGACAAGATCGACGCCTCGCTGAAGGCCGAAGTCGAGGCAGCGATCGCTGCGGTCAAGACCGCGCTTGAGGGCGGCGAGGCCGAGGACATCAAGGCCAAGACCCAGGCGCTGACCGAAACGGCCATGAAGATGGGCCAGGCGATCTACGAGAAGGAGCAGGCCACAGCCGCTTCGCCGGGCGCAGAAGCGCCTGCCGGCGAGGAAGACGTGGTCGATGCCGAGTTCTCGGAAGTCGACGAAAACAAGGGCTGATGTTGCAGTGAAACGCACCCGCTGCTTGCGCTCAGGCGTAGGCGGCGGGTGATTTTCGGGGACCCGGGGCAATGTCGGTCGAAACCGATTACTACGAACTGCTGGAAGTGGAACGCACCGCCGACGATGCGACGATCAAGACGTCGTATCGCAAGCTGGCGATGAAGTTCCACCCTGACCGCAATCCCGGCGACGGCGATGCGGAGAGCCGCTTCAAGGCGATCAGCGAGGCCTATGAATGCCTCAAGGATGCGCAGAAGCGCGCCGCTTATGACCGGTTCGGGCACGAAGCCTTCAAGAACGGCGGCATGGGCAATGGCGGCGGCGGGTTCGGTGGCGGGGCAGGGGCCGGCTTTTCCGACATTGGCGATATCTTCGAATCGATCTTCGGCAATGCCTTCAGCGGAGGGCGACAGGACGCGCGTTGCGGCGCCGATCTGCGCTATGACATGGAGGTTACGCTCGACGAGGCGTTCCATGGCAAGGAGGCCGAGGTCCAGATCGAGGTCTCGCAGACCTGCGATCCCTGCGGTGGATCAGGCGCCGAACCGAACACCGGCACGCGCCGCTGCAACCTCTGCGGCGGGCACGGTAAGGTCCGGGCGCAGCAGGGCTTCTTCATGGTCGAGCGCACCTGCCCGACCTGCCATGGCCGCGGCGAGGTGATCGAATCCCCCTGCCGCCAATGCCGCGGCGAAGGCCGGGTCGACCGGCCGCAGCGGCTTGAGGTCAACATTCCCCCGGGTGTCGATACCGGCACCCGCATTCGCCTGGCCGGCAAGGGCGAGGCCGGCCCGCGCGGCGCGCCGGCGGGCGATCTCTACATCTTCGTCCACGTCCGCCGCCACCCCGTGTTCGAGCGCGACGGGACCACGCTGGTCACCCGCGTGCCGATCACCTTTACCACTGCCGCACTGGGCGGGGAGATCGAGATCCCGGGGCTGGACGGCACGCGCCACGCCATCGCCATCCCCGCCGGCATCCAGACCGGCAAGCAATTGCGCCAGCGCGGCGCGGGCATGCCAGTGCTGCAGGGCCGGGGCCGGGGCGACATGGTGATGGAAATCATGGTCGAAACCCCCACCCGCCTCTCCGCCCGCCAGAAGGAACTGCTGCGGGAATTGCAGGAAACCGAAACGGGCGAGGAATGCCCGGAATCGAAGGGCTTTTTCGAGCGGCTGAAGAGTGTGTGGAACGACCTGACGGATTGAGGCATTAACCCTCGCCCTTTGGTTCCCACAATTCAATCTTCCGCCCATCCGGATCGATCAGGTGGGCAAACTTGCCATAGCCCTCGTCCGGCAGGATCTTGACCGGTTGCACGCCGTGCCCGGCGGCCCGGGCCAGCATTCCGTCGAGGTCGTCGACCATCAGGTTGAACATGAATTCCTTGTCCGACGGCGCAAAATAATCGCTGCTGGCCTCGAAGAACGAAAACACCGTCCCCGCGCCCGGCTGCGCGGCTGCGAGGTCGGGGGTGAAGAACATGCCGCCCCACTGGTCGAACTCGATGCCTAGCACGTCGGCATACCACCCCCGTGTCGCCGCAGGGTCGCTGGCTTTGAAAAATAGGCCGCCAAGGCCAAGGACACGGGGCATCAGATGTTCTCCTGCTTTGACAAGACTTCGGCACGCAGCCCGGGGATAAGGGCCGGGTCGGTGACGAGCCGCCCTTGCTCCTCGTCCAGTATCGCGAGGAACGCCTCATGCTTGAACCTGGCGATTTCCACCGCGTCGGGCGTTTCACTCTCAGGAATCGCCGAGACGACCAGGTCGATCATCCGTTCCGCACCGTGCAGTCTTCCCCAAAGGTAGTCGTTCTCGCGGTAGGCGCGGCTGAAGAAGGCGCCGAAGTTGTAGAATTCCACCCCGCGCAGCGACGCATGGGCACCGCCGGAACGGATTGCCTTGCAATCGTCGGGCGAGATCCGGTCGACCTTGACCGGATCGAACTCGGTCAGCCCTTCGCCGCGCAACAGCGGCAGGGTGACGGCGTCGTAGAAGGGAAAGCCGAGGTAGGTGAGCAGCACCTTGCGGCGCAGGTCCTGCGGCATGGCCGAAAGCGCGCCCGCCAGCATGGCATCGACGATCAGGTCGGTCGCGGGTAGCTGGCGGCGGTTGGCGATCCCGGCAAGGACGTCGCCGGGATGCTCGAACACCTGTGCAGCCAGTTCGGGAAAGCTGTCGCTCAGTGCGGCGGAGGATTCGCGGTCGAAGTAGAGCGAGAGCGCCCGGTAGACCGCATCGCGCGCTGCCTCGCGTGCACTCGCGGTTGCTTCGCTGCCATCGTCCCAGTCCTCGGTCAGGCGCCGGGCGAGCAGGCGCAGGCGGCGGATCCGGTAGGGCAGGTCGTGATCGCGGAAGAAGGCGATGGCGGCATCGGAGGCACCGCCCTTGAGCGCGGATTTGCGCTCGAGCCCGTGCGTTTCAAGATGCAGTGTAAGCACCCGCGCAACCCTTGCAGGATCGGGCCGGTCGGGTGAGGCTCCGGCAATGGTGGCGGCGAGCGTATCGACGATCCCGGCGAACTTGATCTGGGCATAGCCGTGATAGGCAAAGCCGGCCCGCTCGGCCGCGGCTTGCTGGGCCTTCATGCGCCAGCTGGTCAGGCGCTTCATCGTCGGCTTGCCGAGGAACAGGGTGCGGCCGAACAGCTGCTCGACCGCATCCTCGACCTCGGGCCGCAGCGCATCGACGATGGTCCGCAGCCGCGTCATGTCGCGCGACTGGCGGGCCAGTACCTCAAGATTGTCGCGCACCGGTTGCTCGCGCGGGATCGAGGAGAGCGAGCCGAAGATGACCGAGAAGAAGCCCGGCGGGCGCGGATCGTCGCGGCGCTGGCCGCCGATCCGGTCAGGCCTTGGGTCGATATAGACGAAGCGCCGGTCAACCTCGCGCTGGGCGGGCCGGTCGCGCAGCACCCCCATGGCTTCGGCAAAGGGAGCGTTGACCAGCACCGAACCGTCGATCAGCGAAACGCCCTCGACCTCGCCGCGCCGGTGATGCTCGGGCATGATCCGCGCGGCGAAGGCGGCGCGGCCGTGCCACTCGGTCCCACGCTCCTTCGCCAGCGCATCCATTTCGGCGAACTGAAGCGTGGGAAAGGCGCCGGGGAAGCTCGCCGTCGCCCGCGCGGCACAAACCAGTTCGAGCGTGTCGGCCATGCCAGTGCCGCCAGTTGCAGGCGTACTTGCGCGGAAGCCCAGCGAGAGGCGGTGTTCGCTTTCCTCCACCACCGGCGGGGAGTGGAGCCGCAGCGTCTCCATATGGCCCTTGAAGTCGGTCGCGGTGACAAACAGGTCAAGCGGATGGCCGGGGGGCAGCAGCGGCGGACCAATCTCGGTTTGAGCCATCGAATCCAGCGCCTCGGCGATCAGTCGCGAGAAACCGATCCCGCCGAACGGCGGCTCGAACCAGCGCGAGCGGATCAGCCGCGAGAGCTTTTGCCGCACCTCCTTGCGCGTGCCCGGTGCGACCGAATCGGCGATCGCATTGCCGGGCCGGGTGAGGGCAAACCACACAATCGGCATCGCCCAGACCTTGGCGATGCGCGACCAGGGCCGTGCATCGGGATCGAGCAGCACGTCGACATCGGCGCGTTCCAACCAGAGTCGGGTCAGCGGCTCGAGGCTCTGCCCGGAATGGATCGCCTGGGCGAGGAACACGCCGTTGATCCCCCCGGCGCTCGCCCCGGCAACGATATCGGCCAGCACCCGCAGCCTGATACTATGTCGCTGCTGGATGTGATGCAGCAGGCGCAGATACAGCGCTTCGGAGCCGGTCGGATGGTCCTCCCCGCCGATGAAGGCGCGGCTCGCCCGGGCGAGTTTCCACAGCTCTTTGGTGACGCCGTGCATGTACACCGCCAGGCTGATCCCACCGTAGCAGACAAGCGCAATGCGGAGTTCTTTCTGGCGCATGGTGGGGGTTTGACCGGTTCCGATGTGCTTGGCAATTGCGTTCTCTATCCGTTCCGGTTAGGAGCCGGGGATGGCCAAGCCCAAACGCCGATATGTCTGCCAGGCCTGCGGCAGCGTTGCCCAGCGCTGGCAGGGGCAATGCGCCGATTGCAGCGAGTGGAACACGCTGGCCGAGGACGCACCGGAGACGGTGTTTTCCGCGAAGCACCACCTTTCCGGCGGCGGCCGCAAGATATCGTTCGAACCGCTCGATCAGGCCGGCTCGCCGCTCGTCCGGCGCAGCACCGGCATCGCCGAGTTCGACCGGGCGCTGGGCGGCGGACTGGTACCGGGTTCGGCGATCCTGATGGGCGGCGATCCGGGCATCGGCAAATCGACCCTGCTGCTCCAGGCGGCGGCGCGGATCGCGCTGGCCGGTGGGGACGTGATCTACATCAGCGGTGAGGAAGCGGCCGGGCAGGTGCGCCTCAGGGCCGAGCGGCTCGGGCTGGCGGGAGCGCCGGTGCGGCTCGCTTCGGCCACTTCGGTGCGCGATATTCTCACCACATTGGCCGCGATGCCAGTGCCGGCCCTGGTGGTGATCGATTCGATCCAGACCATGCATTCCGACCAGATCGAAGGCGCGCCGGGCACCGTCAGCCAGGTCCGCGCTTCGGCCTTCGAGCTGATTCGCTATGCCAAGGATTGCGGCACGGCGCTGGTGCTGGTCGGCCATGTCACCAAGGACGGCTCGATCGCCGGTCCCCGCGTGCTCGAGCATATGGTCGATGTGGTGATGAGCTTCGAGGGTGAGCGCAGCCACCAGTACCGCATCCTGCGCAGCCTCAAGAACCGTTTCGGCCCGGTCGATGAGATCGGCGTCTTCGCCATGGCCGGAGCGGGGCTGGAGGAGGTCGGAAACCCCTCGCTGCTGTTCCTCTCGCAGCGCGGGGACCCGGTGGCGGGCAGTGCGGTGTTCCCGGCGATCGAGGGCACGCGGCCGGTGCTGGTCGAGATTCAGGCGCTGATTGTGCGGCTAGCCAGCGGCGCGACGCCGCGCCGGGCGGTGGTCGGGTGGGATTCGGGGCGTCTTGCGATGCTGCTGGCTGTGCTGGAAGCGCGCTGCGGGCTCAATTTCTCGTCCTGCGAGGTTTATCTCAACGTTGCCGGCGGCTACCGGCTGACCGATCCGGCGGCGGACCTCGCGGTGGCTGCGGCGCTGGTCTCCGCACTGGCGGATCGTCCGCTGCCGGGTGATGCGGTCTGGTTCGGCGAAGTTTCGCTGGCGGGTGAGGTTAGGCCCGTCGCGCATGCCTCGCTGCGGCTGCGCGAGGCGGCCAAGCTGGGGTTCACCGAGGCCTGCGGACCGGCCGAAGTCGGACAGGACGGTTCCGGCAATCGTTACAATGCGATAACCATGCTTTCGAAGCTCGTTGACCGGGTGATCGTGCAGGCATAAGTTGCTGGCAATGACCGGTTTCGATATCGCTTTGCTGCTGCTGATCGGGTTGGGTGCCATCACCGGGTTCCTGCGCGGATTCGTGCAGGAAGTTCTGGCGCTGGGGGCCTGGTTCCTTGCGCTCTATTGCATCCACGCGTTGCACACGCCGATATCCAGTTTCCTCGAGCCTTATGTCGGAACGCCATCGGGCGCTGCGGTACTCGGTTTTGCCCTGCTGCTGGTCGTGCCGCTGGCCGGGATTCGGCTTGTCTCGCGCTGGATGGGCGCGGCGAGTCGCAATTCGGTGCTGGGCCCGCTCGACCGCGTGCTGGGCTTCGGCTTTGGCGCGGTGAAGGGCACGATCATCGCAATTTTGGCCTTTTCGATCCTCGTTCTGGCCTATGACACGGTCTGGGGCGTAGGCGGCCGGCCGAACTGGATCACGCAGGCGCGCTCCTATCCCTTCATCAACGCCGCCAGCGAATCACTGGTGACGATGATCGCCGAGCGCCGGCAGGAAGCAGCCGACGCGGAAGCCAAGGCCTTGGGGCAAAAGCACCGGAAAAAGAACTGAACCGTGGCATCGACCGCGACGCTTTACACGGCGGAAGTGCTGGGACTGGCCACCGGGCTGTCGCGCTATCCGCTATCCGATGATCTGCCCCTGCGCGGCAGCGCGAGGTCCAAAAGCTGCGGCAGTTCGCTGGAGCTGGGGCTGGCGCTCGATTCGGAGGGCCGCATCGCCCGGATTGGCCTGAAGGCCCATGCCTGCGCCATCGGACAGGCTTCCGCCGCGATTTTCGCTGCCGCAGCCGAGGGAGTGACGCTTGCGCAGATTGAGCGAGCGGAAGGTGAAATCTCGCACTGGCTGACAGATGCCAGTCCACTGCCCGATTGGCCGGGACTTGGCGCGATTGCAGCGGCGCGGGATTATCCGGCGAGGCATGGAGCGATTCTGCTGGCCTGGCGTGCGGCGCTTATGGCGCTGGCCTGAGGCTGCCTCAGGCGCCGGGAGCCCAACCCTCCGGCGCCAGCACGAATCCGGAAAACTCGAAACCCGGGGCAACCACGCAGGAGACGAGCGTCCAGCCGTGAACGCCGTTCTCAATGGAGCGGGCAGCCTGCCAGTTACCGGGCGGAATCACGCCCTGGACTTGATCGCCTGCCAGCAGGTCAGGCCCAAGGTGCAGCGTTTCGACCGGGCCGGCATCGCCCGCCGCGCGCTCCAGCAGAAGTGGGTCGCCGGCGTGCCAGAACCACAGCTCCGCCGCGTCGACCGTGTGCCAGTGCGACCGCTGACCGGCCTCAAGCAGGAAGTGGATCGCGGTCGAGTTGGCCCGTTCGCCATCGGACGCTGCGGCCCGCCAGGTCTCGCCATACCAGCCGCCTTCGGGGTGAGGCTGGAGGCCAAGGTGATCGATGATCTGCCGGGCAGTGGCCATCAGTGCGCGTCGATCCTGCCCAGCATGCGGAAGAAGAAGGCGGTCGACCAGCCCAGCAGGATCACCCCAAGAATGCTCTCGAAGGCGCCGAGCAGGCGCCAGTCATGCGCGATGTGCTGATCGTTGTAGCCGACGGTAGAATAGGAAATGGTCGAGAAATAGAGCGCGTTTTCGAACCCCGGCACCGCACCAACGGCGAGGTAGGCGAAGGCGAAGGCCCAGATCTCGATCCCATGCAGCGCGATGATCGAGATCACGAAAAACAGGGTGAAGGCCGACCCACGCGGACTGAGTGGGTCGATCCGTTTGAGCCGCTCGACCGCGTTTTCGGTCCGCATTGCACGGTTGAGACTGAACAGCCCGACCCCGTGGAACACCACGCAGACCACGACCATCACCGCCGAAACCACGAATTGCGCGAAAAGGTGATCGAGGTTCATCGGGTCACCTTGCACGTCGCAGTTCGTCGTGACCAGCCCCGTCAGTCGCGCAGCAGCTCGTTGATCCCGGTCTTGGCGCGGGTCTGCGCGTCCACTGTCTTGACGATTACGGCGCAGTACAACGAAGGACCGGGAGTGCCGTCCGGCAGGGGCTTGCCCGGCAGCGCGCCGGGGACCACCACCGCATAGGGCGGAACGCGGCCGATGTGGACCTGACCGGTGGCGCGATCGACGATCTTGGTCGAGGCGCCGAGATAAACCCCCATCGACAGTACCGCGCCTGTGCCAACGATCACGCCCTCGGCCACTTCCGACCGCGCACCGATGAAGCAATTGTCTTCGATCACCACCGGATTGGCCTGCAGCGGCTCCAGCACGCCGCCGATCCCGGCCCCGCCCGAGATGTGGACGTTGCGCCCGATCTGCGCGCAGGAGCCGACCGTCGCCCAGGTGTCGATCATCGTGTTTTCGCCGACATGGGCGCCGATGTTGAGGAAGCTCGGCATCAGCACCACGCCGCGCGAAATATGCGCGCCGCGGCGCACCACCGCGCCGGGCACCACCCGGAAGCCGGCCTCGCGGAAGCGGTTTTCGCCCCAGCCTGCGAACTTCAGCGGCACCTTGTCGAACGCCGGTGCGCCGGCTGCTCCGAATTCCATCGGCGTGTTGTCGTTGAGCCGGAACGAGAGCAGCACCGCCTTCTTCAGCCACTGATTGACCTTCCACCCGCCGTTGCCGTCGGGCTCGGCCACGCGCGCCTCGCCGGCATCGAGCAGGGCCATCGCCGCCTCGACAACTTCGCGCACGTCGCTGCTGGCGGGAGTCACGCTGTCCCGGGCTTCCCAGGCGGCTTCGATGGCGGTTTCGAGATCGGACATGAAGGGTCTCCGGCAGGAGGATTGGAACACCCGGCGCGCCTATCGCCTGCTTCGCCGCAGGACAAGCACGGATTGGCGCCTCAGTAGTGCAGTTTGGCTGGCGAGGGTGTCGCAGGAGAGGACTTGTTAACCATAAGGCCCGTAACACTTCGTCAACAGGGCAACCGGGAGGTCGCAAAATTATGAAGCCGGGCTGGAGCATGCATAGAACCTGGCGCGTTGGCGTTGCGACCGCGTGCTATGTGCTGGTTGCCGCTTGCGGTGGGGGAGGTAGCGTTGGCTCGACCCCGGCCCCGACCCCGATCCCGACACCTACTCTAACGCCGACACCCACCCCGACACCCACGCCCACTCCTGCGCCCACACCTACCCCCACGCCGACACCAGCGAGCGTGTTCACTACCGCCGAGTACACCCGCTCCGATGGCGCAGCCTATCACGGTGCCATCACCGCATGGCAGCGCGGTGAGACGGGGCAAGGTGTGACGATCGGCATCGTCGATACCGGCATCGATTCCGACAGTCCGGAATTCGCAGGACGGCTTTCCGCG
>CANJSX010000072.1 GCA_947477055.1 Sphingomonadaceae bacterium | reverse complement strand
GGCAGTTCGCTGGAAAAGCGCAACTGTGCAGCCGTGACGGGGTGAATGAAGCCGAGAATCGCGGCGTGCAGCGCCTGGCGCTGGAACTGGAGGCGGGTGAGGAGCGGCCGCAGTCGCGGCGGGGTGCGTCCATAAGCTGGATCACCCAGTAGCGGATGGCCGATTGACGCCAAATGAACGCGGACCTGGTGGGTTCTCCCGGTTTCCAGCCGACATTCGACCAGCGCGGCATCGCGGCCGAAGGCCTGCAAGCGGCGGTAATGGGTGACAGCATGCTTACCGCGACCTTCCTCGACCAGCGCCATCTTCTTGCGATTGGTCGAAGAGCGGGCGATTGCCCCGCGTACTGTGCCCGCCGAGGGCATCGGCACGCCGGCAACCACGGCGAGATAAGCCCGCTCGAGCGAATGATCGGCGAACTGGCGCGCCAGCCCTTCATGCGCGGCATCGCTCTTGGCGACGACCAGTAGGCCGGAGGTATCCTTATCGATGCGGTGGACGATGCCCGGCCGGGCAACCCCGCCGATCCCGGAAAGCTGGCCCCGGCAGTGGTGCAGCAGCGCGTTGACCAGCGTGCCGTCGAGATTGCCGGCGGCGGGGTGAACCACCAGCCCGGCCGGTTTGTCGACCACGATCAGATGCTCGTCCTCGAACACCACGGCCAGCGGAATGTCCTGCGCTTGGGCCTCGGCCGGGACGGTGGCGGGCACGCGGATCGCAAAGCTGGTGCCGGCGGCGGGCTTGAGCGAGGCCTGGCCCGCCGGCTTGCCGCCCAGCGTCACCCGTCCTTCGGCCAGCAGCGCCTTGATCCGCTCACGCGACAAGCCGCTGGCGGTGCTGAGCGCCTTGTCGAGCCGCTCGCCCCCCTCGGCTATCGCGCCGGAAATAGTGGTTTCCTCCCCGTTCATTGCTATCCAGCTAAGCATGATCCTCGAACTGACAAGTGGCGCGATTGCCACACTGCTGACAGAAGCAGCGCGCGCGCATCCGCTGGAGTGCTGCGGCTTGCTGCTGGGCGAGGGGGGGCGGATCGAGCGCGCGGTGCCCGCCGCCAATGTCCATCCTGATCCGGCCCGGCATTTCGCGATCGACCCCGCCGCCCTGATCGCCGCCCACCGCGCCGCGCGATCCGGCGGCCCGCACGTGCTGGGCTATTACCACTCGCACCCCAATGGCCACCCACTGCCCTCCGCGACCGACTGCGAGAACGCCGGGCATGGCGGAGCGGTCTGGGCGATTGTCGCGGCCGGCGAGATCGGGTTCTGGTGCGATGAAGCGGGGGGATTTGAACGTCTTTCCACGCGAGTCGTGCCGGGCTAAGGAAGCATCAAATCCTCCCCGGGCCGGGGAGGAACCAGAAGGAGGCCTGATGACCCCCGATCCCACCGAACTTGCCAGCCTGCTCTGCTCGCGCCTGTGCCACGATCTGCTCAGCCCGGTCGGGGCGATGTCGAACGGGCTCGAACTGCTGGCCGATGAGAAAGACCCGGAGATGCGCAAGCGCTGCTTCGAGCTGCTCGAGCAGAGCGCGCGGACCAGTGCCGACAAGCTCAAGTTTTTCCGGCTGGCCTTCGGGGCGGCGGGTGGTTTCGGCGCGCTGGTGCCGGTAGCCGAGCCGCGCGTGGTGATCGATGCGCTGGTCGCGGGGAATGACCGGATCACGCTCAACTGGTCGCTCTCGAGCGATGCGCTGCCCAAGTCGGCGGTCAAGGTGCTGCTCAATCTGGCGATGATCGGGATTGAGGCGCTGGTACGCGGCGGAACGCTGGATATTGGCGCGGAACTGCGCAAGGGGGCGAGCGAAATCGTGGTGCGCGCCGCCGGGCCGAAGATCGCTTTCGATCCCGCTGTCGGCCGCGCGCTGGAAGGGCGGCTCGAGCCGGGCGAGCTGGCCAGCCGCACCGCGCCCGCCGCGATGCTGCACCTGGTCGCCACGCGCGTCGGCGGCGGGCTGCAGTTTGCCTTGGCCGAAGGTTCGCTGGTGATGGGCGCGGTGCTGCCGGGTTGAACGCGAAGGGAGGGGTTCGCAGATGAATGAACTCATCCATTACGAGACGCCCTCGCCCAACTGGAACGAGCGGCTGTTGCCGATCTCGATGGTGGTGCTGCACTACACCGGCATGCCCACAGCCGAGGAAGCGCTGGCCCGGCTCTGCGACGAGGCGGCTCAAGTCTCCGCGCATTATCTGATCGAGGAAGACGGCTCGGTCCACCGGCTGGTGGCCGAACACAAGCGCGCCTGGCATGCCGGCCGTTCCAGCTGGCGCAGGATCACCGACATCAACTCCGCCAGCGTGGGGGTCGAGCTGGTCAATCCCGGGCACGAGTTCGGCTATTGCCCGTTCCCCGATGAGCAGATGGCGGCGCTGCTGCGGCTGCTGGCCGAGATCGTCCAGCGCCACGACATCCCCCGTGCCAATGTCGTCGGCCATTCCGACGTCGCCCCGGCGCGCAAGGACGATCCCGGCGAGCTGTTCGACTGGGACCTGCTCGCCGCGCACCGCCTGACGCTGCGCACGCCCAGGGTGCGGATGCCCGGCCCCTTCGAGAACGACGGCGCCTTCCTGCTCGCGCTCGAACGCTGGGGTTATGACATCACTGACCCGGTCGCCGCGACCCGCGCCTTCCAGCGGCGGTGGCGGCCGCATATCATCGATGGGCAGGTCGATGGGGAATGCTCGGCGATCCTGTTTTCGTTGCTGCTGGATCGAGATAGCGGGAAGACACGGTAGGGGCGCTTGGCGAGGTGGGGGGAGCTTCTGTCTGGTTGAAGTTGGAACTTAGCTTCCGCTTGTTCCCGCGAGACGATCAAGCCAAGCCTGCGCTTGTTTGGGTTCGCCAACGGCGTGTGATCTGACCGGGCCGCGCGAGGCGAGAAATTGCTGTTGAAGTTCGAACGGATCCATAGCCAACTGATCCCTCGCCCGATCAATCGCCTGTCCAATTTCATGCAGGTTATCAATGACAGGAGCCACTGCCGCGCGTGTCGAGCGATCACCATTGTGATCAAATAGGCCCCATTTCCCCGAAGCCGTAATCCGCAGTGCGTCAACGAGCGCGGTCGCATATTCCGCCTCAAGGTCCAGTCGGCGAGCATCCAAGCGGGCGAGACGATCAGCTTTAGCCATCTTTCAGGCACTACAACCTTTGCAGGGATGACCGCAATGAGTGGAGCGCCTCCGGAACGGTAGCGCATCGGACTTGCCCCGAGGTTGCGACGCACCGCCCCTTGCCCTACAGGCAGTTTCGCCAGGGGGCCGGGCAGCCGCGTCATTCGCAAGAATGCCGAGGAAAGTCCGGGCTCCACGAAACAAGGGTGGCGGGTAACGCCCGCCGGACGACCTGCTTGCAGGGAAGTCCAGGGAAAGTGCCACAGAGAGCAAACCGCCGATGGCCTTTCGGGGCACAGGTAAGGGTGAAAGGGTGCGGTAAGAGCGCACCGGGGGGCTGGTAACAGGACCCGCATGGCAAACCCCACCCGGAGCAAGACCGAATAGGGGCGGCGCGTCGGTTCGCAAGGATCGGCTGATGTGTTTCGCATCGACCGCCCGGGTTGGTTGCTTGAGCCTTGCGGCAACGCAAGGCCTAGAGGAATGGCTGCCCCGGCGGCGTGGGTCGTTTCGATACCGCCCGCCGGACAGAACCCGGCTTACAGGCCCCCTGGCGAAATTTTCTGACGAGGTCCGTGCCGCACCTGCGTGCCCTGCTGTGCAAAAGTCGCATCACAACTTATTTGTTGGCTCAAGATATCATTAACACAACAAACGGTATCTGATTGTATCTATACATAACAATTAATTGTGGCGACGCTCATGCATCATCAAGGACCTGCGGTCCTGAGCGTCGCCCGGAGGAGCCTAAGGGCCTAGTTTACGTAGGCCGGTCGCGTCCGAAGCTGCGCAACAGCAGCAAGGAGCGATAAGTATGTAAGCAAAACAGACAAAAACATGAGGAGAGATTTCGACATGACCATCAGGCCGCTACTCATGGGCACAACTGCCCTGACGCTGCTCATCACCGCTCCGGCGCTCGCACAGGAAGCGCAGAGCGACAGTGCCGCGGGCACCAACCCCGACGAAATCGTCGTCACCGCCCAGTTCCGCGAACAGAACCTGCAGGATACGCCGCTGGCGATCACCGCGGTGAATGCGGAAATGCTTGAAGCACGCAGCCAGACCTCGATTCAGGATGTCGCCAACCAGGCTCCGTCGGTCACGCTCAAGCCGCAGGGTGCTGCTTTCGGCCCCTCGCTCGGCGCCAACATCCGCGGCGTCGGCCAGCCCGGCCGCCCGCGCGAATAGGCGGTGAGCGTCAAGAAGAAGTTCTGACGCGGCAAGCAGGCTGAACAGTCAGGGCCGGTGTGGATGGTCGCACCGGCCTGATCGCCAAGTTGCCTAGCAATGGACGTCAGCCGGACGGCCTGGCCTCAGACCCGCCCGATGCTGCTGTAGGCGAAGCCGCGCCCGCGGACTTCTGCGGGATCGTAGATGTTGCGCAGGTCGACCAGCACCGGGGTCTTGGCGAGCGTCTTTACCCGCTCGAGGTCGAGCGCGCGGAAGGCGTCCCATTCGGTGACGATGACCACCGCGTCGGCGCCGTCGACTGCCTCGTAAGGCCCCTTGGTCATGGTCACCTCGGGCATCAGCGAGCGGGCGAGTTCCATGCCTTCGGGATCATAGGCCGCCACTTCGACGCCGGCGTCGGTCAGCGTGCGGGCGATGGCGATCGAGGGCGAATCGCGCATGTCGTCGGTGTTGGGCTTGAAGGTCAGGCCGAGCAGCGCGACTTTCTTGCCCCGCGCGGCATCCAGTCCGCCCAGTGCATCGATCACCTTGCGGCCCATCGCGCGCTTGCGGCTCTCGTTGACCTTGACCACCGCCTCGACGATCCGGGTCGGCGCGTCATAGTCTTCCGCGGTCTTGAGCAGGGCGAGCGTGTCCTTGGGGAAGCAGCTGCCGCCATAGCCGGGGCCGGCGTGGAGGAACTTGGAGCCGATGCGCCCGTCCATGCCGATGCCGCGCGCCACGTCCTGCACATCCGCGCCGACCTTTTCGCACAGGTCGGCCATCTCGTTGATGAAGGTGATCTTCACCGCGAGGAAGGCGTTGGCGGCATATTTGATCAGCTCGGACGAACGCCGCGAGGTGAACAGCAGCGGAGCCCGGTTGAGGAACAGCGGGCGGTAGACCTCGGTCATCACTGAGCGCGCCCATTCGTCGTCGGTGCCGATGACGATCCGGTCGGGCCGCTTGAAATCGGTGATCGCCGCGCCTTCGCGCAGAAATTCGGGATTGGAGGCAACCGCGAAGCGCACCGCCGGATTGGCCTCGGCGATGATCCGCTCGACCTCGTCGCCGGTGCCGACCGGCACGGTGCTCTTGGTCACCACCACGGCCGGGGTCTTGAGGTTGGCCGCCACTTCGGCCGCTACGGCGTGGACGAAGGAAAGGTCGGCATGCCCGTCACCGCGGCGCGAGGGGGTGCCGACCGCGATGAAGATCGCGCCGGCGCCGGCAATGCCTTCGGCCAGATCGGTGGTGAAGGAGAGGCGGCCGCCGCGGACATTGGTGGCAACCAGCTCGGCCAGGCCCGGCTCGAAAATCGGCATCACCCCGGCATTGAGGCTTTCGATCTTGGCCGGATCCTTGTCGATGCAGACCACGTCATGGCCGAAATCGGCAAAGCACGCACCCGAAACCAGTCCGACATAACCCGAGCCAACCATGGCAATCTTCATGCAATCGTCCTCCGCACGATGGAGATCGCACCTTCGGCATCGCAGGCCTGCAGCAACCGCTGCGATGTGCCCTCCACGCACAGTGCGGTGAGCACGCCGTGGATATAGCCGCCGGTGTTGATCCCGATCCGGTTCGAGCGGACCTCTACTTCCTCGGCGATCGAATGGCCATGCACCACTATGGCTCCATGATACCCCTTATGGCTAAGGAAAGGCTCGCGAATCCAGCGCAGGGTGCGGGCGCTCTGGTTGTCGATCGGGATGCCCGGCTCGATTCCGGCATGGGTGAAGAAATAATCGCCGATGGTGATTCCCCGCTCGAATGTGCCAAGATAATCGCGGTCTTCCTGCGGCACCGCTGCGGCCATCAGCGCCTGCAATTCCGGCAGGTCGGCGGCGGCATAGGCGGCCGGATCGATCGGATAGGAAAGCAGGGTCTCGCGCCCGCCATGGCGCAGGAACTGGCGCAGCACATCCTGATTGGCGAAGGCCTCGAGGAACATCTCCTCGTGATTCCCGACGATGATTCGCACCTCGCGCCGCGCCTGCCATTGCCGCGCGGCCGCGATCACCCCGGCGCTGTCCGGACCGCGATCGACCAGGTCACCGAGGAGAATCACCGTGGTCTCCGCTGCGCCCGATTGCGCGTCGTCGTCCTCGATCGCGGTGACCAGCGCCTCGAACAGATCGAGCCGTCCGTGGATGTCGCCGACCGCGTAGACCCGCTGACCTGCGGGGATCTCCGGCGGGGGCAGGGGGGGGGGCTCGGAGCCCAGGAATTTCCGGATCGATTTCAATATGTCATGCTGGCTCTGCCGCCTGGCTGGCGGCTGCCGTACCTCTTCTCAAGCTGTGCTTCGTGGGTCAATGGTGCGTTGCACAAAGTCCGCACTATGGAACTTGTATGACACATTGTGTCTCTTTTGTCTTGTGCAGTGCAGCGAAAATATGCGAATCGTCTTTTCGCAAACGCGGAACAGGACCCATAACGAGGTCCGCAGCGAATGCGCAGGTGGAACGAGGCGACAATCAAATCTTTAAGGAAGATTACCATGCTAACGTCCATCCGCGGCCTTCTCACCGCTACTCTTCTTTCGACCGGTATTGCGGTTGCCACCCCCGCACTTGCTGACGAAACCGCTCCGCCGAGCGAATTCACCATTTCCGGCAACGTTGTTCTCGCCACCGACTATCGCTTCCGTGGGCTTTCGCTCTCGGGCGGTGACATGGCGATCCAGGGCACGATCAACGTCAACCATTCGAGCGGCTTCTATGTCGGCGCCTGGGGTTCGAACCTCGAGGACTCGGCTGTCTATGGCAACATGGAACTCGACGTTTACGGCGGCTGGACCGGCGCGATCGGTGGCGGCCTGACTGCCGACGTCGGCCTGCTCTACTACGTCTATCCCAACGGCAGCGTTGGCGATGCAAACGTGTTCGAGCCCTACGCCTCGGTAACTGCGGCCTTCGGTCCGGCCACCGCCAAGCTTGGCGTGGCCTATGCCTGGAAGCAGGATTCGCTGGGTGGTGACGACAACCTCTATGTCTACACCGATCTCGGCGTGGGCGTTCCGGAAACCCCGATCTCGCTCTCGGCGCACCTCGGCTACACCGATGGCGCGCTCTCGCCGAAGCTGCTCACCAGCGGCGTCAACGATGGCGGCTTCGACTACTCGGTCGGCGCGACCTACAACATCACCCCGAAGCTTTCGCTGGGCGTCAGCTACGTCGGCGTTGACGGGACTTCGATCAGCAGCTTCTCCAACGATGCCGTAGTCGGCACGCTGAAACTGATCTTCTGATCTAGGCGAAAATTGCGCAGGAGGCGGGCCCGCTCCGGTTTACCGGGGCGGGCCCTCTTTCATTACGGGCTGGACGGCGGCGCGATAGGTGGACCATTAGGATGCAAATCCAAGCAGCTTGAGGTCCGCCATGCCGAAATATCTTCACACCATGATCCGCGTCAGCGATCCCGACGCGACCATCCGCTTCTTCGATCTGATCGGCCTGAAGGAGATCCGGCGCCACTCCAGCGAGCAGGGCCGCTTTACCCTGATCTTCCTCGCGCTGCCCGGCGAGGAGGGCGTGGCCGAGATCGAGCTGACCCACAACTGGGACGACAGTGCCGGCTATGACGGCGGCCGCAATTTCGGCCATCTCGCCTACCGGGTCGAGAATATCTACGAAACGTGCCAGAAGCTGATGGACGCCGGCGTGACCATCAACCGCCCGCCCCGCGACGGCCATATGGCCTTCGTGCGCAGCCCCGACGGAATCTCGATCGAACTGCTGCAGGACGGCAAGCTCGAACCCGCCGAACCCTGGGCGAGCATGCCCAACATCGGCAGCTGGTAGCTTCCTCCCCGACACGGGGAGGGGGACCACCGAAGGTGGTGGAGGGGCACAGGCGATTGACCTTGACGACGAGAGGACGGGACCACTCGCGCGTGCCCCTCCACCATCCTTCGCCTTCGGCTACGGATGGTCCCCCTCCCCCGGTGGGGGAGGATGCGCTGCCAGGCGCAGCAGGGCGAAGCCGGCCAGGGCGGAGGCGAGAGATCCGGCCATCACCCCAAGCTTGGCCTGTTCGACCAGCGCGGGGGCGGCGGGGAAGGCGAGCGAGCCGATGAACAGGCTCATGGTGAAGCCGATCCCGCAGAGCACCGAGAGGCCCCACAGCTGCACCCAGCTTGCGCCTGCGGGGCGCGGAGCGAAGCCGCTGCGGTCCGCTAGGAAGATCGCGCCGAAGATCCCTAGCTGCTTGCCTAGAAACAGGCCGAGTCCGACCGCCAGAGGCAGAGTCAGGTTCGGCGAACCCGCCAGCGCAACCCCGGCATTGGCAAGGCCGAACAGCGGCACGATCAGATAGGCATTCCACGGCACCAGCGCGTGTTCCATCCGCAGCAGCAGGCTTTCGCCGCCCCGGTCGACCTTCAGCGGCACGGTCATTGCCGCGGCCACTCCGGCGACGGTTGCGTGAACGCCGGAATGCAGCACCGCGTACCACAGCGCCGCGGCGAGCAGCACATAGGGCAACCCGCGCGTCACCCCGGCGCGGTTCATCCCCGCCATCGCGGCCAGCACCGTCGCCGCCAGCGCCAGCCAGGCGAGCTTGATCGATGCGGTGTAGAACAGCGCGATCACCGCCACAGCGCCGAGATCGTCGACAATCGCGACGGTCAGCAGCAACAGCCGCAGCGAAGGGGGCGCGCGCTTGCCGATCAGCGCAAGCACGCCGACCGCGAAGGCGATGTCAGTCGCCGCAGGAATCGCCCAGCCGGCGGCTAGGGCCGGATCGCCGCGCACCGCCACGAGATAGACCAGCGCTGGAAGCACCATCCCGGCAATCGCGGCGAGGACCGGCAGGCGTCGCTGTGCCGGGGTCGCAAGTTCGCCGTCCAGCACCTCGCGCTTGATCTCCAGCCCGACGACGAAGAAGAACACCGCCATCAGCCCGTCGTTGATCCACAGGTGGAGGCTGTCGAGCTTGGCCACCGGGCTCCAGCCGAGCGGGGCGTGCAGCAGGTGATGCCACGTCCCGGCCAGCGGCGAATTGGCGATTCCCATCGCCAGTAGCGCGACCGACAGCAACAACAGACCCGCCCCGGCCTCACCGCCAAAGGCCAGGCGCAGCGCCTGCGCGATGCGGGAAGCGAGGTGTTTGTGGATGCCCATTGCCGGGCCAGATTCACCCTGTGACAGGCCAGCGCAAGCGAAATCGGCGCTCTTCGAGCCGTAACCGGATGCCCAACTCGCTCGACTTCGGACACGATTTCCAAGGCTTGCAAGGCGAAGTTGCATTGCCACCTCTCGCCTGGCTGCATAGGCTCACCCTTCAAGAGCCATTCGAAGAGAGGCAGGTCTGGGGCGTGACGTGGGGGCCGGAACCGGTTGTTGCGCAGCTGTTTGTCAGCCTGCAGCACATCGAGCACGAACTGCTGCTCTTCGCGGCCTTCTGGTTCGTGCTGGGGCTGGTCGATGAGCTGGCGGTGGATCTTGCCTGGTTCTGGCTGAAGCTGACCGGGCGGGCACGCACCGGCCGGCTGGCGGCGGGAACGGCCGGTGCGCCGCTCAGCGGGGAGATCGCGGTGTTCATTCCGGCCTGGCAAGAGGCGCAGGTGATCGCGGTAACCGTGTCGCACATGCTGGCGGCTTGGCCGCAAGCCGGCCTGCGGCTCTATGTCGGCTGCTATCGCAACGATGTCGCTACGCTGGCTGCGGCGATGGCCGGGACGGCGGGGGATGATCGGGTCCGGCTGGTGATCCACACCCGCCAGGGGCCGACCACCAAGGCCGATTGCCTCAACCGGCTGCACCAGGCGATGCTCGATGACGAAATGCGGACCGGCCTGCGCTTTCGCGGGGTAGTG
>CANJSX010000071.1 GCA_947477055.1 Sphingomonadaceae bacterium | reverse complement strand
CGACCGCACCGACATGCGGCGGGGAGATAACGCTCGACGCCGGCTTTGCCGCAGCTGCAGCGCCGGGTAAATGGCTGCGGATGGAGCCCAGCAGCCCCTGCGACTTGCGGCGTAGCCAGCCGAACAGGCCGGCGGCATCGCCAGTCGCCGGAACCTCCGCCGGGTTGGCGATGTTGGTCAGCCGCTCGCGCCACAGCTTGCCGGCTGTATCGGCCATGGCACCTTCCTGCGCGCTGCCCAGCGCATTGGTGATCAGCAGCCCTGCAATCGCGATGCCCGAGCCGAGCGGGTCGGAGAAGATCGTATCGGTCCAGGTCCTGGCCATCGATGGCAGGAAGGCGTTGGCCGCATCCTCGAACAGACCCGTGTTGATCCGCACGTCGACTGTGCTCACGAAATGGCTCAGCACCGGGAACTGCGGCCACCACGGCTTGAGGAACAGCGCGAGAGCAAACCAGAAGCTGCAGAAATACCAGAAGCGCCGCAGCTTGATCCGGTCACCCAGCGTCAGCAGGCAGGCTTCGAGATTACGGTGGTTTCGGCTGCCGTTCTCCACCAGCAGCGCCTTGCCCGCCGAAATGCCGTGCTTGCCGTCATCGACTTCATACAGCGCCGGGAGGTTGTTCGGGCCATAACCGTCGGTTGCAACCTGAAGGCGTTCCTCGACGCCCTTGTGGAGCAGGATCGGATATTCCAGCAGTCCCCGGTGTCGGTAGCGGCCATGGTCGATGGTCGAGTCGCGCAGGGTCTGCGTCGCCTCCAGCACCTTGTCGCCCGGGCGATTGATCCACGCATTGATGAAGCGCGGCTGGTAACGATAGGAGACCCCCGCCCCGCCCCGCGAATTGTGGATCGTGCCGTAGACGTTGCGGAAGTCCTTGATCTTGTCGCGGAAGATCTTGAGGAATTGCAGGCCGGCATCCTCCGCCTGTTCGAGCATCCAGTAGAGCGAGGCATAGGCCAGCGAATCGTCGGGATAGCCGCCGCCCACGTCGGAGTGCATACCCGAGAACCAGACCTGCCGCAGGCGCGACTTGCGGCGATCCCACACCCCGCCTTCCTGCGCTTCGACCTTCTCCTTTTCGTGTACCTCATCCCACAGCAGCGGGGTGAAGCTGTCGCGCTTGTCGTCAATCGCCAGCGCATGGCGCGCGACCTTGACCTTATCGGTCAGCCGATAGTCCGACATGGTCAGCGGCCAGATCCACTCATCGATCGCCCGGGTCAGTTCCACGATCGGGCCGCCATAGGCCGCGACCGTATCCCACACGCCGCGGAATTCGATCTCGGGCCCGTATTCCTTTGCCTCGCGAATCGGAAACTTGCCCGTCCACCAGCCGACCCATTTGTCACGCGTGTGCTGCAGCCATTCGCACAGGAAGCTGGGGCGTTTGAGCGGCACCCTGCTGGCATAGGGCATCTAGCCGCTTGACCCGGATCACGCAGCGCACCGCCCAGCGATTGAGCGCGACCAGCAGGTCGGCAAAGACTTTGTTGGCATGGAAGCCGCGCCGGAACTCGCGCCACATGTCGCGCGCGGCAAGATCGAGCTCGCCCTCGTTCTGGGTGTATTTCACCAGCCCCATGGTCGTGACCAGCGCCACCAGCAGCCGAATCGTATAGGCGCCCCGGCTGAAGCCGAAGGCGTAGATCCTGTCACCGTCGCGGTAGTTACGGCACAGGAATTTGTAGATATCGCGGATGTTGCGGGCGAGGCCAAAGCCGAAGACGCCGCCGGCCAGCGCGAGAAACCGGACGGATTCGGTGCCAACGCCGTCGTTATAATAGGCGACCTGGACGTCGGTGCCGTTCAGCGCCGGATAGCCAAGGTCGAGCGCCTCGTAGAGCCGCCAGACATTGGTCTTCTCGGCGCTGCGCGAGCTGTTGCCGGTGCCGTCGGAGAACAGCACGATGTTGATCGGCTGGCGATGCGCTTCTGCTGCGCTTACCGGCGCCTCTGCTTGCTGCTTGACCATCGGTTCCCCCGCCGACTCAGAGCTTTGTAAACTCATAGCCTATGCCGCGCAGGGATGCTGGCAAGCGCTGCTTGCACCGATCCGGTCTGATCTTCCGGTTATCCGGCTGGAGCCAGCGCCCGCCGCCCCGGCTCGCCCAGCCAGCGCATTTGCACGCCCCAGCACCGGGCGATGTTGTCATCCCGCAACGCCTGCTCAGGTGCCCCGTCGGCGTTGAGCCTGCCCTCTGCCAGCACCAGCACCCGGTCGGCATGGTTCATCGCGCTGGCGAGATCATGCAGCACCACCACCACCCCTGCCCCCTCACGCGTCAGCGCTTTCAGGGTGGTGAGCAAGGCGGCGGCGTGGCCAAGATCGAGGTTGGCAAGCGGTTCGTCGGCGAGGATCCAGCGAGGCGTCCCCGCCAGCACCCGCGCCAGATGCGCCCGCGCCGTCTCGCCGCCGGAGAGGCACGAGAGCGGGCGGTGGCGCAGTGCGGTGAGGTCCATGCGCGTAATCGCAGCCTCGATCGCTGCGCAGTCCGCGTCGGCATGCGGCAGGCGGCCGAGGGCGACCAGCGTCTCGACGCTGATGTCCCATGCAGCTTCGTGTACCTGCGGCAGATAGCCGATCGCCCTGGCTCGCTCCCGCGCCGGGATGGCATTGACTGGTCGGGCTTCCAGAGTCGCCTCGCCCTGATCAGGTGCGATCAGCCCGGCAAGGCAGGCCAGCAAGCTCGATTTTCCGGCGCCGTTGGGGCCGCAGATCGCAGTCAGTTCACCCGGGCGTAGCTCGGCAGTTATGCCGTGGAGCCGTCCGGTTAATTCGAGATCGCTGGCGGCCAGCATCACACCAGCTCCCTCCGCAAGCGCAGCAGGAGCTGTAGGAAGAACGGCGCGCCGAGCAGGCTGAGCGCGATCCCCAGCCGCAATTCCGCCGCGCCCGGAGCGATCCGGCACAGGCAATCGGCGATCAGCAGTAGCAATGCCCCGGCCAATGCGCTCGGCAGCAACAGCGAGGAGGGCCGCCGGTCGGTGAAGGGCCGGACGAAATGCGGTACCATCAGCCCGACGAAGCCGATGATCCCGGCCACCGCCACGCTCGCACCGACCGTCAGTCCGACGCCAACGACCACCAGCGCCTGCAGGCGGCGCGGTTCCATGCCGAGCGAACGGGCGGCGGATTCCCCCAACGTCAGCGCATCGAGATCGCGCCCGGTCGCCATCAGGCAGGCGATCCCGGCAAGGGTCAGCGGCGCGGCGATCCACACTTCGCGCCAGCTCCGGTCCGACAGCGCGCCCATCAGCCAGGTGACGATCTCGCTCATCGCGAAGGGCGTGGGCGAGAGCGAAATGGCGAGGCTCATCAGCGCTCCGGCGAGGCTGGCGATCATCATCCCCGCCAGTGTGAACAGCAGCACCGAGCCATGCCGCCCGGCGACCAGCCCCAGCAGCGCCATCGCCCCGGCAGCCCCGATCAGCGCGAACAGCGGCAGTGCGAGCGGTGCCGTCAGCCCGAGAAACAGGCTCAGTACCGCGCCTAGCGCTGCCGCAGGGGCGATCCCGAACAGGCCTGGGTCAGCCAGCGGATTGCGCAGGTAGCCCTGCATCGCCGCCCCGGCCGTGCCCAGCCCCGCGCCGACAATCACCGCCAGCACCGCGCGCGGCAGGCGCAGCTCGCCAAGGATCAGCGCCGCGTTGGTCACTTGCGGATCGAACGGATCGATCCACACCCTACCCGCCAGCAGCGAGAGCGGGAACGCTAGCGCAAGCGCGGCGAGCAACAGGGCGACGAGGCGGGTCATCGCACCGCCTTCCGTACCTGCGCCAGCCGGTTAGCGGCGCGGATGATCGTTGGCCCGCCGCACCACAGCAGCGACGGATCGAGCCGCTCGGTCCGGGTCGAGGTCAGCCGTGCCAGTGCAGGGTGCGACAGCATGCGGTCTTCGCCCGACGAGGGATTGCCGGCGGCGAGGATCAGGCGCGGCGGATCGGCGAGCATCGCCTCCAGCGGGAGCAGGTCGGCCTGCCGCAGGCCACGTGCGGCGGCGGCGTTGCCAAAGCCGGTCCGCCGCAGCAGGTCGGCGATCAGCGTGCCTTCGCCCGGTACCATTCCGCCGGACTGCCAGACGATCGCGGACGGCCTGCCAGCATCGGGCGGCGTGGCAGCAACCAACGCCGCCTCGATCCGCCCGACCAGCGCCTCGCCCCGCGCCGGCTGTCCGGCCAGCGCGGCAAGGCGGCGCACCTGCGCCTGGCTTTCGGCCACCGTCCCGGCGATGCCGACTTGTTCGACCCGGATACCAAGTCGGGCAAAGGCATCGAGCGTGGCTGGCGGAGTGAAGGTACCGGTGACGACCACGTCAGGATACAGCGCGGCCACCTCCTCGACGCTACCGCCCGCCGCCGGAAATGCCTGTGCCGCCGCGAGATCCATCGAACTGGCAGCGGCATCCTGGCTGTGATGCGAGATTGCCCGCAGCTGCCCGGGCGCGGCAACTTCTGCCAGAATCGCATCAGTACAGGGGTTTAGGCTCACGATCGCGGGGCCTCCGCGCGGGGCCTCCCCCCGCTGCGCCGGGGCGCAGGCGGCGAGGGCCAGCAGGCCGAAGAGCCCCGCCCGCTTCAATAGCGTGCCCTCACGCCGACATAGGTCGCGCGCGCCATGGCGTTGTACCCGGCGACCGTCTGGTACTGAGCATCGGTGACATTCTCGACCCGGCCGTAGAGCGTGAATGACTTGCTCACGGGCAGCTCTGCACGCAGCGTCAACACCGCAAACCCGTCGAGCGGGCGCGCGGCGAAGGCATTGTCGAAGCTGTCGCTGACCAGCCGCAGGTCCGCCCCGAGGGTGAGGTCATGGAGTGGGCTGCGCCAGTCGGCCGAAGCGCTCAGCGCATGGCGCGGGCGGCGGGACAGGTTCCGGCCGGTCAGGCGGTTGGTCGCCTTGACGTAGCTATAGGCGGCGTGGACGGTCCACCGGTCGCTCGGCCGGGTATCGGCCTCAAACTCGACCCCCTCGGCCCGGGCACTGCCGACATTGTCATAGGTGCCATAGGGGCGATTTGTGCAGATCCCGGTCGAGACCAGATAGCAGCTGTCGTAACCAATCAGATCGCGGCTATCGCGCCGGAAGGCTGTGAGCGCGAAGTGCAGCGGGCCGTTGCGGTCGCCATGTTCGATGCCGGCGTCATAGCTCTTCGAGCGTTCGGGGCGGAGCGCGGCGTTGCCGCAGTTCGAGAGCAGTTGGAACAGCGTCGGCGCCTTGAAGCCTTCGCCATAGCTGGCCCGGATGCGCCACCCTTCGCCAAGATCTAGATTGCCATTGGCCCCGAAGGTCCAGTGCGTCCCAAAGCGCGAATGATCGTCGGTCCGGGCACCCGCTGCGAGCACGAGGCCTTCGCTCTGCCAGCCAAGCAGCGCATGCCCGCTGGAGAGGCGGGCCTTCACTTCGGGATCATACAGCGTCGAGAAGCGCGACCACTGGCTGTCCGCCCCGAAGTCGAGCGTCAACTGCGCCGGAAGCCGCCACTGGCCGGTCAGTTCGGCGCGCTCGTTGCGGCCAAATGTGGCGTAATTGGCGGCACTGCCGAAGGTCGGATCGAAGTAGCTGCGGCGGGTATCCGAGATCGCATAGCCACCATCGAGCGTCAGGTTATCGCCCGACCAGCGCAGCCCCGCGCGGCTCGAAAGCTCGCGGGTGGTCTGGAATTCAGGCGTATCCGCGAAGCTGTAAGTGGGTGCGGGAAAGCCGTCGATATTGAGCCGGCTGTCGGCATAGCGCGCGGTCAGCGTGGCGGCGAGATTGGCCGCAATATCCGCGCGCGCCCGGCCCCCGATGCTCCACTGGCGATAGCCGTCCGCTTCGGTGCCGACCGCCGCCTGCGAAATGCCGTCACTGCGCGAATAGCCGCCGCCCAGCGTCACGACATAGCCATTGCCGCTCAGACCGGCACTGGCGCTGCCGTCGAAACTGTCATGCGCACCGTATTCGGCCGAGGCTTCGATCCCGTCGGTTTCACGGCTGGTCAGCGCCAGCACCCCGCCCATCGCCTCACTGCCCCAGACCACCGAGTTCGATCCACGCAGCAGTTCGATCTTGGCGATCCCGCCGCTCAGCAGATTGCCGAAATCATAGCCGCCGCCGGGAGCCGAGACATCGGCCACCCGCACGCCATCGATCAGCACCAGCAGCTGCTCGGCCTCGGCCCCGCGCACCCGCACACCGGTTAACCCGCCAAGACCGCCGTTGCGGGTGAGGGTCACGCCGGGCAGGCGTTCAAGCACCCGGGTCAGGCCAGGACCCTGGATTGCTTCGATTTCATCGGCGGCGATGACACTGACCGACTGGCCGGTCGCGGTCACCCGCATACCGCTGCCAGTGGCGACAACCGTGATCAGATCGTCTCGGATATTACCAGCGACGTCGCCGCAGTCTTCCACCGTTTCATCGCAGGTCTGCGCCAGCGCAGGCGCCGCAAAAACAAAAGAACAACCAAGCAAAAACAGATACTTCACACACAATACTCCCGTCATGAACGAACGCCGTTCATGGCGGGGCCACCCGCGCGAAATTGCGGGTGCCTGCTTACATCCGGTACACCCCGCCCGGCTGCGGAACGACCGTCATGGGCAGGTCTCCTGGCTCCCGGATCATTGCTTGCCCCGCCTTCCCGGCTTGTGGCCAGTGGCATGAGGGGTTCGCTCCCCGTTCACAGTTGCGGGGGCAGCGCGGCAGTTTCAACCGCTTCCCTCTTAGGTCCGGCTCGCACCGGACAACCTATGACGTGACCGCGCCTCTACACGGCGTCCGGAGGCTGGGCAAGCGGGGCAAATCTTAACCCGTTAACGCTATCGCGAAGCGGCGTCCCACGGCGGAACGGCGCGAAATGCGCGGCTGCGCGGGACAGTGTGAAGGGCTACGCGCCCAGCGCGTCATTCCAAGGAGGACCAAAGCCAGCCGTGTCCACATTCGCCGCCCTGCCCAGTGGACTGCTCCGTGAGCCACGCCCGCGCGATTTTGCCGCGCGGTTTGCGCGCGCCAAACTGGCGACTGTGGGCCAGCGGGTACGGCGATCGCATCGCGGGCGGCACGCATTGGTGCTGCTGGCCGCCGTGGCGGTCCCGGCGATCGCGGCCCCGGGAGACTGGAACGCGTTCGACATCGCCCCGGCGGGTGGGCGCCTGCGCCTGCTCGATCCAATGCCCTTCGAGAAGCCGAGCGACAGCTTTCCCGGTTCTGCTTTCTACTACCTCGCCAATGACGACGAATATTACCTCGCCCCCGGCAGGCTCGGCGACGGCGTTCATTCCGACGCGGACGACGGCGCGATGCTTGATCCGCTGGCCGGACCGGCGGCACGCTCGCTGATGGTCGACAACAGCGGCGTGGATCGCAGCCGCGCGCTCGAATGCCTGACCGCAGCAATCTATTACGAGGCCGCGAGCGAGCCCGATGCCGGGCAGCGCGCGGTGGCACAGGTGGTGCTGAACCGGGTCGCGCATCCGGCCTATCCCAACACGGTGTGCGGGGTGGTCTATCAGGGATCGGAGCGCAGCACCGGTTGCCAGTTCAGCTTCACCTGCGACGGTTCGCTGGCGCGCAAACCGGCCCGGCTGTTCTGGGACCGGGCCAGATCCGTCGCCCAGACGGCGCTGTCGGGCTATGTCTACACACCGGTAGGTCTGGCGACGCATTATCATACCATCGCAGTCCATCCCGGCTGGTCGGACCGCCTGACGCATATCGGCACGATCGGCGCGCACCGCTTCTACAAGTTCGGCGGGGCGGCGGGGCAGCCCGGCGCGTTCCGTTTTGCCTATCTGGGCGGCGAGCCGTTGCCGGTGCCCCATGCCCGCAATGCTGCCGCCGATGCCGCCGCCGACCACTTCCTCGATCCGTTCGAAGTCGAGCGCGCCTTCGAGGCCGGGCTGAAAACCGCACAACCTGCCGGAACGCCGGCCGCTCCTTCCCGGTCCGCACCGGCCTATTCGTCCGAACAGCAGCAGCGCGGCGGAGATGCCATCTACCGCGGGCAAAACCTCCCCGATGCGTCCGGCATTCGCCCGGAATACCAGAATTCGGGCAAGTGGATCACTCAGCCAACCACCTGATATCGCGCTTTATGGGAAATTAACCTTGTCCTCACACAAAGGCTTAGCGGCTGTCTGCTTATGGTTGGAGCGGGTCACGAGAACATCCGGAGCGATAAAAACAATGACGATCCGTTTTGCCGCCGCCCGCACCGGCGAAGGTGCCGTGCTTGCCCGTGCGCTGATGCGCCCGGTCTGGCGCGACGCGGTCAATGACAACGGAAGCCGACTGGGTCGCGATGCACTGCTGCGCGCCACGCTCAAGCATTTTGCCCAACACGGCCTCGCGGCTGCCTCGTGGGCGAAGGAAAATGCCGAACAGGCCTTCTTTGCCGGGGATCGGCCGCAGTACGAATACTGGCTCGACATCTGCCGCGCGCTCGACCGGCGCATGGCCGGCGCCGTGGCGCACAGGCGTGGAAAACACCGCTGACTGTGACGGGCCGTATGGAAAGATCGTAACCGGCCCGTTAACCATTCGGTGATACCTGATCGCTAGGGCAGAAGGGAGCGAATGGGAGTACGAAGATCAAGAGTTTAGGGTCAATGAAGCGGGTGCTGTTTCGCACCAGTGCGATTGACGACAGGGTCCGCAAGATCCTGGTTGAGTCCTTGTATGCCCAGCCCATCAGCCTTGCGATCGGCGCCGCCAACGGCATCCTGACCAGCGCCATCGCGGCATTCCTTGCCCGCAATGAAACGATCACGATCGCCTGCGCGCTACTGAGCGCGATTGCTTTCTCGCGCGTCGTACTGGCCCTGGCCCTGCCGCGCCTGGCCAATCGCGACACAAGGGTGCTCGAGCGTGTCTATGAATTCGGCGCCTTCACCTACTCCTTCCTGTTGGGCGTGAGCGCGGCACTGACCGTGCATCTGAATGCGCCGCCGCAAGTCCAGCTGCTGCTGGTCGCCAATACCGTGGGTTATGCCACCGGCATTGCCGCGCGCAATGCGGGGCGGCCGATGATTGCCATCGGCCAGCTGCTGCTCTCGCTGATCCCGCTCATCGCCGTGCTGGCGACGCGCCGCGAACCTGCGCTGCTGGCGCTGTTGCTGGCAGTCATCCTGCTGATCCCGGCGATGATGGCCATCACCATGCAGGTGTTCCGGACGCTGCGCAGCTCGATCATGGCGGCCGAAACCAGCCAGCGCCTGGCCGAAAAGATGCAGCACCTCGCACGCACCGACGTTGTTACCGGCTTGCTCAACCGCGCTGGCCTCAACCACCATCTGGTCGAGCGCCTGATGCGCCTGGGCCCCGACCAGAAGATGGCGCTGTTCTGGCTCGATCTCGACCGGTTCAAGGAAGTCAACGACACGCTCGGCCATCAGGTGGGTGACAAGCTGCTGGCCGAGGTGGCCAAGCGGCTCAAGGCGCTGATGCCGGAAAGCGCGACCATCGCCCGCTTCGGCGGCGACGAATTCGTCGTTGCCGGCGAGGCAACGGACCGGCACGAGGTAGAAGTTCTCGCGGCCAAGATGCTCGAGCATGTCACCCGGCCGATGCGCTTTGATGACCTGCGCCTCGATATCGCCACCTCGATCGGAATTGCGATCCTGCCGGACGATGGCAAGGATCTGGAATCAGTCATGCAGGGCGCAGACCTCGCGCTCTACCATGCCAAGGTCAACGGCCGGAACCAGGCCTCGTTCTTCGATCCCTCGATGACCCGCAATCTGGTGCGCCGCAAGGAGATCGAGGCCGAGCTGCGCCTGGCGCTCCAGCGTGACGAGCTTTCGATCTTCTTCCAGCCGATCGTCGATCTCGAAACCGGACGGATCCGGGCGTTCGAGGCACTGGTGCGCTGGTTCCACCCGGAAAAGGGCGAACTGCGCCCCGACGAATTCATCCCGGTCGCCGAAGAAACCGGCGCGATCATCACGCTGGGCAACTGGATCACCGCGCAGGCCGCCAAGGCTGCGGCGCAGTGGCCCGAGGACATCACCATCGCCGTCAATCTTTCCCCGCTGCAAATCCGGGCACCCGGCGCGGCGCTCGGCATCCTTACTGCTCTGCGCGATGCCAAGCTTTCACCGCACCGGCTCGAGCTGGAGATCACCGAAACGGTGCTGCTCGAGCATAGCGAAAACACCGAGGCCTTCGTGG
>CANJSX010000070.1 GCA_947477055.1 Sphingomonadaceae bacterium | reverse complement strand
GGCAATCTCGAGTTGCTGCGCCGCGCCCGCGCGGACGAAGCTGACGCCTGGATCATCTACAAGCCGCACCCGGATGTCGAAGCCGGGCACCGCAAGGGCCACGTCCCCGACGCCGAGGCGCTGCAATACGCCAGCGAGATCGACCGCAAATCCCCGATCACCGCGTTGCTCGACAGCGTCGACACGCTGCATGTGCTGACCTCGCTGGCAGGCTTCGAAGCGCTGATGCGCGGCCGGGAGGTGGTGACGCATGGCGTGCCTTTCTTCGCCGGCTGGGGGCTGACCCGCGATCTTGGCCTGGTGCCGGACCGGCGCGGGCGCCAGCGGACACTCGATGAGCTAGTCGCGGCGACTCTTCTGCTTTACCCGCGCTACCTCGATCCGGTGACACGGCTGCCGTGCCCGGCCGAAGTGCTGGTCGAGCGGATGGTTGCGGGCGAGGCGCGGGTCATTTCACCGCTCGTGAGGCTCCGCGAGGCGCAAGGGCGGTTGAACCTGATGCTGCAGAAGTTAAGCGGAAAAGGAAGGTAGGAGGCCATGGTCGCAAAGCGCCGCACGTTCCTTTTCCTGCAAGGGTCGCCGGGTCCGTTCTTCCGCCTGCTCGGAAGTGAACTGACGCGGCTCGGCTTTCCGGTGCATCGCATCAACCTCTCGGGCGGAGACCGCTATGACTGGCGGGGCCTGGGCACGACCGACTATCGCGGTACCATGCGCGGCTGGCCGCTCTATTTCGATGGCTTCGTGCAGCGTCATGAGGTGACCGACGTGGTCCTGTTTGGCGATTGCCGGCCGGTCCATCAGGTCGCCGTGCGACTGGCGCAGCTGCGCGGCGTCCACATCCATGTGTTCGAGGAAGGCTATATCCGTCCCGACTGGATGACGCTTGAGCGCGACGGTGTGAACGGCCATTCGAGCCTGGTGCGCGATCCGGAAGTGATCCTCGCCGAAGCGCAGGGGCTGCCGCCGATCCCCAAATTGCCTCCGATCACCGCCCAGTTCAGCCGCCGCGCGCGTGACAGCTACTGGCACTATCATCACGTCGTAACCGGCAAGCTGCGCTTCCCGTTCTACCGCTCGCACCGGCAGGGCTCGATCATTCTCGACGGGATCGGCTGGCTGCTGCGGCTGGGTCGGGCGCAGGCCTCGGCGCGGCAGGCCGAGAAAGTCCTCCCGGCGATCCAGGGAACCAAGTATTTCCTGTTTCCGCTGCAACTGACCGGGGACTATCAGATCCGCTCACACTCGCCTTTTTCCTCGATGCGGCAGGGTGCGGAATATGTGCTGGGCAGCTTCGCCGCCTATGCGCCGGACGATGCCGTGCTGCTGGTGAAGGAGCACCCGCTCGATTCGGGCTATCTCAACTGGCGCAGATGGCTGAAGCGCCGGGCGCGCCACCACGGGGTTGCCGGCCGGGTGTTCCATGTCGACGGCGGCGATCTTCAGGCCCTGTCGGAATCGGCCCAGGGCATGGTCTGCATCAACAGCACCTCGGGCACGCTCGGGCTGGAAGTGGGCATCCCGGTCGTGGTGCTCGGCGATGCGGTTTACGACGTGCCGGGCGTGACGCATCAGGGCGGGCTCGACCGCTTCTGGAGCAAGCCCGAAACGCCGGATCGCGACCTCTACGCGGCCTTCAAGAAGACCCTGCACGCCAAGTGTCTGGTGCGCGGCGGGCTGGCCAGCGAAACCGCGATCCAGATCCTGGTCCGGGGCAGTGTCGAGCGGTTTCTGGCCGATGATGCGCCGCTCCGCGACCTGCACCTCGCTGCTCAGGCGCCGGGGACGAGCCCGGCATCTTCCAGATAGCCGTTCCGGCGCAGCGCCAGGAAGAGTTGGTTCACCAGCGGGTTTGACCAGCCGCAATTGGTCGAAAAATCGCGCCTGAGCGTATCGTGATGAATCTGATGCGCCTCTGGCTTCATCAGCAGGCCGACTCGGCGCAGGGCGCTGATGATCCAGGGATTATGCTCGCGATGCAGCGACCCGTGGAAATACTGGGCGAAGCCGCCGCCGATCAGAAAGGCGGTGAAATAGCCGATGAACCAGCCCGGCAGGCCGACGGTTAGCCCCGCCAGATTGAGCAGCAGCGATACCGGCAGCGCGGCGACGGTCACCGTCGATCCGATCAGCCGCCAGACCGAGCGCCGCCCCAGCGCATTGGGGCGGGGGTGGTGGTTCTTGAAATCATAGACGACGCGCTCAAACGCGTTGAGCGGCGCCATCCGTTCGGCAAACAGCGCGAGATATTCGGGGCTTTCGCGGGACCCCTGGTAGAAGAACAGCTCATTGAGCCGTCCGCCCGGCGGGCAGGGACGATAGTCCATATACATGTGGACCAAGCCGGAACTCAGATCGGCAACATACCAGCCAAGCAGCGCGGCCGGCAGGCACCACCAGGTCAGGTCCGTGGCCATAAGGGCCACGTTGCCGAGCAGTGAGAGCACGAAGGCGGCAAGGATTAGCCGTTGCTGCATGATTAAGCCGAACGCATCTTCCTGGTTGATTGAATCATCTTAAACCCGGTCCCCACCAAATCTCGTCCGCATTCGGACCTTGAATTTCATAGCCTGTCGCTGCATTCCTCCTCGCATGGGAGAGCCGTCAGGTATTGCACGAATTTACCCCTTGCGATGCTGGAAATAGGATGCGGATTTTGACTGTGGCATGAATGAGAAGTTCCTAATTACCCGAAGGAAACAGGCCTCCGGCCAGAATGGTTGAGCGAAAGTATCTGATCGATGTCAGCCGCCTGATCTGGCGGGTGTGGACTGGTCGCCTGCCGACCGGGATCGACCGGGTGTGCCTGGCCTATCTCGAGCATTTCGGCACGCGCGCGCAGGCCGTGGTACACAAGGGCAATTTCCTGCGCATCCTCTCGCCCCGGCAGACCGACCGGCTGACACAGCTGCTGCTGGAAGGAGGCGCGGGCTTCCGTGCCGGCCTCATCCGGACGGCGCCGCGTATCCTGCTGTCCGGCCGCGGCAATGGCGATTGCGCCGGAAAGATCTACCTCAACATCGGCCACACCGGGCTCGACGATCCGGTGCTGATGCGCTGGGTGCGCCGACGACGGGTTCGCGCGGTCTATCTGATCCACGATCTGATCCCGGTCAGCCATCCTGAATTCTGCCGGGAGGGGGAGGATGAGCGCCACCGCCAGCGGATGCGCAATGTGCTCGACAGCGCGGCCGGGATCATCGGCAATTCGCACTCCACCCTGGGCGAGCTGGCCGACTTCGCGGCGGCGGAAGGCAGGCCCATGCCGCCCACCGTGTCGGCCTGGATCAGCGGCTATCCGATCCCCGATGTCGTGACGCCGGTCAGGATGGACCGCCCCTATTTCGTCACTGTTGGCACGATCGAGGGCCGCAAGAACCACATCCTGCTGCTCAACCTCTGGCTGCATCTCGCCGAACGACTGGGCGAGGAAACGCCGCGCCTGCTGGTGATCGGCCAGCGCGGCTGGGAAGCCGAACATGCGCATGCCTTGCTCGATCGTTCACCCCTGCTGCGGCGGCATGTGCGCGAGATGAACGATTGCACCGACGAGGACATGGCGCGGTTCATTGTCGGCGCGCGGGCGCTGCTGATGCCCTCCTTCGCCGAAGGCTTCGGCCTGCCGGTGGCCGAGGCGCTACAGTTGGGAGCGCCGGTCATCGCCAGCGACCTGCCGGTGTTTCGCGAGATCGCGGGCGATATCCCGCTTTATCTCGATCCCAATGACGGGGCTGGTTGGGAGCGGGCGATCCTTTCCTTTCTCGGACAGTCGCTGGAGCGCGATCGGCAGCTGGCAGCGATGCAGGGCTTCCGGGCGCCGGGCTGGGATGGCCATTTTTCCGCCGTCGAGCCCTGGCTGGAGAGCCTGCCCCGCTAGTCCGCACCCCTGGGACTAGCGCTTTCTTGCGGGCACGCCTATCGTGCGCTGCGAATTGTTGAGGAAATTCTGCCACAAGCCGCCCGATGACCAGCGACCTGCCTTTCACCTCGATCCACCGCCATGGCATGGCGCGCCTTGCCGTAGCGATGCCGCTTGTCGCCGTGGCAGACCCTGCCGCGAATGCGGCGGCGATTGCCGAGCGGATGGATGCGGCCGAGGCGGAAGGCGCGGATCTGGTCGCCTTTCCCGAGCTTTCGATCAGCGGCTATGCGATCGACGACCTGCACACCCAGCAGGCGCTGATCGATGGCTGCGTCAAGGCAATCGAAGCGCTGGTGGCCCGCAGCACCGCGTGGAAGGCCAGTTTCGTGGTCGGTGCGCCGCTGGCCCGCAATGGCCGGCTCTACAATTGCGCGGTGGCGATCTCGGCCGGGCGGGTGCTGGGCGTCGTGCCCAAGAGCTTCCTGCCGAACTACCGCGAATATTACGAAAAGCGCTGGTTCGCGAGCGGGGTCGGCATTGCCGGCGAGACGATCGCGATCGGTTCGCTTACCGCCCCCTTCGGCACCGACCTGCTGTTCAGCGCCGACAATCTCGCCGATTTCACCTTCCACGTCGAAATCTGCGAAGACCTGTGGGCACCGACCCCTCCTTCGACCACCGGCGCGCTGGCCGGGGCGACGGTGCTGGTCAATCTCTCGGCTTCCAACATCACCGTCGGCAAGGCGGACGAGCGGCTGACGCTCTGCGCCGCGCAATCCTCGCGCTGCATGGCGGCCTATCTCTACAGTGCAGCCGGGGCCGGGGAGAGCACCACCGACATGGCCTGGGACGGCCAGGGCTCGATCCTCGAACTTGGCGAGGAGCTGGCCCGCTCGGCCCGCTTCAGCCGCGAGCCGCTGCTGACCCTTGCCGATGTCGATCTGCGCCGGCTGGTGAGCGAACGGATGCGCACCGGCACCTTCAACGATGCCGCCGCCGCCGCCGGACACCCTGAGCGGCAGTTCCGCCGCGTTCCCTTCAGCGTCGCGCTCAAGCAGGGCGATGCCGGGCTCAAGCGTCCGCTGCGGCGCTTTCCCTATGTACCGAACCGGCCCGAGCGGCTGGCGCAGGATTGCTATGAGGCGTTCAATATCCAGGTCGACGGGCTGGTCCGCCGGTTCGAGGCGACCCGCGCCAAGCATCTGGTGATCGGCATTTCCGGCGGACTTGATTCCACCCACGCGCTGATCGTAGCTGCGCGCGCCTGCGATCTGCTCGGTCGCCCGCGCGACACGATCCTCGCCTATACCATGCCCGGTTTCGCCACCAGCGAGGGGACCAAGGCCAACGCCTGGACGCTGATGAAGGCGATGGGCGTGACCGCCGAAGAGATCGACATCCGCCCCGCCGCGCGGCAGATGCTGGCCGATATCGACCATCCCTTCGAGCACGGCGAGCCGGTCTACGATATCACCTTCGAGAATGTGCAGGCCGGCCTTAGGACCGACTATCTGTTCCGCCTCGCCAACCACAACCACGGCTTCGTCGTCGGCACCGGCGATCTTTCCGAGCTGGCGCTGGGCTGGTGCACCTATGGCGTGGGCGACCACATGAGCCATTACGCAGTCAATTGCGGCGTGCCCAAGACGCTGATCCAGTACTTGATCCGCTGGTGCGTGCAGAGCGGCCAGTTCGATGCCCCGACCTGCGAGGTGCTGGCCAGCATTCTCGAAACCGAAATTTCGCCGGAACTGGTGCCGGCAGACGCCAGCGGCGCGATCCAGAGCACCGAAGAGATAATCGGGCCTTATGCGCTGGCCGATTTCTTCCTCTACTACACGCTGCGTCAGGCCCAGGCGCCAAGCAAGACCGCGTTCCTCGCCTGGCACGCCTGGCGCGATGCCGCGGCCGGGCGCTGGCCCGACGGTTTTCCGGAAGCGCGCAAGCAGGCCTATGATCTCGCGACGATCCGGCGCTGGCTGGAAAGCTTCGTCACCCGCTTCTTTGCCACCAGCCAGTTCAAGCGCAGCGCCATTCCCAACGGGCCGAAGGTCTCCTCCGGCGGCAGCCTCAGCCCGCGCGGGGACTGGCGGGCGCCGTCCGACGGACTGGCACAGGCCTGGCTCGCGGACCTCGCGAGCGTGCCTGACAAAGACTGATCAGCCGAGCCGTTCCGCTTCGCCGCCCGCTACCCGCCAGATGGCCGTATCAGGACCCAATGCCGAAAAGGGCGCGCGTTCGGTACCGGTCATCCAGACCTGCGCGCGGCCGGAAGCCAGCCGTTCGAACAAGGCTTCGCGCCGCAGCGGATCGAGGTGGGCGGCGACTTCGTCGAGCAGCAGCACTTGCGGCCGTTCACCGTCGAGCAGTCCGGCATGGGCGAGGGTGATGGCGATCAGCATCGCCTTCTGCTCGCCGGTGGAACATTCGCTCGCCGGTTGGCCCTTGCCCACCATGGTCACGCCGAGTTCGTCGCGATGCGGGCCGATGAGGCTGCGCTGGGCGGCGCGGTCGCGGCGGCGGCTTTCGGCCATTGCGGCGGTGAGGGCCTCGCGTTCCGAAGGCCCCCCGGGAAGATAGGCGAGCAGCGGGCGGGCGAAGGGCGCCTCGGGAAGCACCGCGAGCGCCTCGGACAAGCTCGCTACCATCCGCCCGCGGGCGGCGGAGACCTCGGCCCCGGCTTCGGCCAGCTGTCCCTCGATCGCATCGAGCCAGGCCGGGTCGGGTTCGCTCTCGGACGACAGCAGCCGGTTGCGCTCGCGCAGCGCGGTTTCGGCACGGGCGGCGTTGCGGGCATGGCCCGGTTCGCGCGCCAGCACCAACCGGTCGAGAAAGCGTCGCCGGGCGCCGGGGGTGTCGCTGAACAGCCGGTCCATCGCCGGGGTCAACCATCCAATCGCCAGCCATTCGCCCAGCGCCACGGCCGGGCATTCGGCGCTGTTGACCTGAACGATGCGGCGGCCGGGCCGGCCAGGCAGGGTGGCGGTGCCGATCTGGACCGGCTCGCCCGCCACCTGCGCCAGCGCGGCGCTGACCGCAAAGCCGCCCGGGCCGCCCTCCAGCGCCATGTCGGTCAGCGCGGCGCGGCGCAGCCCCTTACCGGGGGCGAGCAGGGAAATCGCCTCGAGCACGTTGGTCTTGCCCGCGCCGTTCTCGCCGATCAGCAGGTTGAACCGCACCGCCCCGTCAAGCCGGGTGTCGGGGTGATTGCGGAAATGGGCAAGGGTCACGCGGTCGAGCATTGGCCCGTGCAGCGATAGAGGGGGGCGCTGCTACGCGCCATGGGAATTTGCGCCTCCAACTAGTGGTGAAAATTCCCAACTCTCGGTATTCATCGAATCGAAAGTATCGTCGAAATTTGTAAAATTGACGAAATTCCGCCGTTTTTCGAATTTGGCACGCCCCATGCAAACTCCTGTTCATTCGCGGATGATCCGCGAGGAACCATTCACCGAACAGGGAGTTTGCCCATGAAGACCTTCGCTAACCTTTCCAGCCAGTTCATGGCCGGATTTTCCGCCCTTGCCCTTTCGCTGGTGCTGATCAGCGGCACCGTTTCCATCCCCGGCACGGCCCATGCCGCACCGGCCCTCTATGTGGGAGTGATCGCATGACCTCGTTCGACAACAATGGCTCGCAGCTGACTTCGCGCGGTGGCTTCCACCTCGACAAGGGTCGGGCCAAGTTCATGGGCGTATGCTTGGGGCTGGCCGACTATTTCAACGTCGATGTCACCATGGTGCGCATCGGCGTGGTTGTCGCCACTCTGCTCGGCGCCGGAATCCTCATCCCGGTCTACCTCGCGGTCGGCCTGATCGCGAACTGAACCTCCCCGTCGCCGGGCGGAGTCAGGCCGACTCCGCCTTGGCGAAGGGGGAGAATTCGGTGTCGGTGTCATACACATCGACCCCCTCGCGGTGCTTCAGCCAGCCGACCACCGCATAGGTGACCGGCGTCAGCACGATCTCCCAAACCACCTTGAAGAACCAGTTGACGACCATCACGCTGATCAGCTGCTGGCTGCTCCACACGCCATAAAATGCCAACGGATAGAAGATCAGACTGTCGATCCCCTGACCGAAAATGGTCGAGCCGATCGTCCGGATCCACAAATATCGGCCCTGCGTGGCAATCTTCAGCTTGGCGAGCACGAAGCTGTTGACGAATTCGCCGGCCCAGAAGGCGGCCATGGAAGCGGCGACGATCCGCCAGGTGCTGCCGAACACCGATTCATATGCCGCCTGACCTTCCCAGCCCTCGGCCGCGGGCAGCTGCACCACCACCCAGCTCATGAAGGCCATGAACGCCAGCGCGACGAACCCCGCCCAGACGCAGCGGCGGGCGTTGGCATAGCCGTAGACCTCGGTCAGCACGTCGCCCAGCACATAGCTGATCGGGAAGAACAATATGCCCGCGCCGAAGGTCACCCCCATCACCGAGGCCGGCTTGGCCGCGCCGATCAGGTTCGAGAGCAGCAGGATCGCGACAAAGGCCGCCATGACATAGTCGAAATAACGGAAATGGCGGCGCGCGCCGGCACTGCCTTCGATGCGGTTGAGCTGCTGGTCCATGCCGCGAGATGGTAACCGGGTTTGCGCGCGGTGCAAGTCCGCCCTATGGGAAACACCGCGCGCGCCCGTAGCTCAGCCGGATAGAGCACGAGCCTTCTAAGCTTGGGGTCGGAGGTTCGAGTCCTCCCGGGCGCGCCATTTCATCGCGAAATCGATCCGCGCCGATTTTAGAGCTTGATTGGCGGAATCAAACGTGATTCTAAGCGGGCATGCGCAGACATCGTGGGGACCCCCGGCTGGCCAAGGAAAGCGTGACGCAAGGCGTCGCGCTGGTGTGCCTGCTGGTGCTCGCCGCGGTTGCCATTGCCGGGCCGAGCGGACTGCTCGCCTGGAGTGAGAACCAGCGCATGCTCGAACAGCGCCGGGGCGAGGTGAAGCAGCTCCAGTCCCAGCGCGATGAACTGCAGAACCGCGTTGCCCTGCTCGATCCGCGCCATACCGATCCGGACCTCACCGGCGAATTGCTGCGCAATAATCTCAACGTCGTCCATCCGGACGAGATGGTGCTGATGCTCAAGCGCTGAGCTGCCTGCGGGAGCGTGAATATTGCACGCAGGCATCATAAAATACGTATGTCGCTGTTTCCCATCCGCTGGCATGGCCCTATAGGCGATCCTGACTATCGCGTATCAGGGGAATCCACCTTGGCTAAAGCCGCCACGAAGAAAACACCTGCCAGCAAGGGTAAGGCCGGCGTTCTGGTCGATGAGGAATTCGAGCTCCGCAGCCTGCAGGCGACGCAAGACGCCGATCCGCGCTTTGCGGCGAGCGACGAGGAACTGCTCAAGTTCTACGAACAGATGCTGCTGATCCGTCGTTTCGAAGAGCGGGCCGGGCAGCTTTACGGGCTCGGGTTGATCGGCGGCTTCTGCCACCTCTACATCGGCCAGGAAGCGGTCGCCGTCGGCATGCTTTCGGCGCTGGATGGCGATCGCGACAGCGTCATCACCGGCTATCGCGACCATGGCCACATGCTCGCCTACGGGATCGATCCCAAGCTGATCATGGCCGAGCTGACCGGGCGTGCCGCCGGTATCTCCAAGGGCAAGGGCGGCTCGATGCACATGTTCAGCATCGAGCACAAATTTTACGGCGGCCACGGCATCGTCGGCGCGCAGGTGCCGCTTGGCGCGGGGCTGGCCTTCGCGCATAAATACAACGAGGACGGCGGCGTCTGCCTCGCCTATTTCGGCGACGGCGCGGCCAACCAGGGCCAGGTCTACGAAAGCTTCAACATGGCGGCGCTGTGGCAGCTGCCGATGATCTTCGTGGTCGAGAACAACGGCTACGCCATGGGCACCGCAGTGACCCGGGGCAGCGCCGAGACCCATTTCCACCGCCGTGGCACTGCCTTCCGGATTCCGGGGATGAGCGTCAACGGCATGGACGTGCTCGAGGTGCGCAAGGCCACCGAGATCGCGCTCGCCCATGTTCGCGCCGGTCGTGGGCCGGTGCTGATGGAGCTCAAGACCTATCGCTATCGCGGCCATTCCATGTCTGACCCGGCCAAGTATCGCAGCCGTGAGGAAGTGCAGGAAATGCGCGAGAACCACGATCCCATCGAAAGCGCGAAGGCGGAATTGCTCGCGCGCGGAACCAGCGAGGACAGATTGAAGGACATCGACCGGCAGATCCGTGCCGCCATTACCGAAGCGGCCGACTTTGCTGAAAGCGCGCCCGAGCCGGAGATGACCGAGCTTTACACCGACGTACTGGTGGGGAGCTACTGATGGCCGTCGAACTGAAGATGCCCGCGCTCTCGCCGACCATGGAGGAAGGCAAGCTCGCCAAGTGGCTGGTCAAGGAAGGCGATGTCGTCAAATC
>CANJSX010000069.1 GCA_947477055.1 Sphingomonadaceae bacterium | reverse complement strand
GAGGACATTGAAAGGCTCGATGTGCTGGCCGCGAAAGAAAAGCGATCACGCGCAGCGACGATTCGCGAGGCTGTGAAGCTCTATCTGGTCCACAACTCAGACAATCAGGACTGGATCGCCCGTGGCGCCGGGCTTTGGAAGCACCGGACAGATATTGGCGACGCTGTCGAATATCAGCGGGCCATGCGCGAAGATCGCAGGCCATACGAAGATATCTGATCCATGTCCGACCCGTTCTTCGATACCAACATCCTGATCGATTGGCTGAACGATAGCCCCAAGGCTATCGCAGAGCTATCGCGATACAAGAAGCACCGGATCAGCCGCGTGGTCTGGACGGAAATCCTTGCAGGCGAATCACTCGAACGACGCGACACCTTGCGGCAGGTGATTGCGTCTTTTGAAGTGGTCGAGATTGACGCGCGGATCGCGGCTGCGGCTGCGGATATTCGCTACAGGTCGCCCATGAAGCTTATGGACGCCTATATTCTGGCTACGGCGCAAGTGAACGGAGCGATCCTGATTACACGAAATACCAAGGATTTTCCGGCAGCTATGCCCGGTATCCGGGTTCCCTATACCCTTTAACGAAAGCAAGAACTGATGTGCGGCATTATCGGCATCGTCGGCAAGGAAGAGGTGGCGGACCGTCTGGTCGAGGGCCTGCGGCGGATGGAATATCGCGGCTATGATTCGGCCGGGGTCTGCACCTTGCATGGCGGCCAGCTGATCCGTCGGCGTGCGCCGGGCAAGCTTGACAATCTGGTGCGCGAACTGGCGCGTGATCCGGCACCTGGCCAGGTCGGCATCGCCCATACCCGCTGGGCGACCCACGGCGCACCGACCGCAGCCAATGCCCATCCCCATGCCACCGACGCGCTGGCGCTGGTCCATAACGGCATCATCGAGAACTTCCGCCAGCTGCGCGAGGCGCTGACCGCGCGCGGGCGGACGTTCGAGAGCGAAACCGATACCGAAGTGGTCGCGCATCTCGTCTCTGAACTGGTCGAGGGCGGGGCGACGCCAGAGGAAGCGGTGATGCAGGCGCTGCCGCAGCTGCGCGGGGCCTTCGCGCTGGCCATTGCCTTCCGCCAGTATCCCGACATGCTGATCGGCGCACGGCTCGGCTCGCCGCTGGTGGTGGGCTATGGGGAGGGGGAGACCTATCTCGGTTCCGACGCGCTTGCACTGGCGCCGCTGACCCAGCAGATCTGCTATCTCGATGAGGGCGATTGGGTGGTGGTGACGCGCGACGGGTCACGAATTTTCGACAAGAATAACAATCCAGTAGAGCGCGAAGTTACGACTTCCGGCGCCTCCGCTGCGGCGATCGAGAAAGGCAATTACCGCCACTTCATGCAGAAGGAGATCTTCGAGCAGCCGACCGTCGTCGCACAGACCCTGCACAGCTACATCCGCCAGCTCGACCAGAGCGTGGCGCTGCCGGCCTTCGATTTCGACCTCTCGCAGATCAACCGCGTCACCATCGTCGCCTGCGGCACCAGCTACTACGCCGGGATGGTGGCGAAATACTGGTTCGAGCAATTCGCGCGCCTGCCGGTCGATATCGATGTGGCGAGCGAGTTCCGCTACCGCGATCCGGTGCTCGAGCCGGGCGGGCTGGCGATCTTCATCTCGCAATCGGGCGAGACGGCGGACACCCTCGCGGCGCTGCGCCACTGCAAGGCGCATGGCCAGACCATCGCCGTGGTCGTCAACGTTCCGACCAGCTCGATGGCGCGTGAGGCCGATCTGCTGCTGCCGACCCATGCCGGACCGGAGATCGGGGTGGCCTCGACCAAGGCCTTCTCGTGCCAGCTGGCGGTGCTGGCCGCGCTCGCAGCCTATATGGCGGTCAAGCGCGGGCGGATGGACCGGGCCGAGGAGGCCGAGGTGGTCCGCCATCTGCTCGAGGCGCCGGCCAGCCTCAACGCCGCATTGGCCCATGACGACGAGATCGCCGCCATGGCGCATCTCATCGCCCCAGCCCGCGTCGTGCTCTATCTGGGTCGCGGCCCGGATTATCCGCTGGCGCTGGAAGGTGCATTAAAACTCAAAGAAATCAGCTATATACATGCAGAAGGTTATGCTTCGGGCGAGATGAAGCATGGCCCGATCGCGCTGATCGACGAGGCAGTGCCGGTGATCGTCCTCGCCCCGTCCGGGCCGCTGTTCGAGAAGACCGTGTCCAACATGCAGGAAGTGCGGGCGCGCGGCGGCAAGATCGTGCTGATCTCCGACCGGGAAGGGCTGGACGAGGCCGGCGAGGGCTGCCTGGCCACGATCGAGATGCCCAAGGTCCACCCGCTGATCGCACCGCTGGTCTATGCCGTGCCGGTGCAGCTGCTGGCCTATCACGTCGCCTGCGTGAAGGGCACCGATGTCGACCAGCCGCGCAATCTCGCGAAATCGGTTACAGTCGAGTAGATTCAGATTTATAGATGATTGGACTGAGTTAGACGTTGTATTTCATATCGTTATACGGACTAAAATGGCATCTCAGGTTCACCTAAATGCGGGTCGTGAGAAGCGTCTTGAGGACCTTCTCCGACTTCGATCTTTGGGCTGGTCAGACAAGCAGATTGCAGAAAATCTCAACCTGTCGGGGCAGGTCTCGCCGAATGGAAAGCCATACTCTGGCAAGCTGATTTGGGCGACGCTAAAGAAGTTCGTCGAGAGGAAACGACGGGCGCATGATGTTTGGTACGTGACCAAGCGTGAGCGCCATGGCCGAAAGCCTGGAGATGACCACCACCGCCGAGGGTGTCGAAAACGAGGCCGAACTCGCTACGGTTCGCGAGCTGGGCTGCAACAAGATCCAGGGCTTCTACTTCGGCCGGCCGATGGGTGCGGTTGAGGCCGGGCAGCTGTTTAACACCGTCAGCTACGCCCGGGGCTAGCCCTCGGGTTCGATTTAAGCCCCGACCAGACCCTTCACTACCCTTTCAAACAGCGCCCGCCCGTCCATTCCGCCGTGTGCCGCCTCGATCATCCGTTCGGGATGCGGCATCATGCCCAGCACATTGCCTGCCTCGTTGAGGATCCCGGCGATGTCGCGGGCCGAGCCGTTGACCTGCTCGGCATAGCGGAAGGCCACGCGGCCTCCGCCCTCAAGCCGGTCAAGCGTGGCGTCGTCGGCGAAGTAGTTGCCGTCGTGATGGGCCACGGGAATGACGATCCGCTGGCCCTGGCTGTAGCCACCTGTGAACAGCGACTGCGAATTCGCCACGGTCAGCGCCACTTCGCGGCAGACGAAGCGGATGCCCGCATTGCGCATCAGCGCGCCGGGCAGCAGGCCGCTTTCGGTCAGCACCTGGAAGCCGTTGCACACGCCCAGCACCGGCACGCCCGCGTTTGCTGCCGCGATTACGGCCTGCATGATCGGGCTGCGCGCCGCCATCGCGCCTGAGCGCAGATAGTCGCCATAGGAAAAACCGCCGGGCAGGGCGATGAAGTCTAGGCCGGAGGGCAGCTCGGCATCGCCGTGCCACACCCGGAAGGGGGCATTGCCCGAAACCTTCTCCAGCGCATCGGCCATGTCCCGGTCGCAATTCGAGCCGGGGAAGGTGATCACGGCGGAGCGGAAGCTCATGCCCGAATCTCCGACGAGTCTAGCCTCTCGATCCGGTAATTCTCGATCACCATGTTGGCGAGCAGCTTGTTGGCCATCTCTTCAAGCGCGGCGTCACTAACCGTATCGTCGACTTCCAGCTCGAGCATCTTGCCGGCGCGGACATCCTTGACCCCGTGGATACCGAGCCCCTCGATCGCATGGTGGATCGCGCGGCCCTGCGGGTCGAGCACCCCGTTCTTGAGGCTGACGTAAACGCGGACCTTCATCGGGCGGGCCTTTCGGGCTGAACGCTGGGGAATCGCCAGCGCCTATGCCTTCGCGAGGGCGGCAGGGCAAGGCGGGATGCGGCCTTTTCCTCCACGAGCAGCACAAGGATCACACCCGGCCGGCGCCCGATCGGGCCGGCCGGGTGCGGAAGGCTTACTTGAAGCGCTTCTTGATGCTCAGGCCCCACTCGCGCGGGCGGCCCCAGCTTGCTTCCACCGGCACTGGCGCCGCAGTTTCCATAGGCGGAGCGGGCGCTGCCGGTGCGGCGGGCACCGGTGCTTCGTATTCTCGCGGCTGGTAATGCAGCTGCTCCAGCGCCGCCGCTACGCCGCGCCTGATCTCGGTGCGGATTTCGGTGCGCAGCCAGGCGCCGAACGGCCAGCCGAACAACCCGCCGATCATGGCGCCCCAGACTTCACCACCGGCTACAATCCAGCCGATCAACGCAGCAACGACGACAACAAATACGATCACCAGGCCCTCCTCCGGTAACCAAAGGCCTAGCCTAGGCGGGAGTCGGCCTGCTGGAAAGCCGAATGAATTCAGGCGGTGCGGCGGGGCAGCCTTTCATGACTGTGCTGCGCGGTGCCAATCGACCGGCGGTAGCGGCAGTTCGACGAACAGCGGTTGGCCCGAGCGCGCAGGGCGTCTAAGCGGTTTCTTATGTAACCGGCGCGGTCGTGGGGGCCAGCGCTCGCTTTAAAGGGACTGGACGCCATGCGCATCGCCGCACGCAACAAGACAATTATCGCTGCCCTGCTGTTGGGCACCGCCACCGCCACGCTCGGGCCGGTCGCCTGCAAGATGGCCGGGACCGAAGTCGTACAGGGCACAGGGCTGGGCATCGACAAGGCCGCGATGGATACATCAGCGAAGCCCGGCGACGATTTCTATGCCTACGCCAACGGTGGCTGGCAGAAGACCGCAGAGATCCCGGCGGATCGCTCCTACATCGGCAGCCACCTCATCGCCGATCAGACGACCGAGAAGCAGCTCGACGAGTTGATGACCGGAATCACCAAGTCAACCGCCGCCGGCGATACCGACGAAGGCAAGATCCGCGATTTCTACAACGCTTTTGTGGATACGAAGAAGATCGACGCGATGGGCCTGGCCCCGCTCAATTCCGAGATGGCGCGCTTCGGGGCGATTGCCGACGTGAAGCAGCTTTCCACCGTGCTTGGCGCGCAGATGCGCGCCGATGTCGATCCGCTCAACTACACCGATTTCACTACCGAGAACCTGTTCGGCGTGTTCGTCACCCAGTCGCTCGCCGGGGGCGAGGTGATGCCTTACATCCTGCAGGGCGGGCTCGGCATGCCCGATCGCGAATTCTATCTCTCGGCCGATCCCAAGATGACCGGGCTGCGCAGCGAATACCGCGCCTATATCGCCAAGCTGCTGACCGATGCCGGCATCACCTGGCCTGAAGTGCGCGCGCAGCGGATCTTCGATCTCGAGATGAAGATCGCCCGGTCGCATGTAACGCGTGAGCGCAGCGCGAATTTTGAGCAGAACGCCACCGAATGGAGCCGCGCAGACTTTGCCGCCAAGGCCCCCGGGATGGACTGGGATGCCTTCTTCGCCGCCGCCCAGCTCGGCCAGCAGCAGAAGTTCGCCGCCTATCACGCCGATGCGATCACCGGCCTGTCCAAGCTGGTCGCCAGCGAACCGCTCGACAACTGGCGCGACTGGCTGCTGTTCCACCAGATCAACGCCAATGCCGAAGTGCTGCCAAGCAAGCTCGACGCGGATCGTTTCGCCTTCTTCGGCGAGAAGCTGAACGGCACCAAGGCCCTGCGCCCGCGCGAGAAGCGCGCGCTCAATGCGGTCAACGCCTGGCTCGGCGATGCGCTCGGCAAGCTCTATGTGGAGAAGTACTTCCCGGCCTCGGCCAAGGCCGAAATCCAGCACATGGTCGATGATATCAAGGTGGCCTTCGCCAAGCGGATCGAGGCGCTGGCCTGGATGGCGCCCGCGACAAAGCAGGAGGCCCTGGCCAAGGTCAAGACGCTCGAGGTCGGGGTCGGCTATCCCGAAACCTGGAAGGACTACACCGGGCTGACGGTCAATCCCGACGATGCCTATGGCAACAAGCTGGCGGCGGCGAAGTTCATCTATGCCCGGCAGCTCGCCAAGATCGGCAAGCCGCTCGATCGGCGCGAATGGTGGATGAACGCGCAGCTGGTCAATGCGGTTAATCTACCGGTGCAAAACGGGCTGAACTTCCCCGCCGCGATTCTGCAGCGCCCGTTCGTCGATCCCACGGCCGATCCAGCGTTCAACTATGGCGCGATCGGCGCAGTCATCGGGCATGAGATCAGCCACAGCTTTGACAGCAGCGGCGCGGCCTTCGATTCCACCGGCAAGATGCGCAACTGGTGGACCCCGCAGGATCTCGCCAAATTCGGTGAGGCCGGCACGGCACTGGCCGCGCAGTTTGACAGCTACTCGCCGTTCCCCGGGCTGCACGTCAACGGCAAGTTGACCCTTCCGGAGAACATCGCCGATGTTGCCGGTCTCGCCGCCGCCTATGATGCCTATCGCGCCTCACTGGGGGGCAAGGAAGCCCCGGTGATCGACGGATTCTCGGGCGACCAGCGCTTCTTCATTGCCTTCGGCCAGTCCTGGGCGACCAAGATGCGCGACGAAACCCTGCGCGGGTTGATCGTCACCGACGGCCACGCGCCGGGCCAATATCGCGCGCTGACCGTGCGCAACCTTGATGCCTGGTACACCGCCTTCGGGGTCAAGCCGGGCGACAAGCTGTATCTTGCGCCGGAACAGCGTGTGAAGGTTTGGTGAGGCTCAGAGCGCTGCGGTGAGCCGCGCCAGCTGGTCCGCGCTTAGCGCCAGCTTCGCCGCGCCGCAGAGTTCGCGGACCTGTTCGGGGCTGGTCGCGCTGGCGATTGGCGCGGCGACGCCCGGCTGGGCCATGACCCAGGCCAGCGCGATCTGGGCGAGGCTCGCCCCGGTTTCCGCCGCAACCGCATCCATCGCCGCCAGCACCGGCTGGCCCGGCTCCATGTAACGCGCCACCGACGAACCGCGCAGGCGGCCTTCGAGATCGGCGGCGTTGCGGTATTTTCCGGTGAGGAAGCCGGCGGCGAGGCCGTAATAGGGCAGCGAGGCGACATCGTTCGCCACGCAGTAATCCTGCAGCGCGCCTTCATACTGCCCACGCTCGACCAGATTATATTCGTTCTGCAGCACCGTGTAGCCCGGAACGCCGATCCGCGACGCCGCATCGCAGGCCGAGGCGAAGCGCTCCAGCGTGTAGTTCGAGGCGCCCAGTTCCCTGGCCTTGCCGCTGGAAACCAGCGCGGCGAAGCCGGCCGCCATTTCGTCCTGCGGGGTCTCAGGCTCGTCGCGGTGGGCGTAGTAGAGATCGATGTAATCGGTCCGCAGACGGTCCAGCGACTTGTCGAGTTCGGCCGCGACATGGGCCGGGGCGAGCAGTCCGGGCTTGCCCCAGATATTGACCTTGGTGCCGATCCGCAGCTCGGCGCGCACCCCCCGACTTTCCAGCCACTTTCCGAGTTCGGCCTCGGATTCGCCGCCGACGTGCCCCGGCACCCATTCCGAATAGCCCTGCGCGGTGTCGATCATCCGCCCGCCCTCCTCGTAGAAGGCATCGAGCACGGCGAGCGCGAGGTCGTCCTTGACGTTCCAGCCGAAGACATTGCCGCCCAGTACGAGCGGGATACCGGCAATCGCGGGATGGCTCATGCGAACTTCTCCTTGAGCGCGAGCAGCGCGATCGCGGCCTGTGCCGCTTCGCCGCCCTTGTCCTTCTGCTGCGGATCGGCGCGGACCAGCGCCTGCTCCTCGTTCTCGACCGTGAGGATGCCGTTGCCGATCGGGATGCCGTCCATGGTCAGCGCCATGATCCCGCGCGCGCTTTCGCCGGCGACGATCTCGAAGTGATAGGTCTCGCCCCGGATCACCACGCCGATCGCGACGAAGCCGTCATACGCGCCTGAGCCTTCCGCCAGCGAAATCGCGCCCGGAATCTCCAGCGCGCCGGGCACAGTGATGACCTCGGCCTTGTGCCCAGCCGCCTTGAACGCCGCCTTGGCGCCGGCGATCAGCATGTCGTTGAGATGATCGTAAAAGCGCGCTTCGACGATGAGGAATTTGGCCATGGGGTACTCCGAAACTGGTCAGGAAATCTTCTGCTCACCCACGATGGACAGGCCGTAACCCTCTAGCGCGATCAGCGTGTGGTGGGTGTTGGTGAGCAGCACCATATCATGCACGCCCAGTTCCGCGAGGATCTGCGCGCCCACGCCATAGTCGCGCAGCTCCTCGATCGCCGACATGTCGCCGGCGCGGATCTGGCTCTTGATCTCCAGCGTCTTGGTCATCATCCGGTTGATCGGGCGGTTGATCACCACGATCACCCCGGTGCCTTCCGCCGCGATCGCTTCCATCGCCCCGCTCAGCAGGTTGGAGCGGGTGCTTTCCTCGCCGAAGATGTCGGCGAACAGCGAGAGTGTGTGCATCCGCACCAGTGTGGGCTTTGCGGGCGAGGGCTTGCCCTTGACCAGCGCCACGGTCTCGTCGCCGGTGGCTTTGTTGTAGAAGGTCACGGCCTTCCAGTCGCCGCCCCAGCGGCTGGTGAAGTCGATCTCGGCGCGGCGCTCGACCATGCGGTCGTGCTTGCGGCGATAGGCGATCAGGTCGCGGATCGTACCGAGCTTGAGGTCGTGGAGCCGGGCGAAGGAGATGAGGTCGTCGAGCCGGGCCATGGTGCCGTCGTCGCTCATGATCTCGCAGATCACTCCCGAGGGATTGAGGCCGGCGAGGCGCGAGATATCGACCGCTGCCTCGGTATGCCCGGTGCGGACCAGCACCCCGCCGTCGCGGGCGCGCAGCGGGAAGATGTGGCCGGGGGTGACGAGATCGTCCTTGCCCTTGGTCCCGTCGATCGCGACCGAGACGGTGCGCGCGCGGTCGGCAGCGGAGATGCCGGTGGTGACGCCTTCGCGGGCCTCGATCGAGACGGTGAAGGCGGTTTCGTGGCGGGTGCCGTTGTGGCGGCTCATCAGCCCGAGCCCGAGCTGGTCGACCCGCTCGCCCGAAAGCGCGAGGCAAATCAGTCCGCGGCCATGGGTGGCCATGAAGTTGATCGCACCGGGGGTCGCCATTTGTGCGGATATGATCAGGTCGCCCTCGTTCTCGCGATCCTCGTCGTCGACCAGGATGTACATCCGGCCGTTGCGGGCTTCCTCGATGATCTCCTCGATCGGCACGAGCACCGGGCGTTCGTCATTCGCCATAAGGAATCGTTCGAGCTTGCCGAGGGTCTCGGCGGTGGGGTTCCACTCCGCCTCGGTGCAATCGCGCAGGGTGTTGGCGTGGAGGCCGGCGGCGCGGGCGAGGCCGGCCCGGGTGATGCCGCCATCGCTGACGAGCAGGCGGACTTTTTCGATGAGGTTCGTAGACATGACGCGGTCGTATCACATCGCAATGTGATGGCAAGATGGAAAATCACATTGCGGTGGAAGGCGTTCGAAATCCTTGTGAGACCTGCTTCCAGCCCATCGCCACCAGAATTCCGACCAGCAGTGCCAGCACTCCGGCAACCAGCGAGTCGAACCCGAAAATGCGGGAGCAGGCCTGCACCACCGGCATATGCACGGCAAACAGCGGAAAGGACAGAATCCCGAGCCAGGCTGCGAGGCGGGCCGGGCCGGAATAGGCCAGTGCGCTAAGGATCATCGCCGGGCAGGCGAGGGTGACGAAGGCGAGGTCCCAGCTCCAGCTGGTAAGGCCAAGCAGCCAGCTCGCCACGCTGAAAGCGGGCAGCAGGGTGACCGCCAATGCGAGGGCAAGGGAGGCGGGCAGGGGTGCTGGGACTTGGCCGCGCCAGCGGCCCAGCAGCATTCCCAGCACATAAGCGAACAGCGTGCGCGGCAGGCCGAGCAGGAAATGCTCCGGCCGCGCGCCGACGTCGAGTGAGCCGCAGTGCAGCCCGGTCCAGACCATCACCGGAAGCAGCAGCGCGGCCACCACCAGCAGGCCGGTGCGGCGCAGGCGCCACAGCAGGAGGGCGTGGAGCGCGTTGGCGACCAGCTCGTAGAAAATCGTCCAGGCCGGGATGTTGAGCGGATAGGATTCATATTCAAAGCTGACCGGCAGCAGGAACAGGTTCGGTACCGCCAGCGAAAGGAAGTGCAACAGGCCGTCCGAGCGCAGGTACAGCGTCGGGGCTCCGATTGCCGCGCCCACCGCCATCACCAGCCACAGCCGCCGGTAGCGCGCGGCGATGAAGCGGGCGGAACCGGCCAGATCGGCGAAGCGGCCCTCCTGGGTCCGGGCCATGAAAAAGCCGCTCAGCATCAGGAAGAAATCGACGCCGAGATAGCCCTTGGCGAAGAAGGCGGGGTGGTCCTGGAAGGTCGCCTGCAAGTGCAGCAACACCACGCAGATCGCCACGATCCCGCGTAAGGCTTCGATTCCCGGCAGGCGAGCGCTGGATGGTGAGGAAGGGCGGGCGATCATGGCCCGCCGATAAGGTTTGCGCCGCCGATTGCAAGCGGGGGTGGGGGCCATGCGTTTACCAAGGACCTACCCAACCTTCATAGTCATCCTGAACTTGTTTCAGGACCCATCGGGCCAGATGACTCGGTTCGCGCGTTTATTGCGCACCCCCCCCGGGGCCCCTCTCGTCTTGCAAACCACGGCGTCGGCGGAGAAATGGGTCCTGAAACAAGTTCAGGATGACGATGGTTTTAGAAGTTGGCGGGCTGACTCAACTCCTCACCATATCTTCGCGCGCTTCTCCGGG
>CANJSX010000068.1 GCA_947477055.1 Sphingomonadaceae bacterium | reverse complement strand
CCGATATGGGCAGGATGAGATCCTTCCTGCTGCCAGCACTGGCTTTCGCCTTCGCTTCCCCCGCCTTCGCGCAAGAGCACGACCACTCCGGCATGAACATGCCCGGGATGGACATGCCCGAGTCCGAAGAAGCAACCGCCGCGCCAGATGACCGGCCGGGCGAAGGCTCCGGCACCGCGCGCCTGCCAGCGCTGAAAGGCGGGATGCAGGGTCTGCACTTCATGACCGGTGAGTGGATGCTGATGGCCCATGGCGCGGTTTCGCTCCAGTACACCGACCACAGCGGCCCGCGCGGCGACGACAAGGCCTATGCCACCTCGATGCTGATGCTGGGGGCCGAGCGTGAAACAAGCTGGGGCCGGATCCAGCTCAAGTCGATGCTCAGCCTCGAACCCGCGATGGACGCGGCGGGCTATCCCAACCTCTTCGCTACCGGCGAGACGGCGGGCGGCCTGCCGCTGGTTGACCGGCAGCATCCGCACGACCTGTTCATGGAACTCGCCGCGCGGGTCGACGTGAATGTCGGCAGCGGCAGCCTGTTCCTCTATGGCGGCCCCGTCGGCGAGCCGGCGCTCGGCCCCTCGGCCTTCATGCATCGCGGTTCGGCGAAGTATAATCCGGAGCCGCCGATCACGCACCATTGGTTCGATTCGACCCACATCACCTATGGCGTGGTCACCGCAGGCTATGCCGGCAAGCTGGTCCAGATCGAGGCCAGCGCCTTCCGCGGCGCCGAGCCGGACGAGCACCGCTGGAATATCGAGACCCCCAAGCTTGACAGCTGGTCAGTCCGCGCAACGCTCAACCCCTCGCCCAACTGGGCGCTGCAGGCGAGCTATGGCGAGCTCAAGCAGCCTGAAGCGACCCACCCCGGCGAGGACGAGAACCGCTTCACCGCTTCCGCGCATTATGCCGATGAGCGCGGTCTCTCGGCGATGGCCGCCTTCTCCGCCAAGCAGCGCGTGCCGGGCGAGACGCTGACCGCCTGGCTGGCCGAGGCCAACTGGGACATCGACGAGCGCAACACCGTCTTCGGGCGCATAGAGAACGTCGCCAATGACGAGCTCTTCCCGAACCATGCAAATCCGCTTCACGACGTGAAGTTCCGCGTCTCCAAGTGCCAGGCCGGCTACGCCCGCCGCATGGCCCTCGGACCGTTCGAACTGGCGCTCGGTGGTTCGGTCAACGCCTATGCCAAGCCCGCCGCGCTTGACGCCGCCTATGGCCGCCACCCATGGGGTTACACGCTGTTTGCGAAGGTAAGTCTGGGGCAATGATCTATTTCGAAGACCTCGAAATCGGCACGAAAGCGAGCTTCGGCCGCTATGAGGTGACGCGCGAGGAAGTGCTCGAATTCGCCGGACAATACGATCCCCAGCCCTTTCATCTTGACGACGAGGCCGCCGCACAGACCCATTTCGGGCGCATTTCCGCGAGCGGCTGGCACACCTGCGCCATGGCGATGCGGATGATGGTCGATCACATGCGCGGCGCCGGCCGGGCCAGCCTCGGCTCGCCCGGCCTCGACGAGATCCGCTGGCTGAGGCCGGTCTATCCCGGCGACACGCTGCGGATGGAAACCGAACTGCTGAGCAAACGCCTCAGCCAGTCCCGCCCCGGCGTCGGCCTGACCAAGACCGCGATCCGGGTCTACAACCAAGACGATGTTCTGGTGATGAGCCAGCTGACCAATGCGATGATGAGGACGCGGGCGGGCTAGAGCGGCGGCGGTGGCAGCCGATCTTCGTCGGTATAAACATCGAACCGCGACAGGTTAACCAGACCAAACGTGGTGGTCAGCGCCGCATCCGCCGCATCCCGGCCGCGAGCCATGAGGATCCGGCCGCGGCGGGGGCGGTTGTGGCGCGCGTCGAAGGTGCGCCACTGCCCGTCGAGATAGGCCTCGAACCAGGCGGAAAAATCCATCTTGCCCACGGGGACGGGCAAATCCATGTCGCCGATATAGCCGGTGCAGTATCGCGCCGGAATGTTCATGCAGCGGCACAGAGCAATCGCGAGATGCGCATAGTCCCGGCACACGCCGATCTGTTCCTGATGCGCGTCCCATGCCGTCTTGGGCGGGCGGGCCGCCATGTAGTCGAACTTGATCCGCTGGTGGACATAGTCGCAGATCGTCTGAACCAGACTCCAGCCCTGCCCGGCGGCGTTGCCGAACAGCGCCCAGGCGTCCTCGGTAAGCCGGTCCGTCTCGCAATAGCGGCTGCTGAGCAGAAACAGCATGACCTCGTCGGGCAGCTCCTCCAGCGGCAGCTGCCGGGCGCCGGGCACAACCGGGTCGGGCTCGAACGGATCCTCGATCACGAAGCCGCAGGAAATCGTAATCCCCCCGGCCGGCATCGTCAGCCGCGTGCAGACATTTCCGAAGCTGTCGACGTAATCATACAGCGGCACGTCGGGCTGGGTGAAAATCCGCTGGGCCGTCCGCAAATCCTTGTTGCGGGAGGGGTGCACACTGAGCAGTGCCAGCACCGGCACCCGCTGTTCGGAGGTGAAACTGATATCATAACCGGCGCGGATCAGCATGACGGGTTTCATATCCCAGAGGGGGCAAGCGGGAGCGCAGGAGCTGGTAAAAAGCGTCTGCCCGCAGAAATGTTCCTACACCCGATGTGCTCGCATGGATAGAACTATGCTGCAACTGCGAAAGATTTTGACATGAGGCACCCTACCTCCGCCCGAACAGCTTCTCGATATCCCCATGCGCCAGCTTCACCCAGGTCGGGCGGCCGTGGTTGCACTGGCCTGAGCGGGGGGTGACTTCCATCTCGCGCAGCAGGGCGTTCATTTCCGCGACGCTCAGCGTGCGGCCTGCGCGGACCGAGCCGTGGCAGGCCATGGTCGCGAGGACGAGGTCGAGCCGCTCGCCGAGCAGCAGCGCATCGCCGTTCTGGGCGAGGTCGTCGGCAATGTCGCGGACGAGGGCCTGGACGTCGCCTTTGGCCAGCACCGAAGGCACGGCGCGGACCAGCATCGCGGCGGGGCCGAAGCGTTCGAGGGCGAGGCCATAGTCGGCAAGCTGGCTGGCGCGTTCCTCGAGCCGGTCGCAGCTCGGCTCGTCAAGCTCGACCACCTCGGGCAACAGCAGTGCCTGCGAGGCCACCATGGCACCCTGCGCGCCGGCGGCCTTGAGCCGTTCGAGCACCAGCCGCTCATGCGCAGCGTGCTGGTCGACGATCACGAGGCCATCCTCCGCCTCGGCGACGATATAGGTCCCCGCGACCTGCCCGCGCGCCACCCCGAGCGGATATTGCGCGGCGCTCTCCACCGCCTCGGTCGCTTCCTCGGCGCGGGCGGCGGGCGGGGCCATGATCGCCGCCTCATAGCCGCGCCAAGCCTGCCCGGCTTCGTTAAGGCGCGGCGCGGAGTGTTCGCGGGCGAAGAGCGATTGCAGCGTGGGCGGACTCAGCGGCTCGCTCTGCCAGTTGAGCATGCCCGAGGCGGCCGGCGCCTGCGCGCTGCGCTGCCCGGCGCCTTCCAGCGCGTGACGCAGCCCGCCAACGATGAAGCCGCGCACGAAAGCGGGATCGCGGAAGCGCACCTCGGTCTTGGCCGGGTGGACGTTGACGTCCACTTCCTCGGGTGGAACCTCGAGGAACAGCGCCAGCACCGCGTGGCGATCGCGCGCCAGCATGTCGGCATAGGCCCCGCGCACCGCGCCGACCAGCAGCCGGTCCTTCACCGGGCGGCCATTCACGAAGAGATACTGGTGATCGGCGACCCCGCGATTGAAGGTGGGGAGCCCCGCAACCCCGGTCAGACGCGTAGTGCCGCGCGCCACGTCGATGATAACACCATCATCCGCCAGTTCGCGCGCGACGATCCGGGCGACCCGCGCCGCGACATCCTCGCCCGGCTGCACCGCCAGCACCCGGCGGGTGTCATGCTCGAGCACGAAGCCGATCTCGCTGCGGGCCATCGCCAGCCGCCGCACGACATCGAGGCAGGCAGCATATTCGCTGCGGCCCGAGCGCAGGAACTTGCGCCGCGCCGGGACCTTGCCGAACAGGTTCTCGACCCGGATGCGGGTGCCCGGCGGTAGCGCGGCGGGGCCTTCCGCCTCGAGCGCGCCGTGATCGACCACCCGGCGCCATCCCTCAACTTCCGCTCGTCCTGAGCCTGTCGAAGGACGAACCCGGCTTTCCAGTGTCAGCCGGGAAACGCTGGCAATCGACGGCAGCGCCTCGCCCCGGAAGCCGAGGGTGGCGACCAGCTCGATATGCTCGTCGGGCAGCTTGGAGGTGGCGTGGCGTTCGAGCGCGAGGGCGATCTCGTCCGGGGTCATCCCGCAACCGTCGTCGGTCACCTCGATCCCGTCGAGCCCGCCGTCCCACAGCCGCACCGCGATATTCCTCGCACCCGCATCAATCGCGTTCTCGATCAGCTCCTTCAGCGCCGAAGCCGGACGCTCGACCACCTCGCCCGCGGCGATGCGATTGACCAGTGTTTCGGGGAGGCGGCGGATGATGGGCATGATGGTTAGGAGCCTAGCGGTGAAGCGAGCGGAATTCGAGACGGCGGAGCAAACGAATCACTTCTATCGCCACAATTTTTTGGCCTTTGCCGGGGCGATGCGTTAAGGCCACGCCTTCCCGCGCCAAACCACCGGTTTCCTGCCGTCGGATAATGACAGCAAGGTTCTGGAAAGATTACGGATTTTTTAATGGCTTCTTTCATGTCGCGATTCTTCAAATTCCGTTCGCAGAACATGGCAATTGACCTCGGTACAGCGAACACGCTGGTCTATGTTCAGGACCGCGGCATCGTGCTCAATGAGCCTTCGGTTGTCGCCATCGAGACGATCAACGGGATCAAGCGCGTCAAGGCCGTCGGCGACGATGCCAAGATGATGATGGGCAAGACGCCCGACAACATCGAAGCGATCCGTCCGCTGCGTGATGGCGTGATCGCCGACATCGAAGTCGCCGAGGAAATGATCAAATACTTCATCCGCAAGGTCCACGGCGGGAAAAAGAGCCTGTTCCGCTATCCCGAGATCGTGATCTGCGTGCCGTCGGGTTCCACCTCGGTCGAACGCCGCGCGATCCGCGATGCCGCTTCCAATGCCGGTGCCAGCGCGGTCTATCTGATCCTCGAGCCGATGGCGGCGGCGATCGGCGCGGACATGCCGGTGACCGAGCCGATCGGCAGCATGGTCGTCGATATCGGCGGCGGCACCACCGAAGTCGCGGTGCTCTCGCTGCGCGGCTTGGCCTACACCACCTCGGTTCGCGTCGGCGGTGACAAGATGGACGAGGCGATCGTCTCCTATGTCCGCCGCCATCACAACCTGCTGATCGGCGAAGCCACAGCCGAGCGGATCAAGAAGGATTACGGCTGCGCCATGGTCCCCGCTGACGGTGTCGGCGAGACGATTCACATCAAGGGTCGTGACCTCGTCAACGGCGTGCCCAAGGAAATCACCATCACCCAGGCGAACATCGCCGAGGCGCTGTCCGAACCAATCGGGGCGATCATCGAAGGCGTCCGCATCGCGCTGGAAAACACCGCGCCCGAACTGGCCGCCGATATCGTCGATCAGGGCATCGTGCTCACCGGCGGCGGCGCGCTGATCAAGGGACTGGACGAATATCTGCGCGAAGAGACCGGCCTGCCGGTTTCGGTGGCGGAAGATCCGCTGTCCTGCGTCGCGCTGGGCACCGGCCGCGCGATGGAGGATCCGATCTATCGCGGCGTGCTGATGACGGCCTGAGACGTTTCAAACACCGGCGGTAGACATTTGTCGCCGCCGGAACAGGAGGAACAGGGCACGCATGGCGCCGCCAGTCACCCAGCGCACCGGCTTTTCCCGCAGGGCGCAGTACACCACCTTCTTCGGATATGTCGCCGGGATTGCCGGTGCGATTGTCGGTGTCATCTTCCTGTTCGTCTCGATTTACGATCATAATGCCTTTGCCGGACTGCGTGGTGTAGCCGGCGATGCAGCGCGCCCCGCTGCCGCCACTGCCGCGAGCGGACGCAGCGGCAGCCAGGGCTTCATCGCAACGATCGAAGGCTATTTCTTCGCCGCCACCAAGAACGCCGAACTGCAGCGTGAGGCCGAGGTGACCAGGGTCAAGCTGGTCGAAGCGCGGGCCTTAGCCGAAGAAAATCGCCGTCTCAAGGCGGTGCTCGGACTGATGCAGGAAGATCCGAAGCCGGTCGCCACGGCGCGGATGGTCGGTTCGACCTCGGCCAGCACCCGCCGCTTCGCCGCGATCTCCGTCGGCAGCACGCAGGGCGTGGCCATCGGCATGCCGGTCCGCTCGCCGCTCGGGCTGGTCGGCCGCGTGCTCGAAGTTGGCCGCAACACCTCACGCGTGCTGCTGGTGACCGACACCGAAAGCGTCGTACCGGTGCGCCGCGCCAGCGATGGCGTGGCCGGCTTTGCGACCGGTCAGGGTGACGGCACACTGCTCATTCGCCTGATCAACCTCGGCATCAACCCGCTGCGCAAGGGCGATGCACTGGTCACCTCCGGCTCGGGCGGGCTCTATCGCCCCGGCACCGCGATCGCCGTGGTCTCGGAACTGACCCGCGACGGGGCGATCGCCCGCGTGTTGAGCGATCCCGGCGCAACCGAATTCGTCGTGGTCGAGCCGCTGTGGAACCCGGCGCGGAACCCGGCGAGCGAACCGTCCGCGCCGGCAGGCACTCAGCCGTGATCGCGCCGCTGCTGCAGCGCCGGCTGACCGATCCCTTCCGCAAGACGATCAATCGCGAACCGCTGCCGATCGTGGCGATCGGCGTGCCCTGGCTGACGGTGATGCTGGGCACGCTATCCCCCACCTGGCCGATCGTCGCCTCCGCCCCGGTAATGCCGCCGCTGGGCTTCCTGTTCATGCTGGCCTGGCGTCAGCAGCGCCCCGGACTGCTGCCGGTCTGGGCCGGGCTGCCGCTGGGTCTGTTCGACGATCTCTACAGCGGGCAGCCCTTCGGCAGCGCCGTGCTACTGTGGTCACTGGCGATGATCGTGCTCGACGCGGTCGAGGTGCAGTTTCCCTGGCGCAACTTCCTGATCAACTGGCTCGAGGCCGCCGGCCTGATCGTGGCCTGCCTGTTGCTCAGCCTGCTGTTCGCCAATGCCAGCGGCGGTTCAACGCCACTGCGGGTGATCCTGCCGCAGATAGCCATCTCGGTGCTGCTCTACCCCCTGTGTGGGCGTCTCATGGCGCTGTTTGACCGCTTCCGCCTGATCCCGTTCCGGGCCATAGATTAGGCTCGATGAAACATTTCAGCTCGGCAACGCTCAAGAACAGCTTTGATCGGCGCAGTATCATGCTGGGCACGGTCCAGGGCGGTATTGGCCTGCTGCTCGCGGCCCGGCTGGGCTATATCTCGCTGTTCCAGACCGAGAAGTACAAGACGCTGGCGGAAAGCAACCGTGTCAACCTCACCCTGATCCCGCCCCGGCGCGGCTGGATCCTCGATCGCAACGGCGCCCCGCTCGCCTCGAACCGCGCCGACTTCCGGGTCGATCTGATCCCCGACCGGCTGGTCGATGCCGATGGCACGATCGATACGCTGGGCCAGTTGCTCTCGCTGACGGCGGTCCAGATGCAGGACCTCAAGGACAAGATCGAGAAATCGCACGGATTCCAGCCGGTCGAGGTCGCCTCGGGGCTCGACTGGGACCGGTTTGCGGCGGTCAGCGTGCGCCTGCCAGACCTGCGCGGCGTGGTCCCGCAGCGCGGCTTTTCACGCAGCTACCCGACCGGCCCGGCGGTTGCCCATCTGATCGGCTACGTCGGCCCGGCCTCGGCCGAGGACTATGAGAAAGAAAAGAACCCGCTGCTGGTCACGCCCGGGTTCAAGATCGGCAAGGACGGGCTGGAAAAGCAGTTCGAGACGACCCTGCGCGGTGTCCCCGGCGCGCGGCGGGTGGAGGTGACCGCCAGCGGCAAGGTCGTGCGCGATCTCGACACGCGTGAGGACGAACCCGGCCAGCCGATCAAACTGACCATCGACGGCCCGCTGCAGGACTTCGCCGCGCGGCGCATCGGGCTGGAATCCGCTGCGGTGGTGGTGATCGATTGCCACACCGGCGGGATCCTCGCGCTGACCTCGATGCCGGCCTTCGACCCCAACGGTTTCGCCGGGGGAATCGGCCGTCTGCAGTGGAAGATGCTCAACGAGGACGATCATATCCCGTTGCTGAACAAGGCCCTGCGCGGGCTTTACCCGCCGGGTTCGACGATGAAGCCGATGGCCAGCCTTGCCCTGCAGATCCACGGGGTCGACCCGGCAGAGCGCGTCAACTGCCCCGGCGGCTACCGCCTCGGCAGCCGCTTCTTCCGCTGCGACGCGGTGCACGGCACGGTCGACATGCGCACTGCGATCGAGCGCAGCTGCAACACCTACTTCTGGAGCATGGCGCACCGGGTCGGCTACGATGCGATTGCGCCGGTCGCCAAGCAGCTCGGGCTGGGCCAGGAATTCGACCTGCCGGGCGCCAGGCAGCGCTACGGCACGATCCCCGATGCCGAGTGGAAGATGCGCCGCTACAAGCAGGAATGGACCGCGGCGGATTCGCTCAATGCCTCGATCGGCCAGGGCTATGTCTCGGTCTCGCCGCTACAGCTGGCGGTGATGACTGCGCGGATCGCCTCGGGCAAGAACCTCCTGCCGTCGCTGATGTTCGGGCAGGAACACCCGCCGGGGCCCGCCCTGCCCTTCACGCCCGAGCAGCTCGCCGTAGCGCGTGACGGCATGTTCCGCGTGGTCAACGGCTCGGGCACGGCCACCGCCAGCCGGCTCGATCTCGGCGGCATCCAGATGGCCGGGAAGACCGGCACCGCCCAGGTCCGTGCGCTCGTCGCCCGCGGCCATTTCGGTGACTGGAAGTCGCGCGATCACTCGCTGTTCGTGTGCTACGCCCCCACCGATGCGCCGCGCTATGCCATGTCGGTGGTGGTCGAACACGGCACATTCGGCGCACGCGCTGCCGCACCGATCGCCCGCGATGTCATGACCTTCCTGTTCGATCCAGCCAAGGCCATGGGCACCCTGCTGGAACTGGAGAAGGGCTGGGGCGGCACACCGGCCCAGCGCATGGATACGAAATACCGCGCCTTCGCCGCACAATATGGCATCTCAGCCCCGAAGGTCGAAGGCGAAAAGGCGGTCAACGAGGCGATGGCCAAGGCCGAGAGCGTCCAGCCGCCGATCGACACTTCAGCGGCAAATTCGGCGCCGTCGCGACCGGAAGAACCGCCCCTGCCCGGCCCTTCGCCCAGCGCCGCTCCGGCAACGTCGCCCACTTCCCCCGCTTCGCCAGCGGGTAGCGCGCCATGATCTGGCAAGTCGTCCCCGATCCGATCGCCCGCCAGCCCTGGGGCGTGATCCTGCCGCTGCTGGCGCTGGTCAGCTTCGGCGCGACCGTGCTCTATTCGGCCGCCGGCGGAAGCCTCGAGCCCTGGGCGCTCAAGCATGTGCTGCGCTTTCTGGTGTTCCTGACCATGGCGCTAGTCATCGCCCGCTTCCCGCGCGCGCTGTTCAAGCAGGCCGCCTATCCGCTTTACGGCATCATCCTCGTGCTGCTGGTGCTGGTCGAACTGATCGGGGGCATCGGCGGGGGCAGCCAGCGCTGGATCAACCTCGGCTTCGTGACGCTGCAACCCTCCGAACTGATGAAGCCGGTGATCGTGCTGGTGCTGGCCAATTTCTATGGCAGCCTGCCCCCGGCACTCACCCAGAGCTGGCGGGCGCTGGTCCCGGCGGGTGGTTTGCTAGCCGTTCCCACCGCGCTGGTGCTGATCCAGCCCGACCTTGGCACGGCGATGGCCATCTGCTTCGGAGCGATCGTGGTGGTGTTTCTTGCCGGGATCCCGATGCGCTGGTTCGTCGGCGGGGGGCTGGCGGCATTGATCATCGCCCCGATCGCCTTCTTCACCCTGCTGCATGATTACCAGCGCAACCGCGTGCTGGTGTTCCTCGATCCGGAGGGAGACCCGCTCGGCGCGGGTTATCACATCACCCAGTCCAAGATCGCGATCGGCTCGGGCGGATTCTTCGGCAAGGGCTTCCTCAACGGCTCGCAAAGCCACCTCGACTACTTGCCGGAATCCCACACCGATTTCGTCTTCGCCACCATGTCCGAGGAATGGGGCATGCTCGGCGGACTGTTCGTGCTGTTCATCTTCTTCCTGATCCTGCGCTGGGGGCTGAACGTCGCCCGCCGCAGCAACGACCGTTTCAGCCAGCTGCTCGCTGCGGGGATGAGCTTCACCGTGTTTTTCTATATGGCGATCAACCTGTTGATGGTGATGGGCCTGGCCCCGGTGGTGGGGATTCCCCTGCCCTTCATGAGCCACGGCGGCTCGTCGATGATGACCAACATGATCTGTATCGGCACCATCATGGCGGTCGACCGCTGGCGCGGCGGCCAGCGCCCAATTTCCTGAAGGATTGGGCTTCCATCCGCCGAAACAGCCGCTATAGGGAGCGCTCCCGACGATTCGGGACGGCGATTTCGCCCGTTTGGACGCATAGCTCAGTTGGTAGAGCAGCTGACTCTTAATCAGCGGGTCCTTGGTTCGAGCCCAAGTGCGTCCACCATATTTTTCAAGAGGTTAGATGGATTTTGGACCGCCAAGGTTTTGGCCGGGACGGACATT
>CANJSX010000067.1 GCA_947477055.1 Sphingomonadaceae bacterium | reverse complement strand
GATTTCATGCTGCGGCTGACTGCCGCATCCGGGCTGTGGATTTATGTCTTCGCCTGCATTTCGGCGCTGGTGCTGCGGGTCCGTGTCGTGGTTGCCACGCTCGGCCTGCTCTTTTCACTGGCGCTGCTCTATGGCTCCGGAAAGGAGGCCGTGCTGCTCAGCATCGCGCTGATGCTCGCCGTGCTGCCGCTCTACTGGCTGGCCCGGCGGGCGACGCTTAGCGCCGCAGCAACCGCCCCATAAGCGAGCGAGCGCGCAGGATCTCGTGCGCGGCATTGTGCCCCGGCGCGCCGGTCACGCCGCCGCCGGGGTGAGTGCCCGATCCGCACATGTAGAGGCCTTTGATCGGCGCGCGGTAATCGCCGTGGCCCAGCACCGGGCGGGCGGCCCAGAGCTGGTCCAGTCCCATCGTGCCGTGAAAGATGTCGCCGCCGATCAGCCCGAACTTGCGCTCGAGATCGAGCGGGGAGTGGATCTGCCGCGCGATCACGCTCGCCTTGAAATTGGGCGCATGGGCGGTGACGGTGTCGATGATCAGGTCGGCCACCTTTTCCCGGTGGGCGTCCCAGTCGACGTCCGGATCGAACTGCTGGCAGAACAGGCTGGCGACGTGCTGACCCGGAGGCGCCAGGCTGTCATCGACGGTCGACGGAATCTTGATCTCGACGATCGGCTGCTTCGACCAGCCGTGCTGCTGCGCGTCGATGAAGGCCTGGTCCATATAATTCAGGCCCGGGGCGATTATGATCCCGGCGGTGTGGTGCTCGGCCTGCTGCTTGCCGGGCAGCACGGTGAAGTCGGGCAGTCCGGACAGCGCGACGTTCATCCGGAAGGTGCCCGAGCCGGTCTTGTAGCCCTTGATCCGCCGGTTGAAATCGGCGTCGAGATCGCTGGCATCGACCAGCTGGCGATAGAGCAGCGCCGGGCCGACATTGGCGGCGATGATATCGGCGGCGATTTCCTCCCCGCCCTCCAACCGCACGCCGACGGCCTTGTTGCCATCGACCAGCACCTTGGCGACCGGCGCCTCAAGGCTGATCTCGACGCCCTGCAAATCGCAGGCTTTTGCCATCGCCTGGGTGATCGCGCCCATCCCGCCGACAGCATGGCCCCATGCGCCCAGCTTGCCGTTTACCTCGCCGAACACGTGATGCAGCAGCACATAGGCCGAGCCGGGAGTGGAGACCCCGGCGTAATTGCCGACTACTGCGTCGAATGCGAAGGCGCTCTTGACGTGGTCGTCCTCGAACCAGCCGTCGAGAAAATCGCGCGCCGACTTGGTGAAGATGTCGAGCAGGTCACGCTGCGCAGCAATGTCCATCTTCGCGAGCGGCCAGCCCTGCTTTGCTGCAGCAAACAATGCGTGCAAACCGCCACCGACATTGGGCGGGCACTCCAGCGCGATATCGCGCAGCACCTGCGCCACGCGCTCTAGCGCGGCATCGTAAAGCGGATAGGCCGCGGCATCATTTTGGGAGAAGCGCGCAAACTCCGCCTCGGTGCGCCCCAGACCTCCACCCAGCTTGAGGTATGTATCCGGGAAGGGAAAGAAGTTGCTGATCGTGCGCTCGATCACGCGGTAGCCATGATCGGCCAGCTTCATGTCGGCGATCACCTTGGGGCGCAGCAGGCTGACGGTGTAGCTCGCGGTCGAGTTGCGGAATCCAGGATGGAATTCCTCGGTCACCGCCGCGCCGCCAACGATATGGCGCCGCTCCAGCACCCGCACCTTGAGGCCCGCCTTGGCGAGGTAAAAGGCGCAGACGAGGCCGTTGTGCCCGCCGCCGATGATAATCGCGTCGTATCGCTTGGTCATGTTTTGCTCCAGCCCGGCGGGGGTGGCGCGGGTCGTCTTGCTTCGGGGATGAGGGCGCGGATCTTGCTGGCGAAGCTGCGCAGGCAGACTTCGCTCGCCGCCAGCGGACCGACGCTGTAGCTGCGCGAGGCCATGCCTTGCTGCACCCGTTCGATCAGCCCGGTGTCTTCCTTGTTGACCACCCGGTTGATCCGCCCGTTGGCATAGCGCGCCAGCTTCATCTCGCGGCCCTGATTTTCAGGAGTATAGGCATCTGGCAGCGTGAAGCACATTTCGCGCAGCACGCAGCTGGTCGGGCCGGTCGGCAGCCACTGCATGAAGTCGATCTGGTCGGCGTAGATATCGAAGGCCATGTTCGGCCACAGCTTGTAATAGAGCCAGCGGGTCTGCGCCTCGGCGGAGAGGTGCGGCACCGCGGGCAGATGCGCCTGGTAGAAGCGCTCCCAGAAATTGCCGGCCCAGAAATTGCCGGAGGGACGATCCGCCAGATCGCCCTTCATCCGGTCGGCCCAGCCATGCGCCGAAATCTCGTAGCTCTTGCCGAAAATCCGCGTCAGCCCGTCATGCGCGACCGGGATGTGGAGGTTGTCGGAATAGTTGTCGCCGACGTTCTTCCAGTTGACCGCGCGGGGCCGCAGGCGGACATCGCCGATCCGCCGCATCTCCTCGAAGCGATAGGGCGTGACCTCGGCCTCGAAGGGGGCCATCATTTCGGCCACTGTGGGGAAGCCCGCATCTTCCAGCCGCACGAAGACGAAGCCGCGCCAGATCTCCAGTGAGACCGGGGCGAGGCCATTATCTTCCAGCTTGAGCGCTGGGTAATCGGCCTTCATCGGCACGCCCGAGAGGCGGCCGTCGGTCTCGTAGGACCAGGCGTGATAGGGGCAGACCAGCTTCTTCGTGCAACCCGAGGGACCCTCGACCAGCCGCATCGCGCGGTGGCGGCAGACATTGGCGAAGGCGCGGATCTGCCCGTCATCGCCGCGAATGGCGATGACGCTTTCGCCCAGATAGTCGAGCGTACGGTATTCGCCAGGAGCGGCGATATCGCTTTCATGGCAGACGATCTGCCAGCTTGGGCGGATCACCCGCTCCATCTCCACGGAGAAATATTCGGGATCGGTGTAGATCCAGCCCGGCAGGCTCCAGTCCGCGTCGGGGTCAGCGTCCCCTCGCGCGATGCTGGCCAGAGGCTGGGTTAGATCCATTGCAATACGAATCCCGTCATTCCTTGTTGGACAGTTGTATAACAAGTGATATGCTGGCGCAAGTGAGCACGAAACCCGCCTTCCGCCGGGCTGAACCCGATACCCGCCGCCAGAGTCTGGTGGAGGCCTGCACACGGGTGCTGGCGCGGCTGGGCGTGGCCGGAACCAGCGTCCGCGCGATCGCGCTGGAGGCGGGCGTATCGCCGGGGCTGGTCAATCACTACTTCGCCAGCGTCGATGATCTGGTCGCGGCGGCCTATGCCGAGGTTGGCGCGCGGGTGGATGCGGCGCTGAACGCTGCGCTCGCCACCGCACCTACTGCACCGCGCGCCCGGCTCGAAGCCTTCGCCACCGCCAGCTTCGCCCCGCCGATCGCCGATCCGCAGCTGCTCGCCACCTGGATTGCCTTCTGGGGCCTTGCCCGCTCGCAACCCCGCATCGCCGCCGAGCACGCGCGGCAATACGCCAATTTCCGCGCGCGGCTGGAGGAATTGCTGGCCGCCTGCGGTGTGCCGAAAGCCAAACTGCGCCGCGCCGCCATCGGCATCACCGCGCTGATCGACGGGCTATGGCTGGAGCTCTGCCTCTCGCCCGATACGCTCGCACCGGCCGAGGCTCGCGCCATCGTCGGCGCGGCGCTGGACGCGCTTATTTCGTGAGGTCGCGCAGCAGCGAGAGGTAGTAGGTGATCCCCGGCCCGATCGTGATCACGGTCGATCTCGATGCCCGCGTGCTCTCGGTGTTTCGCGGTGGTTACGAGATTGGCGCGACTGCGGTGCTGCTCGGCACGCAGGAAAAGCCGACTCCGCTCGGTGTTTTTCCGATCATGGGCAAGAAGGTCGACCATGTCTCTAACCTCTATGACGCGCCGATGCCCTATATGCAGCGCCTCACCAACGATGGCATTTCGATCCATGCGACTTCGGTCGAGAACGGCTATGCCAGCCACGGCTGCGTCGGGACGCCGCTGGCGTTCGCCAAGAAGCTGTTCGGGGTCACCCACATGGGCGACAAGGTCTATATCACCCGCGGCAAGTCCGTGGGGATTGGCGATTCACTGGTCACCAGCTGAGCGGCGCTGCGGGGCGGCGGTGAAGCTCCAGCCTCCGGGCATCGGCCGCGCCACCAGTTCCCCGATCGAAGCCGGCTGACGCGCCAGCAGGCTGTCGAACACCCGCGCCAGCGCACTCCCGCGCGGCGCTTCCTCACCCAGCTCTGCAATGATCCGGCCGATCACTCGCAGCGCCACCGCCCGGGGAGCCTGTGGGCGATAGAGCAAGCCGCCCGGCTGGCGCTCGACCCGCTCCGCCCATTCGCGCCCTGCGGCCCAGTCGATCGCCGCATCGGCCTCGGCGAGATGCGCCGCACTTGCGGCGAGCGCAGGAACATCGAGCCAGTCGGCTTCGGCCAGCGCCTTGCGTATGCGGACGCGATCGAAGCGCTCGGCCTCGTTCGAGGGGTCCTGCGCAGCCTCAAGGCCCGCCTCGGTGACGATGGATTGCAGCTCGGCATGCCGCCAGTCCAGCAGCGGGCGCAGCAGCGGCAGCCGGGTGCCCGGCAACACGCCGCGCGCGCGCACCCCGGCCAGCCCGGCGACTCCGCTAGCGCGGTTGAGCCGCATCAGCAGGGTTTCGGCCTGATCGTCGGCGTGATGGCCGGTGGCGAGCGCGGCCAGACCGCGCCGCTCCATCCAGTCCGCCATCGCCGCATAGCGCGCCGCGCGCGCCTCGGACTGGAGATTGCCCGGCCCCACCTCGACCGTCAGGGTCTCATGGGGAATGCCGAGCGCCGCGCAGATCCGGGCGACCACTGCAGCCTCGTCAGCGCTGCCGGACCTCAGACCGTGATCGACCGTCGCCGCCTCGATCTCGCCGGGCCGGGCGGCATGGGCGAGCAGCAGCAGCGCGAGGCTGTCCGGACCGCCCGACACCGCGACGCCGAGCCGGCCGGCACCCGGCGAAAACAGCCGGCCGAGCCCGGCCGCAAAGCGCGCCGTCAGCTGCGGATCGGGCGCGCGCGGCGTATCAATTGCATTTCACCCTGGCGCGCGTCGCGTCGAACTGCGCCTTGAGCCGGCCTGCGGATTCGCGCGGATAGGTATCGGTGAACTCGGCCAGCGCGATGCAGGCGCGGTTGGTGTCCTTGAGCAGGCCCATTGCTTCGGCGAGGAACAGCAGGCTGTCGGGCGCACGGTCGCCGCGCTTGTCGTTCTGGTAGTTCTGCAGGAACCAGGTCGCCGCGTCACGCGGCTTGCCATCATCAAGGAAGGCGCGGCCGAGCAGGTTGCGGGCAAAGCTGAGCTTGGCGTGGCGCGGGTATTTGGTCAGGTAGAGCTGCAGCTGTTGCTGCGCCTCGGGATAGAACTTGGCCTCCCACAGGCGGAAGCCATAGCTGTATTCATCGTCGCCCGGATCCTCGGACTGCGGCTTGACGATCGCCCGCACCGCCGCGACCCGCGCGGCGGAAGGCGCCACGGGGCGGGTCGCCGCTGGCCGGGTTGCTGCCGGAGCAGTGGGCTTGGGCGGCGTATTCACGGCGACCGGGACCGGGGTGGGCGTCGGGGGCGGCGGTGCGGCCACGAGCTTCGGTGCCGAGGCCCCGCCGGTCATCGCCTCGAGGTTTGTCGCCGTCACCGGAGTGTCGCGGGGTGCGGGGGAGGGTGTCGCTGCTGGTGTTGTCACTGCAGGAGCGGCCGGGTCGGTCGCTGGGCCGATGCCGAGCTTTGTTTCGACCTGGCGCAGCCGATTGGCGTTTTCCTCGCTCTGGGCAGTGAGTCGCTGGAGCTGTGCCTCGACCGCGTCCATCCGTGCCAGCAGGTCGGTAACCGGGGTGGTCGCCGGCGTTCCCGACATCGGGGCAGTAGTGGTTGTCGGGGTCGATTGCGGGGCGAAGACCTTGCCGGCACCCGGGAAGACCACGCCTTGCATGGCGCGGACCTCGGCCTCGATGCGGCGCAACCGCTCTTCCCCCATCGTATCCTGGGCGAGGACCGGAACTGCGGTTACCGCCAGCAGCCCGGCAAGCACCAGCTGGAGACGGGTGCCGGAACGATGGATGACTTTCATAGACTGCCTTTTCTTGTCCGTGTCGGTCTCAGCATGGCTCGCGCGCAGTTTGCCGCGACGCCGATGAATACGCGCTGGCTGATTGCCGCAGCTGGCCGCGCCTGTCGAGATTTGCTCAGTTGGAAACGGTGGAAGGTTGCGCTGCCGGTGGTGCGGGCGAGGCCGCCAAGGTCGCCTGGGCCACCGGAACAGGCGCCGCCGGAACGCTGGCCTGCGGGCGGGGCCGGGCCGGCCTGGGTTGCGGTGCGCTGGTCGGTGCCGGAACGGTCTGCGCAGGTATCGCCGCGCCGCGCGCCAGCAAGGCCGCAGCAGTGACGGGCACGTCCTTCAGCGTCACCTGCTTGCCGGCGAGGGGGGGCACCGGCTGTCCGCCGATGGTGATCGAGAGCACTTCGGGCCGCGCGGTCCAGATCATCGGACCCTGCGCCGTATCGGGCACGGTGTAGCTCTCGCCCAGCGCCAGCTGCTTCTGCAGCAGTTGAGTGCCACTGGCATCGTAGAATTTCACCCAGACGTCGGGCGCAGTCGCCGTGAACACGACTGGTCCACTGATCGGCGCGGCTGTGACGGCCGCAATTGCCGGAACCGGGGCAGTCGCCGATTGCGCTGGCGTTTCGCTGGGCGCGAGCGAGGGCAGGGTCATCCCCGGGGAATAATAGCTGCGCCAGAACACCAGCACGCCCAGCGCCACCACCACTGCCGCCAGCGCCGTCAGCCAGGCCAGGCCCGAGCCGGGCACACGGGCTGGATCGCCCGGTTCGAAGGCCGGGGGCGAGCCGGCACTGTCTTCGCCGCGCACACCATTGATTTCTGCGCGAACCGCGCGGGCGATCTCACCCTCATCGAGCCCGACGATCCGGGCAAAACTGCGCGAAAAGCCGACGGCATAGGCGCGAGCGGGCAGAGCCGCAAAATTGCCGTCTTCGAGCGCCGCAATCAGTCGTTCGGGAATTTTGGTGCGCGCAGCAATATCCGACCGATGCAAGCCGGCTTCCTCGCGCGCGCGCCGCAGCCGCGCGCCGCTGCTATCGAGTTCGAGCTCGGCCATTGAAGTTCCCAGAACGGCCATGTGCGTCCCGCGCCGTTATGCTTGTGGTGCAGATTGAACGTCCAAATTGTTGCAACGTCAATAGAATCCATCATGCGGGCCCTAAGGGCGCGACGGAGTGCCCCGAACGCGGGACGGGATCAATCGACCACCAGGCCGCGGGCGGACGCCCAGTTCTGCAAGGTGGCACGCAGGCTGACTGGTGGCGAGGCCAGCCAGCCCGCCATGGCTGCGGTGATCTCGCCGAGGTCGACCTTGCTGACCAGTTCCTTGGTCGGACCGACCGCCGCCGGAGTGATCGACAGGCGCCGGATACCAACCCCCATCAGCGCCAGCGCCTCCAGCTGGCGCCCGCCCATCTCGCCGCAAACTGTCACGTCGACATCGTGCCCGGCCGTGCCTTCGACGATCCGGCGGATGAAGCGCATGATCGAGGGGCTGAGCCAATCGTAGCGCTCGGCCAGCTTGGGATTGGAGCGATCGGCGGCGAACAGGAACTGGGTGAGATCGTTGGTCCCGATCGACAGGAACGACAGGCGCGGCGCGATCACGTCGAGCATCTCGGCCAGCGCCGGCACTTCGAGCATCGCGCCGTAGCGGATCACTTCAGGCATGGGCTTTTTCAGCCCCTTGAGGAACTTCACCTGCGTTTCGAACACCTCGCGGGCAGCGTCGAATTCCCAGGGCTCGGCCACCATCGGGAACATCACGTTGAGCGTGCGGCCCGCAGCGGCCTCAAGCAAGGCGCGGGCCTGCACCTTGAGCAGCCCGTCACGCTCCAGCGCCACGCGCAGCGCGCGCCAGCCCATCGCCGGGTTTTCCTCCTGCTCGCCGTCGTTGCGGCGCAGATAGGGCAGCACCTTGTCGCCGCCGATATCGACCGTGCGGAACACCACCGGCTTGTCGCCCGCCGCTTCCAGCACGTCGCGATAGAGCCGGGTCTGCCGCTCGCGGGCGGGCAGGGTGGCAGAAACGAGGAACTGGAATTCGGTGCGGAACAGCCCCACGCCGTCGGCGCCGGTTAGCGCGAGGTTGGGCATGTCGTCGCGCAGACCGGCGTTGATCATCACCATGATGCGCGTGCCATCGCGGGTGCAGGGTTCGACCTCGCGCAGCTGGGCATAGGCCGCTTGCCGTTCGCGACTGCGGTTGAAGCGGGTGTCGAAGGCCTCGATCGCGCCAGGCGTCGGCCGGATCTGGACGATCGCCTGGTCGGCGTCGAGCAGCAGCATGTCGCCTTCGCGCAACGCCCCCCGAAGCGAGCGCACGCGCCCCAGCACCGGGATGCCCATCGCCCGCGCGACAATCACCACATGCGCGGTGAGCGAGCCTTCCTCGAGGATCACGCCTTTCAGCCGCCGCCGGTCATATTCCAGCAGCTCGGCCGGGCCAAGATTGCGGGCGATCAGGATCGCGTCGTTGCGCAGGCCCATCGAGGCGGCCGTGCCGAGCTGGCCCGAGACGATCCGCAGCAGCCGGTTCGCCAGATCTTCGAGATCGTGCATCCGGTCGGCCAGCAGCGGGTCGTCGATCTGGCGCATGCGCATGCGAGTGCGCTGCTGCACGCGCTCGATTGCCGCTTCGGCGGTCAGGCCGGAATCGATCGCCTCGTTGATCCGGCGGCTCCAGCCTTCGTCATAGGCGAACATCTTGTAGGTCTCGAGCACCTCCTCGTGCTCGCCCCCCATGCCGAATTCCGCCTGGGCGGCCATCCGGTCGATCTGCTCGCGCATCTTGTCGAAGGCCATGTAGACACGCTGGCGCTCGGCCTCGGTATCTTCGGCGACGACATGCTCGATCGTCACCCGGGGTTGGTGGAACACGGCCTGGCCGGACGCCAGCCCCTTGGCCAGCGTCAGCCCGCGCAGCTGTTCCGGACCGGTGTGCTGGACCCCCGCAAACAGCCCCTCGTCTTCATCGACGAGGCCGGCATTGGTGATCAGTTCGGAGAGCACCATGGCGACGGTCTGGAGCGCCTCGATCTCGATCTCTTCGTAGCGGCGCGGGTCGACATGCTGGACGCAGAGCACCCCCACCGCCCGCTCACGCCGGACAATCGGCACCCCGGCGAAGGAGTGGTACTTGTCCTCGCCCGTTTCCGGCCGGTAGGAGAAGTCCGGATGCGACGCCGCCTCGGCCAGGTTGAGCATCTCGGCGCTGGACGCGATCGTGCCGACCAGGCCCTCGCCGATCGCCATGCGGGTGACGTGGACGGCCTCTTGCGACAGGCCGCGCGTGGCGAACAGTTCGAGCATGCCTTCGCGCAGCAGGTAGACCGAGCAGACCTCGCTATCGAGGCCCTCGCCGATCACTTCCACCACCGTGTTGAGCTTGGCCTGCGCATGGCTGCGCGAAGCCATCACATCGTGAAGGCGGGTAAGAATCCTGCGGGCGGAGACGACGGCTTGCCTGTCCATAAAGCCTGACTAGCCCAAAGATCACGCTTTGGGAACGAGCCGCAAACCCGCCGCAATCCTATTCGTGATGGGCCTATGCGTGAAGGAGGCGCGCCCCAGTCAGGGCGCGGTGATCACGTCCTTGATTCGCAACTTGCGCTTCTTGAGTGCCTGGAGTGCTACCTGGTCAGGGAAGGGGCGGTTCATTTCTTCATGGATCTGCCGCTCAAGACCTGCGTGCTTGAGCTGCAGCGAACTGACATGCGTAGCTTCCATAGGAGCACCTCCTGGCTAAGCCGTTCCCGCGGAACGGCGGAACGCATCGCTGGTCATATCTCCCGACTCGTAGCGGGATCGAAGCGGCGCGATTGTCATGGAAGCATATTCACCCTATCTTGCGAAGGGCTAAAGAAGACCAATTCGGCGGAGTATCGCAGGCTTGCGATGAGCTGTCCGAACCGCCGCCAAAACAGGGCGAACTTGATGGGTAAGGAACTGCTGGCGTGAACGAAGAGGAGATGCGCAAGCGGTTGGAAATACTCCGGATCGAACATCGCGATCTGGATGCGGCGATTGATGCGCTGACCGGCGCCGGTGCGACCGACCAGCTGCAGATCGCCCGGCTCAAGAAGCGCAAGCTCAAGCTGCGCGATCAAATCGCACTGATCGAGGATTACCTCATTCCCGACATCATTGCCTGAGCGCTGCCCGTGCGCTGTGTGACTTTTCAGTCATTTGCGAAGGGGCCGGTGGCGACGGACCGTGCCGTAAATGGACAGTCCCCAAATCTGCCGTGGAATGACGCTTAACGAAGGTTGCCTGCCCTCGAGTCACGAGCCTAAGCGTCAGCCCATGGCATCGCCGTCCAACATCAATCCGCGCATCGTCGAAGGGCTGTATTGCGAGGCGCTCGTCCTGGCGGACGAGGTCCGCGCCGCCTTCCATCTTTCGGGCCGGATCGACGATGCCGCACAGTCGGAAAGCGCCGCGCGGATTGCCTTGTCGTGCGAGGCGCTGCGCACCACCACACGGATGATGCACGCCATCGCCTGGCTGCTTAATCATCGCGCCTTCTTCGCCGGGGAGCTGTCGGAATTCCAGCTGCGCCGCCACGGCCGCCTCGTGCCTGACTTTCCGGTCTCGGATCCCCAGCGGATGGCGCTGCTCGATGGCGCGGTGCGCGAATTGATCGAGATTACCGAGCGCTTCTATGCCCGGCTTGTCCGGCTCGATCACGGCTGGCGCGATGGGGCGATTGCCCCGCCCGGCGCGCTCGATCGCCTGCGCCAGCGCCTCGCCGCCAGCGCCGGTTAGCGGCGCGCCGAAGCAGAGGTAACCTGCCGGCCGTCACCGGCGAAGGCGGCCAGTTCGAAGCTGCCTTCTGACTCGCGCATGACCAGATGCAGCTCTTCGCTACCAATCGCGGGTGACAGACCACGGAAGTTGAAGCTCGTCAGGGCGTTGTTGCCCAGCGCCTGTTGCGCCAGCTGCAGCAGCAGCAGCGTCGCGATCAGCGGGCCAT
>CANJSX010000066.1 GCA_947477055.1 Sphingomonadaceae bacterium | reverse complement strand
TTGTGTATTCTGTTTGTTCTCATAGAACAAGGGGAGAACGTAATTTTTTCTACGATGGAGCCGGAGCCCCTGCTTTTCGGCGGTTTTCGCTCCATTCGATCAGCCTCTGGCCCAGCCGGTTGCCAGGCTGTTCGACCATTCGCCACATGATTCGCGCGAGGACATAGAGCAGCGCCACCTCGGCGATGTAGAGCGGCACCAGCAGCGCCTCCTGCGCCCAGGGCACATCCGCAACCGAATGAAGCAGCCAGGCCGACGGACGCCAGACCATGGCGAAATGGACGACATAGAGACTGTAGCTGACCTTGCCGATGGCGCCGAGCCAGCCGCCCGCCCTATCCCTCACGCGCAGCAGATTGCCGAACAGCATCCATCCAAGCGCGGCAAAGCTCGGGATCAGGCCGTAAAGCGGCGTCAGTTCCAGTCCAAGCGTGGCCCAACAGAGTGCGAACAGCAGCGCCGCGAGTGCCGGATCGCGCCAGGGCCGCGGCGCCATCCCGCCGCCGCGCCATGCGGCGAGGTACCAGCCCATTCCCGCGACGAACACCGGTAGCTGATTGACCAGCGCGCCATAGACATAGCTGTTATTGGGCAGCCAGAAGCCGAACAGCAGGCGAAAGCCGGCCTGCCAGGCCAGCGCCAGCAGCAGCGCCAGGATCCAGGCCACGACCAGCGCGCGGGTGCCCCAGCGTCGCCAGGCGGCGTCGAGCGCGGGATAGAGCAGCGGGAACACCGCGTAGAACAGCATCTCAGTGGCGATCGTCCAGCCGCCGGGCACGATGGTGTTGTTCGCCGAGGGCACCAGCCCGTGGACCAGCGCCACGTTGGCGAGGATGTTGCCTGCGGTATAGTGCGCACCCTCGCCGTCGTGGATGAACATCCAGGTGTAGAAGACGATGCCGCAATAATAGATCGGGGCGATGCGGAACCAGCGGCGGATCGCATAGGCCCGCAGTCGGTGCGGCTCGTCGCGGCGATTGTCGGCCGAGAGGCACAGGGTGAAGGCCGAGGCCAGGAAGAACAGCTGCACGCCGACCTGCCCGATCTCGCCCCAGTCGCGCAGGACCGGCGAGGCGAAGACCTGGAGGTAGTGCATCGCGATGACCAGCAGGATTGCCAGCCCGCGCAACCGGTCGATGAAGTCCAGGGTCCGAAACGCCATTGCCGCCCTCAATTTGCCGGACTTGCCGCCAGCACCTCGCCGACCTTGTCGGATATCTGCTGGACCGAGAAGGGCTTGGGCAGGAAGTGAACATCGGCGAGGTCGATCTGGTTGCGCAGCTGCTCTTCGGCATAGCCCGACATGAACAGCACTGGCAGGGTCGGCGCGAGCTTGCGAATCTCGCGCGCCATGCCCGGTCCTTCGAGCCCTGGCATGACCACATCTGAGACGACCAGATCGAACTTTTCCGCCCCGTCGGCGAGCGACAGCTCGAACTTCTCGAGTCCCTCTTCGCCATCGCGCGCGGTGGTCACGGTGTAGCCAGCGCGGGTCAGCGCACGTTCGGCGACCATCCGCACCGGGTCTTCGTCCTCGACCAGCAGCAGGTGCCCGCCGCCGGCCCATTGCACCTGCGGTGCGGCCGGCGCGGCGGGTGCAGCCAGCGCCGCATCCCCGGCCTGGGCGCGGTGGACGGGGAGGTAGACGGTGAAGGTGGTACCCCGCCCGATTTCGCTATCAGCGAAGATGAAGCCGCCCGATTGCTTGACGATGCCGTAAACGGTCGAGAGCCCCAGCCCGGTGCCCCGGCCCTGTTCCTTGGTGGTGAAGAAGGGCTCGAAGATCTTGCCGAGATGCTCGGGCGCGATGCCGGTGCCGGTATCCTGCACCACCAGCGCGGTATATTCGCCCTGCGGGATGATCTCGCTGCGCATCGCCCGGACATCGACCGGGGTGATCTTGCGGGTCATCAAGGTCAGCTTGCCCGCCCCGTCGCCGCGCGATTGCATGGCATCGCGGGCATTGACCACGAGGTTGACGATGACCTGCTCGAGCTGGGTCGGATCGGCCCGCACCGCGCCTAGGGCGCGGTCGTGAGTGACGACCAGCTGGATCCGCTCACCGATCAGCCGGCGTAGCATCTGCGACACGTCGGAGACGACGTCAGGCAGCTGCAGCACTTCGGGCCGCAGCGTCTGCTGGCGCGAGAAGGCGAGCAGTTGGCGGGTGAGGCTGGCGGCGCGGTTCGAGTTGGCGCGGATCTGCTGGATGTCGTCGTAGTCGCTGTCGCCCGGCGTGTGGCGAAACAACATCAGGTCGCAGGTGCCGAGGATCGCAGTCAGGACGTTGTTGAAATCATGCGCGACGCCTCCGGCGAGTTGGCCCACGGCCTGCATCTTGGTCGCCTGGGCAACCTGGCGCTTGAGGCGGGTCTCCTCGGAATTGTCGGTTAGGCCGAGCAACACCGCCGCCTCGCCCAGCCCGCGCACGCCGGCGATGCTGAGCGAGACCGGCTCTTCCGGCTGGGTGGCGAGACGGATCGCCAGATCGCCGGAGCTGGCAACTCCCTGCGCAAAGCGGCGGATCGCGTCGGAAACCGCGCCCTTGTCTTCCTGCACCACGAGATCGGTGGGATAGGTCGGCGGCCCCTCGCCCTCATGCCCGGCGGCGCGCATGAAGGCGGTGTTAGCGAAGAGCAGGCGTCCGTCGCGGTCGGCCATGGCGAGGCCGAGCGGGAGCTGGGCGAGCAGCGCCTCGAGGTGGATTGCAGCCGCGCCACCGTCTCCTGCATTGCCGATCCCGCTGCCGGCATCGGCGACGAGCATCAGCGACGGCGTGGTTTCCTGATCGGGCTCGCCGGGCAGGTCGGGGTCAGACAGCGGGAAGTAATAGAGCGTGAGCGGCGTGCCGCGCTGCCCCTCACGCGCCCAGGTGATGCGGTCGCCCTCTTCCTGACGCAGGAAGGTGACGAAATCCTGACCGACAAGTGAGGTATTGCCGTCACCCATGGCGCGAAGCGCGAAGCCGGCGCTTGCGGCGCGCATCATGCCGTCGGGATCGACCACCGCTGCCGCAATCCCCGCCCCGGCGAGCGCGCGACCGAGCTTGCCCGAGATATGGCGTACGGCCTCCTCGACCGGATCTGCCACGGTGATCGGCGCAATCCGCCAGACGAGGAAATCGTCACCGCGCCCGGAACGCAGCGCTTCAACCCGCCATCTGCCGCCTTGTCCTTCGATCAGGTCCGCCCGGCCCGATCCGTCGCGCCAGCCCGAACGCGCAGCCCGGGCCAGTCGGTCGAGCGAGGAGGCATCGACCGGCAGACGCGGCGGGGCAAAACCGGCTCCAAACCAGGCTTCGTACGTGGCATTGGCGCAGGTCAGCCGTCCGGCCCGGTCGGTAACGGCGATGGCGCAGTCAGGCCGGTCAATGGCGGCGACCGTCACCGACCAGTCGGGAATGGCCCATTCCGTTTCAACCGGCGCCGTGCTGCGCCGCGCGAGCACCCATACCAGCACACCCAGTCCCAGCACCCCGGCCGCGAAGGCCGCCGTTCCGGGCAATTGCCCGCCGGCGAGCCAGACCAGCGTGATGCTTGCCGCGACGCCCGCGCCGATCCACGCCAGATCGGCGGAGCGGCCCAAGGCTTCGGGCGGAGCCAGCTTCACACCTCGTCCCGCGCTGCCGCTTGCGCAATCCGGCGCGTCCGGCGCTTGTGCTGCACCCACCAGTCCCAGGTGATCTTGGCAACCACATAGCCGATCGACGCGACCACAGTGGAGATGGTGGACAGGCCGAACAGCACCGCCGGAGCGGCATCGGAGAAGAACCAGTGCGACCAGGCGTGCAGGCTCGCCCCGCTTTCCATCAACGAATAGAGCGTCGTCAGATCGGCGTGGAAGCCCAGCCAGTTGCCGATCCAGGCCGAGGCCAGCAGGATCAGCGGCGTGGTCAGCGGGTTGGAGAGGAAGGTCATCATCGCAGCCAGCGGGATGTTGCCCCGGCAGGGCACGCACATCAGCGCCGCGCCGATGATCTGGATTCCGGGGATCAGCGCGAAAATGCCGACCAGCAGGCCGACGGCGACCCCGCGTGGCACCGAGCGCCGGGTAAAACGCCACAGCTCGTGCCGGCGCGCCAGCGGGCCGATGAAGCGATTATGCTCCAGTTCCTCGCGCTTGGGCATGTTGCGGTCCGCCCAGGCGGCGATGCGGGTGATCATGGCGCTCATTGGTGGTCCCGCATAATCCGCGACTGTTCACGTTTCCAGTCGCGTTCCTTGATTGTCGCCCGCTTGTCCGCCGCGTTCTTGCCCTTGGCCAGCGCCAGTTCGACCTTCGCCCGCCCGCGCGAGTTGAAGTAGACCGACAAGGGCACCAGCGTCATCCCCTTGCGCTCGACCGCGCCGTGGAACTTGGCGATCTCGCGCTCCTTGAGCAGCAGCTTGCGCGGGCGCTTGGGGACGTGATTGTAGCGATTGCCATGACTGAATTCGGGGATGTTGGAATTGACCAACCAGATCTCGCCGTTCTTCACTTCGGCATAGGATTCCGCGATCGAACCTTCACCGAAACGCAGGCTTTTCACCTCGGTCCCGGTCAGCGCAATCCCCGCCTCGAACACCTCTTCGACGTAGTAATCGAAGCGCGCCCGCCGGTTTTCGGCAACGACCTTCTTCTTGTCGAATTCTGGGTGATGGGGCCGGGCCATGAAGGGGGCATGTAGGGAGGGTTGGTGTAAAAGGAAACCGGCGAGATCACGAAATCCTTCCCGTTGCAAAGCAATGGGGAGGATTTTCACACCAGTCCGGCATGCTCCAGCGCGGCGTCGACTGCCTTGCGCGATTCGGCGCTGCAGGGGAGGATCGGCAGACGCAGTTCGGCATCGATCCAGTTCGCGACCCGGGTCAGCGCATACTTGACCGGGCCGGGCGAGGCATCGGTGAACATCGCGCGGTGGAGCGGGTAGAGCCGCTGGTTGAGCTCGTGGGCTCTGGCCCGGTCGCCCGCCATGCTCGCCGCCTGGAATTGCGCGCACAGTGCCGGGGCGACATTGGCGGTGACCGAGATGCAGCCCATCCCACCACCGGCGTTGTAGGCCAGCGCCATCTCGTCATTGCCGGAAAGCTGGCAGAAACCCTCGCCCAGCGCCATGCGGTGCTCGGTGATGCGGGTGACATCGCCGCTCGCATCCTTGATGCCAATGATCCGGTCCGGGAAACGGCGGGCAAGCTCAATCGTGGTTTCGGGCTTGATGTCGGTCACCGTGCGCCCGGGCACGTTGTAGAGCACGATCGGCAGGTCGACCCGCTCGGCCAGGTAGCTGAAATGCGCAAGCAGCCCCGCCTGGGTCGGCCGGTTGTAATAGGGTGCGACCAGCAGCGCGGCATCGGCGCCCGCAGCCTTGGCCTCCTGCATGTGCCACAGCGCGGTCTGGGTATCGTTGCTGCCGCAGCCCGCGATCACCGGCACGCGGCCGGCCGCCTGCTCGACACAGATCGCGATAACGCGGTGCTGTTCGTCATTGGTCAGGGTCGGCGCTTCGCCGGTGGTTCCGCAGGGCACGAGCCCGCTGGAACCGCTTTCGATCTGCCAATCGACCAGGCGGCGGAACGCGGCTTCGTCCAACGCCCCGCCGCGAAATGGAGTCACCAGAGCCGGAATCGAACCGGAAAACATGGACATATCCCTCGGCTTTGCCGCATGAAGCGCACCATTCAGAGCGCGGCGGCGGATGTTCAGCGCCTGATAAGGAGCCTTTGCCCCATATGTCCAGCATGACCAGACGGATTGCCTCTCTTCTCCTGCTTGGACTGGTAGTGATTTCCGCCCCCGGACAATGTGAGGAGTCCGGCACGTCCGACGGCTCGGAATGGGACCGCGCGCGCGCCGAACTGATGGCGAGCCAGCCCGGCAGCATTGCTCAGGCGATCCCGCGCTGGCGCTCGCTGATGCGCGGCGGAGCGGTCAGTTTCGACGACTATGCCGGCTTCCTGCTGGCCTATCAGGGCTTTCCCGATGAGGCGAAGATGCGCGTTGCGGCCGAGGCGGCGCTGGCGCTTTCCCCGACCGAGAGCGGGAGGTTCGTCGCTTATTTCGATCGCTACGCCCCGGTGACCAATGCCGCGCGGGCGCAATATGCCCTGTCGCTCGCCGCGCTGCAGCGGCCGGATGCCGCCGAAGTCGCCCGCAACGCCTGGCGCGGCGGGGGGATGTCGGACGCGGCCGAGGCCATGATCCTCGCCAACTGGGGCGGCAAGTTGACCGTCGCCGATCACGATGCCCGTGCCGACGCGCTGCTCTGGGCCGGCACTGCCGATCAGGCCGCAAGGGTGATGGGCAAGGTCTCGCCCGCAGCGCGCCCGCTGCTGATGGCCCGGCTTTCGATGCTGCAAGGCGCCGATCCGGTGGCGCAGGGACTTGATCCCGGTCCCGGCGCGGTGAAGGACCTCGGCTACGTCTACAACCGCGCGAAGTTCCTGAAACGCTCGGGCCGACAGACCGACGCGATCAGCCTAATGGCCAATCGTCCGCCGGCTGTGACGCCCGCGCTCGATCCGCGCAAATGGCTGGCCGAGCTGCTGGCCGACGCCCGCTCCGCCGATGCCGGGTCGGCGGTGCGCATTGCCGCCTCGGTCGATGATGCCTTCCCGGCCGGACAGGATGTCTCGCGCCTGTCTTACCAGATCCGCGACGACTACACCTCGCTGGTCTGGCTGGGCGGCACCAAGGCGCTCAATTCACTCGGTGACGCGGCCCGTGCGGCGCCGCTGTTCTGGCGCTATGGCGCCGCTGCCCACACCCCGCAGACGCGCTCCAAAGGCTTCTACTGGGCCGGACGCGCCGCGTTGCGAGCAGGTGATGCCGCCGGGGCGCAGCGCTATTTTGAACAGGCAGCGCAGTATCCCGACCAGTTTTACGGCATGCTCGCCGCCGAGCGGCTGGGTCGGGCACTGCCGCCATTCACAGACAGCCCCAAGGCCATCCCCACCACTGCCGAGCGCGCCGCCTTCCTCGCCCGCCCGATCACCCAGGCGGTGCGCGAAGTGGCGCGCGATTCCGACTGGCCAACGATGGTCCGCTTCTTCCGCGAGATCTGCGAGCAGGCCCAGAGCGAAGCCGATCACGTGCTGATCGCCGAATACGCCCGCGCCCTCGGCCGCCGCGACCTCGCGGTGATCCTCGGCCAGGCCGCGCATGCCGATGGCTATGGCAACTTCCACAGCACCTCCTTCCCGCTGATCCCGGTGCCGCAGGGGTCGAGCTGGACGATGATCCACGCGATTACCCGGCAGGAGAGCCAGTTCTCGCAGAACGCCGTCAGCCATGCCGGCGCGCGGGGGCTGATGCAGCTGATGCCCGGCACTGCCAGCGACGAAGCGCGGATCCTGGGCATCAGTTATGAGGCGCAGCGCGTAACCGGCGATGCGGGCTACAACATCATGCTCGGCGATTCCTTCTTCGGCCGGCTGATGGACACCTATCGCGGCAGCTACCCGCTGGCCGTCGCGGCTTACAACGCCGGGCCAGGCAATGTGAACAAGTGGCTGCGGGCCAATGGCGATCCGCGCAACGGCTCGATCGACTGGATCGACTGGATCGAGCGCATCCCGCTTTCGGAGACTCGCAGTTATGTCCAGCACGTGCTGGAAAACGCGGTGGTCTACGATACCATGAACCCGCGGCGGGCGCTTTACACCGGTCCCAACATGCTCAGTCACTTCCTTGGCAAGAACACGCCGGGCTGAGCCGTGACCGCCGAGGGACCGCCCATCTCCCCTTCAGGCTTTGCGGCGCTGCGAGCGCGTTACGATCATTTGCTCGGCACCGAGCGGCCGGCGATCGTCGAGATCGTCAGCTGGGCGGCGGGGAACGGCGATCGCAGCGAGAACGGCGATTACATTTATGGCCGCAAGCGGATGCGCGAGATCGACCGCGAGCTGACGCATCTCGCCCGGCGGATGAAGGCAGTGCGGGTGATCGATCCGGCGCGGCAGGGGGACAAGGACCGGGTCTGGTTCGGGGCCTGCGTGACGATTGCCGACGAGGATGATAGCAAGCGCATGGTCACGATGGTCGGGGACGACGAGCAGGACGCCACGCATGGCCTGATCGGCTGGAGCGCGCCGATGGCCCGGGCACTGCGCGGCGCGGTAGTGGGCGATTTGCGGCGGGTGCGCCTGCCCGGCGGCGAAAAGGAATGGGAAGTGATCGCGATAGCCTATCCGGAGGCGCAATAGCGATGGCCGAGATCGTCAACCTGCGCATGGCCCGCAAGGCAAAAGCCCGAACCGAGGCCGAGAGCCAAGCAAAGGAAAACCGCACCCGCTTTAGCCAATCTCGCAGCAGTCGCGAGAAGCACCGAGTCGACACCGAGCGCGACGCCAGAAGCCTCGATGGAGCGAAGCGCGATCAGTGATATAGCCAGCCCAGCTTTCGCAACCTGGCATCGCTGGGACCGGACCTATCACCTGACGTTCGTCGCCGCAGCCTGGGTGGCTGTACTCGCCGGCTTTTATCCGACCGTTGCCGCCCGCCACGCCGGTCATGCCGATTATTCCGCCCCGCCGATCCTCCAGTTGCATGTGTTCAGTTTTGCAGTGTGGTTGTGCCTGCTCACGATCCAGGTCTTGCTGGTCCGTGGTGGCAAGCTTGCACTGCATCGCTCGCTGGGGAGCATCGGGGCGCTGCTGATCCCGGTGATGGTCGTCACGGCGATCTGGGCGGAGGTCTACAGCCAGATTTTTTATGCCGTTCAGGATCCGGAGAACCTTCGCTTTTTCATCCTGCCTCTCACTGCCATGGCGTTGTTTGGAATTTTCGGCATTCTGGCGCTTGTCCGCCGCAAAGACGCGGCCGCGCACAAGCGTATGATCGTACTGGCCACGGCCGTGATCCTTTCCGCAGCTCACAGCCGGTGGTGGGGCGATGCGGTCTCCTCGGCGCTGGGGGAAGGCTACTGGACAGCGACTATCGAGAACTTCGCCGGGCCGAACCTGCTGATGGCGATCGCCCTTGGCTATGACTTCGCCACCCGTCGCCGCGTTCAGCCCCTGCTCGGGGCGATGGTCGCCAGCTCGCTGCTCGCCGAAGTCCTCGCCGCGATCATCTACAACAGCGGCTGGTGGCCCGGCTTCGCGCGGCACTTGCTGGGTATTTGACCAAGGTCGGGCTTTTGCCGAATGCCGAATTCTGCGATGGGGCTGCCATGCTCGCGCGCAACCCATTGACTGGCAGTCTCCCGGACGCGCACCGCGCGAATGCGACCTCCATCATCTGGCTGGCGATCTTCGCGGCATCGCTGCTCTGCTGCGCGGCACCCGCCCTCGCCCGGGATTCGCTCGGGATGTTCGGCACCTGGGGCGCCTTCCGCGATCCGGCGGTGCCGCGTTGCTATGCCGTCGCCATGGCCGAACCATCGACCCAGCACCGCGATTTCCAGCCCTATGCTGATGTTGGCAGCTGGCCGAAGCGGAACCTGCGCGGGGTGGTCCATTTCCGCCTCTCGCGCAAAATCGCAGCGGGGTCGCGGATCGTGCTGGCGCTGGGCGGGCAACGGCTCGAGCTTGCCGGTGGGGGCGAGAGCGAGGCCTGGGCGGCTGACCGGCGAATGGACGCGGCAATCGTCGCCGCGATGCGCTCGGCCAGCGAGATGACGGTGTTTGCCCGGGGTGCGGACGGGCGCGGCTTTTCGAATACGTGGAAGCTCGCCGGAGCTGCAACCGCGATGGATGCCGCGGCAATCGGCTGCGCCCGCCTGCGCTGATTGGCTTTTGCCCGCGCTTTCCTATATGCGCCTGGGCAAATGACAGACACCAACCTCATTTCCCGCCCGGGCCTGATCGACCCGGTCCCTGTCCCGCGCGACGTTACTCCGCGTGAGGATGGGCGTGTCGATCTGCTCGGCCTGACGCGTAGCCGCATCGGCGAACTGTTCGAAACTGCCGGGCTCGATGCCAAGGCGGCCAAGCTGCGCTCGCGGCAGGTGTTCCACTGGCTCTACCACCGCGGCGTCACCGATTTCGAGGCGATGACCGATATCGCCAAGACCATGCGCCCCTGGCTGACCGAACGCTTCGTCATCGGCCGGCCCGAAGTGGTGCTGGCCCAGCATTCGGAGGACGGCACCCGCAAATGGCTGCTGCGCACCACCGACAATCACGAATTCGAGATGGTGTTCATCCCTGACGAAACGCGCGGCACGCTGTGCGTTTCCAGCCAGGTCGGTTGCACGCTCAATTGCCGCTTCTGCCACACCGGGACGATGCGGCTGGTGCGCAATCTGACCCCGGGCGAGATTGTCGGCCAGGTGATGCTCGCCCGCGATGCGCTGGGCGAATGGCCCAAGGGTTCGATGGCCGGATTCCGCGACAACGATGATGAGGACCGTGACGACGAAGCGGAGGGCGGCAACTATACCTCCGACGGGCGCCTGCTGACCAACATCGTGATGATGGGCATGGGTGAGCCGCTCTATAATTTCGACAATGTCCGCGATGCGCTGAAGCTGGTGATGGATGGTGACGGGCTGGCCCTGTCCAAACGCCGCATCACCCTTTCGACCAGCGGCGTGGTGCCGATGATGGCCCGCGCGGGTGAGGAAATCGGGGTCAACCTCGCGGTCTCGCTCCATGCCGTGACCAAGGAAGTGCGCGACGAGATCGTGCCGATCAACCGCAAATATGGCCTCGAGGAGCTGCTCGCCGCCTGCGCCGCCTATCCCCGGGCCTCCAACGCGCGGCGGATCACTTTCGAATATGTCATGCTCAAGGACAAGAACGACAGCGACGACGATGCGCGCGAACTGGTCCGGCTGCTCAAGCACTACAAGCTCCCCGCCAAGGTCAATCTGATCCCGTTCAACCCTTGGCCCGGCGCGGGTTATGAATGCTCGAGCCCGGAGCGCATCCGCCGCTTTTCCGAGATCGTGTTCGCGGGCGGCATCAGCGCCCCGATCCGCACCCCGCGCGGGCGCGACATCGACGCCGCCTGCGGCCAGCTCAAGACTGCGGCCCAGAAGATGAGCCGGGCGGATCTGGACCGGCTGGCGGATGAGAAGCAGGCCGCGCTCGGCTAAAAACTACAGGGTGAAAACTACACAAGGGCATGGATTGCCCAAAACTCCGTAGCGTGATACCGGTTAGCTCTGCATACAAATTTGCCCGGAGAGCCCCCAATGATCGAAACCCCGCTGATCTCAGGTGACGACCACCTCGATCTCAACATGGTTCC
>CANJSX010000065.1 GCA_947477055.1 Sphingomonadaceae bacterium | reverse complement strand
CGGATACTCGCCGGCGCATTTCCAGCGCATGTGCAAGCGCGCCACCGGCCTCTCCCCCGCCGCCTATGCCCGGGCGCTGCGGCTGGAAAAGGCGCAGGACGCGCTCAGCTCGGGCGGGCGGGTGACCGATGCGGTCTATGACGCCGGCTATTCTGCTCCCTCACGCTTCTATGAGGCGAGCGGTGAGCGCATGGGCATGGCGCCCTCGGCCTGGCGCGACGGGGGCAGGGCGGTGACGATCCGCTGGGCGGTGGTGCCGACCAGCCTTGGCGCGATGCTCGTCGCCGCGACCGACAAGGGCGTGTGCCGGCTCTCGTTCGACGAGGGGCCGGACGAGCTGGCCCGCCGCTTCCCCAACGCGGAGTTGATCGAGGGCGGGGAAGCCCTAGGAAATCTGCTCGGGCAGGTGGTGGCCTCGGTCGAAGCACCGGCCGATTCCTCGCATATCCCGCTCGACGTGCGCGGCACAGCTTTCCAGGAGGCGGTGTGGCAGGAGCTGCGCCGCATTCCTAAGGGTGAGACCCGTTCCTATGCCGAGATCGCCGCCGCAGTGGGCCGGCCCGGAGCGGTCCGCGCTACCGGCAGCGCCAACGGGGCCAACAATGTCGCGGTGCTGATCCCCTGCCACCGCGTGATCCGCTCCGACGGCTCGCTCGGCGGCTATGCCTATGGCCTCGAGATCAAGCGCGACCTGCTGACGCGCGAAGGCGTGGTGCTGCCAGACGGCGATTGACCGTCGTTCTTAGCGCTGTATTGTGAGTGCAATACAGCGCCAGGGAGGCAAACATGGACACTGTTGAAACACCCAAACCCCGCCCGAGCCTGCCACTGCGCATCTTGCGCTTTCCGCTGGTGCTGATGATCCTCGGCTTTGTGCTGTTCTCGGTGCTTTACGGATTGAGCGCCTTCGTCGCCGGAAAGCCGCAACTGATCCACCACAATCCGGGGGAACCATTGGTGATGCTGGTGATGGCTGCGCTTGGCGTCGTCATCTACAAGTTTTTCCAGCGCTGGGTCGAAGGTCGCGACGACCGCGAGTTTGCACTGGCCGGTGCGGGCGGCGAACTGGGGCGTGGGCTGATGTTCGGCTTCCTGCTGTTCTGTGCTGTCGTAGTAGCGGTAATGCTGGCAGGCGGAATGAAGATTGAGGGGCTGCGCGGGATGGGCGATCTGTGGGCCATGCTGACCATGGCAATCGCCTCGGGCCTGTATGAAGAACTAATCTTCCGCGGCATCGTCTTCCGCCACCTTGAGACCATGCTTGGCAGCTGGGCTGCGCTGGCGATCACTTCGGCCTTCTTTGGGATTGCCCATATCTTCAATCCCGGCGCGACATGGTTCGCCGCCTTCGCCATTGCGGTGGAGGCCGGGATCCTGCTCGGCGCGGCGTTTATGCTCACGCGACGACTGTGGATGGCAGCGGGCCTCCATGCTGCGTGGAACTTCACGCAGGGCTGGGTTTTCAGCGTGCCGGTCTCGGGCGGCAAAGCACCGGAAGGCTTGCTGATGACGTCGCGTGACGGCGCCGAATGGCTCATCGGCGGCGACTTCGGGCTCGAAGCCTCGGCGGTTGCGCTGGTGCTTGCGACGCTGGCGGGGGCGCTGCTGCTGCGTAAGGTGCTGGCACATTCACCGGCCATCGCCCCAATGTGGGCGCAGCACTGAGTGATCATACGAAGCTGTAGGGATCGATGTCCACATTCACCCGCACCCCCTGCGGGAATTCCAGCGCGCCAAGCCAGGCGCGGATTACGTCCTGCAGCTGAGCCGAGCGGCGGGCGTTGATCAGCAGACGGTAGCGATAGCGCCCACGTAGCAGCGACATAGGGGCGGAGGCCGGGCCGAGGATGGCGACATCATCCAGCTGTGGCCGCGTCCCGCCGATCGCCCGGGCGGCGTCGCGGGCTTCGGCCTCGTCCTCCGAGGAAACGATGATCGCGGCCCAGCGGCCGAACGGCGGTGCGCCGGCATCGCGGCGGGCCTCGGCCTCGGCGGCGTAGAAGGCATCGCGGTCTCCGGCGGCGAGGGCCACTATGACGGCGGCCTCGGGATGGCGGGTCTGGATCAGCACCTCGCCCGGTTTCGAACCCCGCCCGGCGCGCCCGGCGACCTGCGCGACCTGCTGGTAGGTCCGCTCACCCGCGCGCAAATCACCGCCCTCCAGCCCGAGATCGGCATCGACCACGCCGACGAGAGTCAGTTCGGGGAAGTGATAGCCCTTGGTGACGAGCTGGGTGCCGATGATCACGTCGATCAGGCCCTCTTCGGCACTGGCGACGAAGGCGCCGATCTTCTCCGGAGAGTTCAGCGTGTCGGAGGTGGCGAGGGCGACGCGGGCTTCGGGCAGCAACTCCGCCACCTCGTCGGCGATGCGCTCCACTCCGGGGCCGCAGGCGACGAGGCAATCGGGAGTGTGGCATTCCGGGCAGACCTCGGGCGTCGGCGTTTCATGCCCGCAGTGATGACAGGCCATGCGGCGCGAGAGGCGGTGCTCGACCAGCCAGGCGGTGCAGTTGGGGCATTGGAAGCGATAGCCGCAATGCCGGCACAGGGTCAGCGGGGCATAGCCACGGCGGTTGAGGAACAGCAGCGATTGCTCGCCCCGCTCCAGCCGCGCCTTCATTTCCGCCACCAACCTTGGGGCGAGCCAGCGCCCGCGTTCGGGCTGCTCGACCCGCAAGTCAACCACCTCGATCGTGGGCATCTTGGCGCCGCCGAAGCGGTCGGGCAGGTCGATCTTCTCATAGACCCCGGCCTCGGCCAGCTGCAGGCTTTCGAGTGCCGGGGTGGCGCTGGCGAGGATCACCGGCACGGCCTCGAACCGGGCGCGGATCACCGCGACGTCGCGGGCGTTATAACGCACCCCATCGTCCTGCTTGAACGAGACCTCATGCGCCTCGTCGACCACCACCAGCCCCAGCCGCGCGTAGGGCAGGAACAGTGCCGACCGCGCGCCCACGACCACCCGGGCCTGACCGGAGGCAATCGCCCGCCAGGCCCGGCGCCGCTCGGTCGATTTGAGCGAACTGTGCCACAGCACCGGCGGCACGCCGAAGCGCGCCTCGAAGCGTCGCAGGAAGTTCTCGGTCAGCGCGATTTCGGGCAGCAGCACCAGCACCTGCTGGCCGGCATCGATTGCGGCGGCGATGGCCTCGAAGTAGCATTCGGTCTTGCCCGACCCTGTCACCCCGTCGAGCAGGAAGGGGGCAAAGCCTCCGGACTCGACCGCCGCGACGAAGCGCGTGGCGGCGGCGGCCTGATCGGCGGACAGCTTGGGCGCGGCGTGGCGCGGGTTGGGCAGGGGGTAGGGCCGGTCGAGGTCGACCGTGATCGGCTCGAGCATCCCGGCGCTGACCATGCCGCGCAGCACGCCTTCGGAAACGCTGGCCAGCGCTGCGAGGTCGCGGATCGTCGCCTGCTCCCCGTGCAGCGCATCAAGCGCGGCAAGGCGCTGCGGGGTGAGCCGCGCCGGCTCGGTGCCGGAGAGGCGGTATTCGGTCATCGTCCCGCCGCCGCGCAGCGCTGCGGTGCTCGATAGCGCCATCCGCGCGACCGAGGGCAGGGCGGCGCAGTAATAATCCGCGGTCCACTCGATCAGCCGCCGCAGCGGCGCGGAGAGCGGGGGGACGGGCAGCACTTCCAGCAGCGCGCGCAACTTTTGCTCGGGAACCTCATCGGCTGGCAGGCGCTCCGCTTCCCAGACGATGCCGAGAATCTGGCGCGGCCCGAGCGGCGCGATCACCATGGAACCCGGCTCCACCGCCATGCCTTCAGGCACCCGGTAGTCGAGCACATGCAATACGGGGTTGAAAGCAAGGAGTCGGACGCGGTTCATCTTGTGGCATATAGGCAGGCAGGGACACGCGGGGGAAGGAGTCGCACATGATCGACACGCAGTTTATTCGGCCGGCACGCAGGAGCTTCCTGCTCGGCAGCGCGGCCATTGCCGTATCGGCATTGCCGGGATGCAGTTCGATGGGTCGCTTCAGCCTGCTCGAAGCGGTGCGGCGCCTGCTCGAATTGTCGGCTATGCGCGCCTTTGCCCGGCTGACCGCGCCCGGCGGCTTCTGGGATAGCCAGGTTGCCCGGATCGGCTTGCCCGAAATCTTCGGCGCGCGCGGCGGCATCGCGCAGACGATCCTCACCTCAGGCGTGTTTCGCGAACGCCTGCAGCACCAGCTCAACATCGTCGCCGAACGCGGAGCCGAACGCGCCGCGCCGCTGGTGACCGAGGCAGTGCGCACCATCGGTGTCGACAACGCAGTGGCGATCATCGCGGCGGGCCGAGCGCGGCCACCGCGATGCTGCGCCAGCAGATGGGCACCGCGCTGATCGAGGCGATGGTCCTGGCACTGGCCGATACGCTGCGCATCGCCAGCGATCCAATCGTGGCGCAGGCGCTCGGGTTGTTGGCCGGGGTCGATATCAACGGCGTCGCACGCTTGGTCTCGCAAAAGGCCGACGATTCAATCTGGGCCCAGATCGGCGCCGAGGAAGCCGCGATCCGCGCCAACCAGCAGAGCACCAACGATCCGGTACTGATCGGGGTGTTCAAGGTGCTGTAACGCCGCCCGGACGACAGTGTCACAACCGCCAGCTGATCACCAGTTGCGGGACATGGCTGATCTGGTCCGGCTTGCCGGCACGGTTTGTCACGATCAGCAGGTAGGCCAACCCGAGGTCGAGATTGTGCGCTACTCGGTGCAGTTCGGTGAGGTTGAATCTCACCTGCTCCACTCCGGTCGGCTTGCCGACAGCGGTGGGGCGCAGGGTCAGGAACAGTTCCGCCGAAGCGGTCAGCTGGTCGTTGCGATCGAGCTCCAGCTTGCCCAGCACGCGCTCGCGCAGCCGCAGACCCGTCTGTGGGGCACCGTCGATGATGCGCTCTTCCAGTCGCGAGCGCAGGCTTAGCGGACCTGAGGTGAGGGTGATCTGCTGGTGCGGGCGGACTTCCGTGGGGCCACCGGATTCAACCCAGGCCACACCCGCGCCGATCGAAACACCCTTGTGGATCGTATAATCCAGCGATGCGCGCGTCAGCAGCTGGTCGTTCCCCGCCGTTGTACTTCGCGCCCGCGGCGATACGTCGATGGTGGCGACAAGGTCCTTGGCTGGCTTGAAACTGGTGCTGGCCATGACCCAGAACTGTGTGTCGGAACTGGCCGCTTGCGCTGGTGCGGCCAGCAGCAGCAAGGGAATGGCAAAGCCGGTTGTGCGGAGCATGTGCCGCGCTATAGGTCCACGAGATCAATTGCCAAGTGCGTTGCAAGGACGAGCCATGAAATTCTTCGCCGATACCGCCGATACCGCCGAAATCGCGGAGCTTGCCGCGACCGGTCTGCTTGACGGGGTGACGACCAATCCCTCGCTGATCGCCAAGTCCGGCCGCGACATCATCGAAGTGACCCGCGAAATCTGCGGGCTCACCGATGGACCCGTCAGCGCCGAGGTCATCGCGCTCGATCACGCCGGAATGATGCGCGAGGCCGAGATATTGCGGAAAATCGCCGACAATGTCTGCGTCAAGGTGCCGCTGACCATGGACGGCCTCAAGACCTGCAAGGCGCTGACCAGCGACGGCACCATGGTCAATGTCACGCTGTGCTTCTCGGCCAATCAGGCGCTGCTCGCGGCCAAGGCCGGGGCAAGCTTCGTCTCGCCCTTCGTTGGCCGGCATGACGACAACGGCTTCGACGGGATGCAGCTGATCAGCGACATCCGCCTGATCTACGACAATTATGACTTCCAGACCGAGATCCTCGTGGCCTCGATCCGCCATGGGCTCCATGTGCTGGAAGCGGCCAAGATTGGCGCCGACGTGATCACCGCGCCCCCGGCGGTGATCAAAGGGCTGGTCAAGCATGTGCTGACCGACAAGGGCGTCGAGGGCTTCCTGGCCGATTGGGCCAAGACCGGGCAGACGATCTGAGCTGCCCATGGCTGACGAAACCCCCATCGACCGTTTCAAATCCGTCCTGACCGGCGCCAGCCGGGCGGTGGCGCATGATGCCGAGGTGGAGATCGCGTGGACTGCGGACATGCCCGTGCAGAACGGGCGCAATTTCCGCGTGCCAATGCCCGGTCGCAACTTGCCGCGCGCGCAGGCGCTGGAGGCGCGCGGCTTTGCCGATGGGATGGCGCTCAAGCTGCGTCACCACAACGAGGCGCTCCACACCCGCCACGCCCCGGGCGAGCCTGAAGCACGCGCCTGCTACGATATGATCGAGGCAGTGCGCTATGAGGCGCTGGGCTCGAAGGGCTATGAGGGGATGCGCGGCAATCTCGATGCTGCGCTCAACCTGCGGATGGGCGGCGATGCCATCACCCGCGCGACCAAGGCGGAGGATGTGCCAATCTCCTCCGCACTGGCCCTGCTGCTGCGCGAACATCTGACCGGGCAGGCCGTGCCCGACGCCGCGCAGGGCGGGGTCGAGATGCTGCGCAGCTGGATCGAGGACAAGGCCGGCGGAGATTTCGACGCCCTGGCGCTTTCGCTCGATAACCAGCGCGCCTTCCAGTCGCTCGCGCTCGACATGCTCCAGCATCTCGAACTGACCCGCATGGACCAGCTCGACGACCAGCCGGAGGACAACGAAGACAGCGGCGAAGACGAGAACGACGAGGACGAGCAGGGCGACAACGCCTCGGACGAGCAGCAGCCGAGCGAGATCGCCCCCGAGGCCACCGACAGTGGCGAGGAGCAAGACGGCGAGGCCGAGTCCGAAGCGATGGAGGACGGGGGCGAGGCCGAAGCGGGCGACGAGGGCGAGGAAGGCATGATGCCGGTCCGCCCCAACCGGCCATGGACCGATCTGCCCGCCAGCTTCGACTACAAGGTCTTCACCGAAGCCTTCGACGAGACCATCGCTCCCGACGAGCTATGCGACGAGGACGAGCTGACCCGGCTGCGCGCCTATCTCGACGCGCAATTGAAGGGCCTGCAGGGCATCGTTACCAAGCTCGCCAACCGGCTGATGCGGCGGCTGATGGCGCAGCAGAACCGCAGCTGGGACTTCGATCAGGAAGAGGGCCTGCTCGACGCCGCGCGGCTCGCCCGGGTGGTGGTCTCGCCCGGCCATTCGCTGTCTTACAAGGTCGAGCGCGAGGTCGAGTTCAAGGACACCATTGTCACCCTGCTGATCGACAATTCCGGCTCGATGCGCGGCCGGCCGATCTCGATCGCCGCGATCAGCGCCGATGTGCTCGCCCGCACGCTCGAACGCTGCGGGGTCAAGGTCGAGATCCTCGGCTTCACCACCCGCGCCTGGAAAGGCGGCCAGAGCCGCGAGGCCTGGCTGCAAGGCGGCAAGCCGGCCCTACCCGGCCGTCTCAACGATCTGCGCCACATCGTCTACAAGAAGGCCGACGAGCCCTATCGCCGCGCCCGCAAGAACCTCGGCCTGATGATGCGCGAGGGGCTGCTCAAGGAAAACATCGACGGCGAGGCGCTGCTCTGGGCGCACGCCCGCCTGCTCGCCCGGCAGGAAGACCGCCGCATCCTGATGGTCATCTCCGACGGCGCGCCGGTCGACGATTCGACACTGAGCGTAAACAGCGCCGGCTATCTCGAAACGCACCTGCGCAAGGTGATCGACTGGATCGAGCGCCTCTCGCCGGTCCAGCTGGTCGCCATCGGCATCGGGCATGATGTGACGCGCCATTACAAGCGTGCGGTGACGATCATGGATGTCGAACATCTGGGGGGCACGATGATCGAGCAGCTTGCCGGGCTGTTCGAGGACGATTGAGGCGACGGGATTAGGAGGCTATGGCCGCGGCCATGATCGACACCCCCTTGCATCTCTTTAACAGCCTGACTCGCCAGCTGGAGGAATTCCGGCCCGTCCACGAAGGCGTTCCCGGCGATCCGGCTCAACCGCCGGAGGCCCGGGTCTATAGCTGCGGGCCGACGGTCTACAACTATCAGCACATCGGCAACATGCGGGCCTATGTCTTTGCTGACACGCTGGGGCGGGTGCTGAGCTTCAAGGGCTACCAGTTGACCCATGTCATCAACATCACCGACGTCGGCCACCTGACCAGCGACGCCGATGCCGGCGACGACAAGATGGAAAAGGCCGCGGCGCTGACCGGCAAGACGGCCTGGTACATCGCGGCCTTCTACACCGCCGAGTTCAAGCGCGACCTGAAGTGGCTCAACGTCACCGATCCGGCCAAATGGACGGTGGCGACCGACTATGTGCCGGCGATGATCGAATACGCGAAAAGCATCGCCGACAAGCATTGTTACGAGCTCGACAGCGGGCTCTACTTCGACGTCTCGACCGTCCCCGAATACGGTCGCCTCGCTCGCGCTGCGACTGATGAGGGCGAAGGGCGGATCGAAGAGGTGGACGGCAAGCGCCACCAGGCCGACTTCGCCATCTGGCGCAAGACCCCGCCCGGCGAAACCCGTCAGATGGAATGGGATTCACCCTGGGGACGCGGCGCGCCCGGCTGGCATCTCGAATGCTCGGTGATGAGCGCGGCCGAGCTGGAGATGCCGTTCGACATCCACACCGGCGGCATTGACCACCGCGAGATCCACCACCCCAACGAGATCGCCCAGAACCAGGCGCATGAGTGCTCGGCGCACACCGGCGCCAACATCTGGATGCACAACAACTTCCTGATCGATCGCGGCGGCAAGATGAGCAAGAGCGCGGGCGAGTTCTTGCGGCTGCAACTGCTTGTCGACCGGGGGTACCATCCGCTGGCCTATCGGCTGATGTGCTTGCAGGCGCATTATCGCAGGGAGCTGGAGTTCAGCTGGGAAGGGCTGGGGGGAGCGCTGGTAAGGCTGAAGCGGATGGTGATGGCGGTTGAACTGTTGCGCAAAAAAATTTCCAAACGTGCGTTTCCCGGCTCAGAGTCTTTGCCAGTTAAGTCGCGCGTTCAAAGGATTGGAGAAGCAGTTGCAGACGATCTCAATACGCCAGTCGCTTTGATGTTGTTTGAAGGACTTCTGGGCGGAAATATTGATCCTGACGAAAAGTTTCATGCTATTGAGAAGTTAGATGAAGTCCTCGGACTCAACCTTCTATCCCTTACCCGCACCGACCTACGCATCCGCCCCAAATCCGCGACCATCACCGAAACCGAAATCGAAGCCATCCTCGCCGCCCGCAAGCAAGCCCGCGCGGCGAAGGACTTCGCCACCTCCGACCGCCTGCGCGACGAACTCGCTGCGCAAGGCGTTGAGGTTATGGACGGCGATCCGCTCGGTTGGGACTGGAAATTGGGATAATACGTATTATTTTGCGCAAAGTCCTTGCAGGCCCCATCAAAATACGCATATAGTTGCGCATGGAGCGGGACAGCCGGAAGATCGTCAAACGGTTGCTCGCAGATGGCTTCGAGCTGGTGGCGACCAAGGGGTCACATCACAAGTTCCGCAAGGATGGCCGAACAGTGATCGTTCCGCATCCTCGGAAAGACCTCCCGGTAGGCGCGGCGCGAAGCATAGCAAGGATGGCGGGCTGGGAGTGATCCGGCCGTGCTGCGAGGTGATGCATTGAAGTATTTTTACGCTCTGGTCCGCAAGGATGCGGATAGTGCCTTCGGGATCGAGTTTCCCGATCTACCCGGCTGTTTTTCGGCTGCGGACGAGATCGAGGATGTCCTGCCCAATGCCTGCGAGGCGCTCGAACTTTGGTTCGAGGATGCCGATGAGGTTGCGCCGATGCCGCTGGACGATATGCGCGCCGCGATTGCGGCTGAGCTGGCCGACGGCGGCTTCATCATTGCGGTGCCCTATATCCGCCAGACCGGACGGCAGGTCCGCGCGAACATCTCGCTCGATCGCGGGATGCTCGATGCCATTGACAAAGCCGCTGCAGAACGCCACCTGACGCGCAGCGCCTTCCTCGCCGATGCCGCGCGCAAGGTGATCGAGTGGCATCCAATCTAACCTGACTGGCCTAGGCTGGCGCTGGCGGAGATCGCTAAACTTACTTCCGCTCCGGCTATTCCGGTTTTCGCCACGCGCGGTATGTGTGCACTCCATGTCCATCGCCGTATTCCACGAGAGCTACCGCCCGCTGCTCGAAGCTCGCCTCCCGGCGCATATCGAGCCGCGCTGGTTTGCCACCCGCGAGCAGCTCTATGCCCTCGCGCCCGAGGCCGAGATCGGCTGGTTTGACGGGTTGACGCTGGACGACATGTGGGGCTCGGCGAAGGTCGCGAGGAAGATCCGCTGGCTCAACACCAATGGCGCCGGGATCGAGAACTTCCCGCTGGCGCAGCTGCGCGAGCTGGGTGCGGTGATGACCAACGGGGCGGGGCTGACCGGGCCGGCGATTGCCGAGTTCGTGATCCTCGGCATCCTCTCCTTCGCCAAGGGTTTTCCCGACATCGTCCGCGCGCATGACCGGCGCGAGTGGCTGACCAGCACGCCCCCGGCGGACGAGCTGAGCGGTTCGCGGGCATTGGTGCTGGGGGCGGGCGGGATCGGCTCGGAAACGGGCAAGCGGCTGGCAGCGTTCGGGGTCGAGGTGACCTACCTGCGCCGCAATCCCGGTCCGGGCGATCTCGGTCCTGACGACTGGCGCGCGCGGCTGAGTGAGTTCGACTGGGTGGTGGTCACCGTCCCCGCCACGCCCGATACCGAGGGCATGATCGGCGCGGCGGAGCTGGCGGCGATGAAGTCCAATGCGGTGATCCTCAACGTCTCGCGCGGGGCAGTAATCGATCAGGACGCGCTGGTCGCGGCGCTGCGCGAGAAGCGCATCCGCGGCGCGTTCCTTGATGTCACCTCGCCCGAACCGCTGCCCACCGAGCACCCGCTGTGGGGCCTCGACAACTGCCTGATCACCATGCACCTCTCGGGCCGCTCGACCACGCCGCGCGCGCCGGTAGCAGCGGAACGCTTCCTCGAAAACCTCGGGCGGTTCGAGCGCGGCGAACCGCTGCTCAATCAGGTCGATCTGGTCGCGGGCTACTAGGGAAACAAAAAATCCCGGATTCTTCAGGAGACTGTGGCCTTCGTTCGAAGGTTTTCGCGAGCCGGAACGGCTGAATTGACGGCGGCCAAGCATCTCAGGTAGCGTGCAACACAAGCCGCCCTAGAGTCGGCAATCTGAGAGTGCTCGATCGAGCCAGGAAAATATAAATAATTCAAAATACTATCGCATTCCAAAAGTGCGAAATCCTGGAGGGGAAGATTGTTCCCCGTCAGCACCAATGGCACAGATTTGAGGTTTTGAATTTAGGAGGGTTGGGGCTTCGTCGTAGTGACGAAGGAACGAAGATGAAGTCCCAGTCCTCCTTGAAAAAGTCGCTGATGAAGTCCCCTGCTGAGCGGGTGGTGAAGG
>CANJSX010000064.1 GCA_947477055.1 Sphingomonadaceae bacterium | reverse complement strand
GGGCAACAGAACGGATTCCGGGGGCTCGGGGCGGGCCTAGCAACAGAACCGCCCCACCGCTTTCCCGCGTGTCTGAGTTTGTTCCACTTACGTGGAAGCGGCACCCGCGCGGGCCGGTGCCGCACCTGTTTCAGTCACGCTGAAACAGACTCTGCCAGCGCTTCCAGCCGCGACTCTTTACTTTGCAGCCGATCCGGCTAGTGCGCTCTCTCCTTGAAGCTTAGGAGTGAGACTGCGATGCGTGCCGAAGGGCAGGCCCATATCGACCGGATCGAGGCAGCACTGGCGCTGGTGCGCAAGTTCCTGGACTGGGACCGGGCCGTGCGCCGGCTCGACGAGCTTAACGCGCGGGTCGAGGACCCCAAGCTGTGGGACGATCCCAAGGGCGCCGAGGCCGTGATGCGTGAGCGTCGGCGGCTCGAAGCCGCGATCGGCACCGTCAACCGGATCGGCCAGGACATGGCCGATGCGATCGAGTTCGTCGAACTCGGCGAGATGGAAGGCGACGAGGCGACTGCCGATGAAGGCATCGCCGCGCTGGCCGCGCTGGCCGAGCGCGCCGATGCTGACAAGGTTCAAGCGCTGCTCGCGGGCGAGGCCGATGCCAACGACGCCTATCTCGAAGTCCATGCCGGGGCTGGCGGCACCGAAAGCCAGGACTGGGCGGAAATGCTCCAGCGGATGTACACCCGCTGGGCCGAACGCCACGGCTACAAGGTCGAGATGGTGGATTACCATGTCGGCGAACAGGCCGGAATCAAGAGCTGCACCCTGCATATCAAGGGCGAGAACGCCTATGGCTATGCCAAGACCGAGAGCGGCGTGCACCGGCTGGTGCGGATCAGCCCCTATGACAGCTCGGCCCGGCGCCACACCTCGTTCAGCTCGGTCTGGGTCTATCCGGTGATCGACGACGACATCGACATCGAGATCAATCCCTCCGACCTCAAGATCGACACCTACCGCGCTTCGGGCGCCGGCGGGCAGCACGTCAACACCACCGATTCGGCCGTGCGCATCACCCATATTCCGAGCGGAATCGTCGTCGCCAGCCAGAACGACCGTAGCCAGCACAAGAACCGCGCCACCGCGATGGGTATGCTCAAGGCCCGGATGTACGAGGCCGAGCTCGCCAAGCGCGAGGCCGAGGCTTCGGGCGAATACCAGTCCAAGACCGAGATCGGCTGGGGCCACCAGATCCGCTCCTACGTTCTCCAACCCTATCAGCTGGTCAAGGACCTGCGCACCGGCGTGACCTCGACTGCGCCCGCCGACGTGCTCGACGGCGCGCTCGATCCCTTCATGGCCGCTGCGCTCTCGCAGCGGGTGAGTGGTGAACAGGTGACGGTGGAGGACGTGGATTGAGCAGGGCCGCCTTGGCTGCATTCTGCGCCGCCCTTTTGCTGCTGGGCGGCTGTCATCGCACCGAGGCCGACCGCGACCGGCTGCCGACCGCGCGCGAGTTTCCGCAGGCTTATCGTCCGACATCGAAGATCGAGGACAACGCCATTTCCTCGGAAGTCCAGCGCGACAGCCTGGGCGAGGCCAGGACGGTGATGGAGCTGGCCGAGATCAAGCCCGGGATGACCGTGGCCGATATCGGCGCGGGCGAGGGCTATTACACGGTGCGCCTGGCCGAACGGGTCGGCGCCAAGGGCCGGGTGCTGGCGCAGGACATCAATCCCGAGGCAATCCGCCGCCTCGGCCTGCGCGCCGAACGCGAGCGGCTCGATAATGTCTCGGTGGTCACCGGCGCCGAGGACGATCCGCGCCTGCCTGACAACAGCTTCGACCGGATCTTCCTCGTCCACATGTATCACGAGGTCAGCGAGCCCTATGCCTTCCTCTGGCGGATGCGCCCAGCGCTGCGTCCCGGGGGTCGGGTGGTGGTGGTCGATGTTGACCGGCCGACCGATCTTCACGGCATTCCGCCCAGCCTGCTTTTCTGCGAATTTGCGCGGTTGGGCTTTCGCCTCGATCAATTTGTCCGTAAACCGGAGGTAACCGGGTATTACGCGCAGTTCGTGGTTGAGGGTGACCGGCCGGCACCGGGCGAGATCAAGCCCTGCGGCGGGCCGGGCAAACGGGCGGAAGTACCCAACGGGAAAGACAAGTTCTGATGGAATTCAAGGGTTTGAAGCCGATCCTCTATGGCGGACGCGAAGTCTGGCCATTGATCGAGGGCGGCAAGGGCGTTTCGGCGACGAATCACGCCAGCTCGGGCGCCTGGGCCGCTGCGGGCGGGATCGGCACGGTCAGCGCGGTCAATGCCGATTCCTATGACCCGGATGGGAAGATCGTCCCCCAGACCTACGCAGAGCTGACCCGCCAGGGCCGACATCAGGAACTGATCCGCTTCGCCATCGACGGGGCGGTCGAGCAGGTGCGCCGCGCCTTCGAACTGTCGAACGGCAAGGGTGCGATCAATATCAACATCTTGTGGGAAATGGGCGGCGCGCAGCCGATCCTCGAAGGCGTTCTGGAACGCACGCGCGGCATGGTGACGGGGGTCACTTGCGGCGCCGGCATGCCCTATCGCCTGTCGGAGATCGCGGCGCGCTTCAACGTCAGCTATCTGCCGATCGTCAGCTCGGCCCGGGCCTTCCGCGCGCTGTGGAAGCGCGCCTATCACAAGTTTTCCGAGCTGCTCGGCGCGGTGGTCTATGAAGACCCCTGGCTCGCCGGCGGGCACAATGGCCTCTCCAATGCCGAAAATCCGCTGCAGCCGGAGGATCCCTATCCCCGCGTCAAGGCGCTGCGCGAGACGATGCGGGCCGAGGGCGTATCTGACGACGTGCCGATCGTGATGGCCGGCGGGGTCTGGTTCCTGCGCGAATGGGCCAACTGGATCGACAATCCCGAGCTCGGCACCATCGCCTTCCAGTTCGGCACCCGCCCACTGTTGACCGAGGAAAGCCCGATCCCGCAGACGTGGAAGGACCGGCTGCGCACGCTCGAACCGGGCGATGTGCTGCTCCACCGCTTCTCGCCCACCGGGTTTTACAGCTCGGCGGTGCGCAACCCCTTCCTGCGCGCGCTCGAGGCGCGTTCCGAGCGGCAGATCCCCTACTCGCGGGTCGAGGCGGGCGAGCACACAGTGCAGCTCGATGTCGGGGTGCGCGGCAAGAATTTCTGGGTCGCCCCGGCCGACCGCGATCGCGCGCGCAAATGGCATGCCGCCGGCTTCACCGATGCGCTGCGCACGCCGGACGACACGGTGGTGTTCGTCGCCCCCGAGGAGCGCGCGCTGATCCAGCAGGACCAGAAAGAGTGCATGGGCTGCCTCTCGCACTGCGGCTTCTCGGCGTGGAAGGATCACGACGATTTCACCACCGGCCGCCTCGCCGACCCGCGCAGCTTCTGTATCCAGAAGACCCTGCAGGCGGTCGCCCACACCGAGGAGATCGAGAACAACCTGATGTTCGCCGGCCACTCCGCCTACCGCTTCAAGCAGGACCCGTTCTATTCCAACAACTTCACCCCGACGGTGAAGCAGTTGGTCGACCGGATTCTGTCGGGGGATTGATTCAGGCGGCTTCGGGCGGGAGCGCTGCGTCCCGCCCGCGTGGATTGGGCCCAAAACGGCTGGGACTGGCAGTGCCGGGGAGCAGCAGCAGGACCAGCATGGCGACATTGGCCGGGATCACCAGCCAGTCGGCCAGCCAGGTCACCCGGTCGAACGCCAGCCGCCCATCGGCTCCCGCGGCCATCGAGACGCCGGTGCGCACCAGCCAGACCGCGAAGGAATAGACCGCCAGCCAGGCCCATACGCCGCTGCGGGCCTGATCGTGCAACCGGCGCACGATCAGCGCGGGGACCGGGAGGGCGAGTAGCAGCGTGAGAATGTTGCCAACCAGCAGATGCGTTTCATAAGGCAGGGTCAGCGAGGTCGCCAGCGAGACCGGGAAGCTCAGCAGGAACGCGACGAAGCCGTAGCCGATTACCTCGCTCCGGGTGGAGCGGCCGGAAAAGCGCCAGGCAGCGGCATATGTCCGCCGGGCGGTGGCCGGTTGCGGGGAGGGCGCGGTTTCCCCCATCCGCTCAATCGAACTCCCAGGCTCGCTCGCCGTGGCTGCTGATGTCGAGGCCCTCGCGTTCGTCCTCCTCGCTGACCCGCATCGGCAGCAGTATCGAGATGCCGACCGCCAGCACCGCGCTGGCCACCGCCGACCAGATCGCGACCACGCCAACGCCGACCAGTTGCCCGGCGAACTGTCCCGCCATGGTGGTGCCTTCAGCGTAGCCGACACCGCCAAAGCTGGTCGACATGAACAGCGCCAGCAGCAGCGAACCGGTCATCCCGCCGATCCCGTGAACCGCGAAAACGTCGAGAGAATCGTCGATTTCCAGCCGCTTCTTGACCAGCTGGATCATCGGGAAGCAGACCAGCGCCGCGATCGCACCGATCATGATCGCGGCCCCCGGCGAGACGAAGCCGGCCGCCGGGGTGATCGTGGCCAGGCCCGCCACCGCGCCGGTGGCGAAGCCGACGCTGGTGGGTTTGCCGACCTTGATCCGCTCGACCAGCGCCCAGACCAGCGCGGCGACGCAGGCGGCGACATGGGTGTTGATGATCGCGCTCGCCGCATCGTCATTGGCCGCCAGCGCCGAGCCGCCGTTGAAGCCGAACCAGCCGACCCACAGCAGCGCCGCGCCGGCCATGGTCAGCGAAGGACTGTGCGGGAGCATCAGCGTTTTGGGGAAGCCCTGGCGCTTGCCCAGCAGCGCCGCCGCGACCAGCGCCGAGATGCCGGCGGTGGTGTGGACGACGATCCCGCCGGCAAAGTCCTTGGTGCCCATCACGGTCGAGAGCCAGCCGCCGCCCCACACCCAATGCGCGACGGGAGCGTAAACGACGAGGCTCCACAGCGCGCTGAAGGCCACTACCCAGCCGAAGCGCGCCCGGTCTACCCAGGCGCCGACCATCAGCGCCGGAGTGATCGCGGCAAAGGTCAGCTGGAACAGCGCGAAGGCGCTTTCAGGCACAGCGGTATCGGCCCGGACATTGCCGAGGTTGATCAGCATCCAGGCATTGCCGCCGCCGAGCCAGCCGCTTGAGACGTCGCCGAACGCCAGCGTGTAACCACAGATAACCCACAGCAACGAGGCGATCGCCGCGATCGCGCCGACCTGTACCAGCACCGAAAGGAAGTTCTTGGCCCGCACCAGCCCGCCGTAAAACAGCGTCAGCCCCGGCATGGTCATCATCAGGACGAGGGCGGAGGAGATCAGGATCCACGCCGTGTCGCCGCTGTCGGCAGCATCGGCCAGCGGATCCTGCGCATGGGCGAGGGACGGCACGGCGGCGGCAAGCAGCGCGGCGGCAATGGTAAGCCGCCTGCGCAGCACGGAAAGGCGCATCATCAATTCTCCCCCAGGACCGGACGGGCCGGTCGTGATTCCTCCGTTGCGGGGTGTAGGGCAAGGATGTGAGCCAAGACAAGCGCCGGGCTTGTCGAAAGTTTTTCGGCAGCCGGGGACGCACTGGAAAACATGGGCGAGCTCGGGGCAGGGTTACGCATATTCGCAAACCTAACCTTCATCGTCATCCTGAACTTGTTTCAGGACCCATCGCGCCTCCACGCTCCGAAGCGTGCGGTGGCACACATGGACGCTTGCGGCAGGCCCAGTGCAGCGTTGGAGGGAACCGGGCTTGCGGAGAAATGGGTCCTGAAACAAGTTCAGGATGACGATGAAGGGGATGGAATTGGTATATCCGGCAGCCTTGGGCGATGGGCGTTGCGGCAGCGATGTTACCCCAGACCCTCAAGCACCTGATCGGGCGGGCGGTGGCCGTCGGCCCAGAAGCGGATGTTGGCGATTACCCGTTCGCCCGAGGCTTCGCGGCCTTCCACCGTGGCGCTGGCGAGGTGCGGCATGGCGACGACATTGGACGCCGACAGCAGCCGCGCGTCGACCGCAGGTTCGTGGCTGAACACAGCGAGCCCCGCCCCGGCGAGGCGGCCCTGTGCCAGCGCGGCGATCAGCGCTTCCTCTTCGATCAGCTCGCCTTGTGCGGTGTTGATGATCGAGGCGCCCGGCTTCATCAGAGCGATCCGCCGCGCGTCGATGATGTGGTGCGTTTCGGGGCTGGCCGGGCAATGCAGGGTGAGGATGTCGGCCTCGGCCACCAGCTGGTCGATCTCGGGCTCATAGCGGGCGCCGAGCATGTTCTCGAGGCTGGAGGGCAGGCGGTGGCGGTTGTGGTAGACCACCTCCAGCCCGAAGCCACGTGCACGGTGCGCCACGGCCTGACCGATCCGGCCCATGCCGAGGATCGCGAGCCGCTTGCCGGAAATCCGGTGGCCGAGCAGCCCGACCGGCCCCCAGCCCTGCCACTGCCCGGAATGGAGCAGGCGCACCCCTTCCGAGAGCCGGCGCGGAACGGCGATGATCAGCGCCATGGTCATGTCGGCGGTATCTTCGGTGAAGACGCCGGGGGTGTTGGTCACCATGATCCGCCGGGCGCGGGCGGCGGCGATGTCGATATGCTCGTAGCCGGCGCCGTAATTGGCGATCAGGCCGAGCCGGTCGCCGGCCTGGGCGATCAGCTCCGCGTCGATCCGGTCGGTCACGGTCGGCACCAGCACATCGCATTCGCGCATCGCGGCGATCAGCGCGGCGCGGTCGAACAATCGATCATCTTCGTTGAAGCGCGTGTCGAACAATTCGCCCATCCGCACCTCGATCGAAGGCAGCAGGCGGCGTGTGACGATCACGCGCGGTTTGTCCGCAACGCGGCGGCCGGCCGGAAGATCGGAAACGACGGTCATGGGCAAAGGGCTAGGTCGAACCGCCCCCAATGGTCAAGCTCGGTCAAGCAGCCTTGATGCGCGCGCCGAATTGAGTCTTAAGCGTCAGCCATGAACAAGCGCGCGATTCTAACTCTTTTGCTGGCGGCGGCATTGCTCCCTTTCGGCGGCGGTGCCCGCGCCGAAGAAGAGATCAAGGTGCCCTACTGGGCCTCGATCCGCTCCGACGAGGTCAATTTGCGGGTCGGCCCGGGCGAGGAGTATCGCATTGCCTGGGTCTATCACCGCAAGCTGCTACCGCTGAAGGTGCTGCGGACGATGGAAGGCTGGCGGCTGGTGCAGGATCCCGATGGCGCGCGCGGCTGGATGATGGCGCGCTTCCTCTCGCGGGAGCGGGGCGGCTTCGTGCAGGGCAAGGGACCGGCGATCATGCGCGCGGAACCGGATGACAGCGCCCGCCTGCTGTGGCGGGTCGCGCCCGGCGTATCGGGGCACCTGGGCGACTGCGCCAGCGGCTGGTGCCGCTTCGATATCGGCGGGCGTTCCGGCTTCATGCGGCAAGACCGGATCTGGGGCGCGGGCGAACCCTGAATTGGCAAAGGGCGCCCCAGACAGGACGCCCTCTGTCAATCATCGCGGAAAATTCAGCGCGAGCGGTGCGTGCTGTGCCAGTCGCGCCGGTCTTCGCGGTATTCGTGGCGGGCGCCGACCAGTTCGCGATGCTCCTGGCAGGCGATCTTGGGATGATTCGTCCGCACGGCGCGGACCATCTGATGATGCTCGCGGTGGATCACATTGCGGTCATGCCGCAGTTCGGCGCGGGTGGTGTGGGTACTGGCGATCCCGGGGATCAGCAATCCGGCAGCAAGCGTTGCAGCGATAAGCGTCTTGATCATGGCTCGGCTCCTTGGTTGAAGGAACGCCGAAGCTAGGCGGGCCAAGCTGAACCGGTTTGTAATCGCCGGTTCAGCCTGACATCAGCTTTGTCGCCAATTGTATGAGCGAATGTGACGTCACGACGCCACCAATCGCTGCTCTCGTTCAGCTGACTTTCTTGACGGTAACCGCTCCGTTCGGGCCGGTCGCCGTGAAGGTTCCGTCCGCTGCCGGCGGGGTGGTGATGAAGCATTCCTCTGCCGCATCGCCTTCCGGATCGAAGCAGTCCTGGCCGTCCTTGCGCGCGAAAGTGCCCTTGATCTGCTTCCCGGCGGCGTCGGTATCGACATAGGAGCCGTCGGCATTGATCACGGTGCCGCCCTTTTCGCCCTTGGCCGAGGTGACCTCATAGGTTCCGACCATGTCCGCCATGGTCGGCTCGCTGGCGGCGGCAGCGGCTTCGGTGGTCGCGGTGGCTTCAGGTGCGGTGTCGGCGGGCTTCGAGCAGGCCGACAGCGCAACGACGGATGCAAGCAGGATGATTGTCTTCATGGCATCACTCCCCTCGTGTTGAGGGGCGGGAAGCTCCACCCGCGGCGGCCCGGCACCAACAGGATTCAGCGGCCGCGAGGAGGTTGGCTCAGACGAGCTCGACCGCCAGTGCCGTGGCCTCGCCGCCGCCGATGCAGAGGCTGGCGACGCCCTTGGTCTTACCGTGGCGCTGCAGCGCGGCGATCAGCGTGGTGATGATCCGCGCGCCCGAGGCGCCGATCGGATGGCCCAGCGCGGTGGCGCCGCCGTGCACGTTGATCTTGTCATGCGGGATGCCGAGATCGTGCATCGCGAACATCGCGACGCAGGCGAAAGCCTCATTGACTTCGAACAGGTCGACATCGGCGAGCGACCAGCCGGCCTTGGCCAGCACCTGCTGGATCGCGCCGACCGGAGCGGTGGTGAAATCCTTCGGCTCCTGCGCATGGGCGGCCGCGGCGACCACGGTGGCGATCGGGGTCAGCCCCTTGGCCTTGGCGACGCTGGCGCGGGTCAGCACCAGCGCGGCGGCGCCGTCCGAGATCGAGCTGGAGGTGGCGGCGGTGATGGTGCCGTCCTTGGCGAAGGCGGGGCGCAGGCCCGGGATCTTGTCGGGGCGGCCCTTGCCGGGGCCTTCATCGGTATCGACAACAGTTTCGCCGGCGCGGCTCACGACCGTCACGGGCACGATTTCAGCGGCGAAGGCGCCCTCGGCGATCGCGCTGTTGGCGCGGCGCAGCGATTCGATTGCATAGGCGTCCTGCGTTTCGCGGGTCAGCTGATAGGCATCGGCGGTGTCCTGCGCGAAGGTGCCCATCGCGCGGCCGGGCTCGTAGGCGTCTTCGAGGCCGTCGAGGAACATGTGGTCATAGGCCGTGTCATGGCCAATGCGGGCGCCCGAGCGGTGCTTTTTGAGCAGATAGGGAGCATTGGTCATGCTCTCCATCCCGCCCGCGACGACCAGATCGATCGAACCTGCCGCGAGTGCTTCCGCACCCATGATCACCGTCTGCATGCCCGAGCCGCAGACCTTGTTGACCGTGGTCGCCTGGACCGACTTGGGCAGGCCGGCCTTGATCGTCGCCTGGCGGGCCGGGGCCTGGCCGAGGCCGGCGGGCAGCACGCAGCCCATATAGACGCGCTCCACGTCTTCGCCCTTCACCCCGGCGCGTTCGACCGCGGCCTTGATCGCGGTCGCGCCGAGATCAGTCGCGGAGACGTCAGACAGTACGCCCTGCATGCCGCCCATCGGGGTGCGGGCATAGGAAAGGACGACGATCGGATCGGAAGCGGAAATCTGGGCCATCTGAGATACCTTTTGCACGGGCGCGGACTCGGAGTTGGCGACCCAATAATGCTGCACTGCGACAATGGCAATCGAACTCGGAATAGGCCGACCGCTTGCCAGCGGCGGCAAGGCGGTGAACAACTCCGGCAAGGAACAACGGGAATCGCCCATGGATCAAGCCAGTGCCGCCATGCTTCAGGCGCTCGAACGCCAGCGCGCCGCCTTCACCGCCGCCATGCCCGAGCCACTGTCCGCGCGGCGCGACCGGATCGAGCGGGCCATCGCCCTGCTGGTTGAACACCAGGCGGAACTGGCCGCAGCGGCGTCTGCCGATTTCGGGCACCGCAGCACCGAGCAGACCCTGCTCACAGATATCCTTCCCTCGGTCAGTGCGCTCAAACATGCGCGGGGGCATCTGAAGCGCTGGGCCAGGGGTGAACGGCGCGCAACGCTGTTCCCGCTGGGCCTGATCGGCGGACGCTCACGGATCGAGTACCAGCCCAAGGGCGTGATCGGGATCATCGCGCCGTGGAACTTCCCCATCGGCATGGTGATGGCCCCGCTGGCCGGGGTGCTCGCAGCGGGGAACCGGGCACTGATCAAGCCGTCCGAGTTCACGCCGCGCGTCTCGGACCTTCTGGCGGACCTGATCGCACAGCGCTTCGCTCCGGAGGAAGTGGCGGTGTTCACCGGCGGGGTCGAGGTCGGCACGGCCTTCGCCGCGCTGCCCTTTGACCATCTGGTCTTCACCGGCGCGACCAGTGTCGGCAAGCATGTGATGCGCGCGGCGGCGGAGAACCTTGTGCCGGTTACGCTCGAACTCGGCGGCAAGTCTCCCACCATCGTCTCGCGCAGCGCCGACCTGCCGCGTGCGGCAGAGCGGATTGCGCTGGGCAAGATGATGAACGCCGGCCAGATCTGCCTTGCGCCGGATTACCTGCTGGTCCCGCGCGAGCGAGAAGGGGCGGTGATCGACGCCCTGCGCGAAGGGGTAACCCGGATGTATCCGACCCTGCTGGCGAATGACGATTACACCTCGGTCATCAACGCCCGCCATCGCGCCCGGCTCGAAGCGCATCTGGCCGACGCCTTGGCCAAGGGCGCCGAGGCGATCGAGGTCAATCCGGCGGGCGAGGATTTCGCCGCGTCCAACCGCAACAAGCTGCCGCTCACCATCCTGCGCAATGTCGATGACGGGATGACTGTGATGCAGGAGGAAATCTTCGGCCCGATCCTGCCGGTCGTGCCCTACGATACCATCGAAGCCGTCATCGCTTATATCAACGCCCGCCCCCGTCCGCTCGGGCTCTACTGGTTCGGGCGCGACCGGGCGGAAGAGCGGCAGGTGCTCTCCCGCACCCTCTCGGGCGGGGTCACGATCAATGACGTAGTGTTCCACGTCACCATGGACGACCTGCCCTTCGGCGGGATCGGCCCCTCGGGCATGGGGCATTATCACGGCATCGAAGGCTTCCGCAGTTTCAGCCATGCCCGGTCGATCTATCGCCAGTCGCCGCTCGATGTCGCCGCGCTGGCCGGGCTCAAGCCGCCTTATGGCAAGCTGACCCGGATCACTTTGCAGCGGGAATTGCGCAAATAGCGCGCAAACACGGGCTTACCCCACTTGCGCCTTCGGGTGGCTCGGACTAGGGCGCGCTCAACTGCCCCCCAGCTTGCGAGTCAGCACTCCGTGGTCGACCTGACGCAATATCTGCCGATCCTGATCTTTCTGGTCATCGCCCTCGGCCTGTCATCGCTGTTCGTGTTCCTGCCGATCGGGGTTTCCTACCTGACCGGGACGCACAACCCGAACGCCGAAAAGAACTCGGAATACGAGTGCGGCTTCCCCGCGTTCGAGGATCCGCGCAGCCAGTTCGACGTGCGGTT
>CANJSX010000063.1 GCA_947477055.1 Sphingomonadaceae bacterium | reverse complement strand
TCGCCCCGGATTGCCCGATCAAGTGATGAATTAACGGGGGGTGTTGTCCGCCGCAATCGGCGCGGATCCACCTGCGGCTGGCAGGGTCCAGATCGCGACGTCGACTGCGAGGACTGCTGACATGACCAGCATCAGCAGCGCCTGCTTGCGCGCGCCGCCCCGCCTCAGCAGGAAAATCGCGCCGCCGATCAGGGCGATAATCGCCAGAATCATCAGCGAAAGTGCGGTTGCCATCATGCCGGACTTGCCTTTATTTTCGATCAGTCGCCGTCGGTTTCGATCATTTCGGCCAACCAATCCAGCGTGGCTTGGCCCGCGTTGCGCGCGCAGACATAGCCTGCAACCAGCTTCGCCAGCAGGGGCAGCATCCGGCCGAGTTCATCGGTTGAGCGGCCGCTGGTGGCGGCACAAGCATGAACAAGTTCTCGGCAGCGGTCGTCGTCGCCGATGATCAGGCGCAAGACTGCATATCCAGCGGCCGGGTCGGCGCCATCCGATGCGAGCAGCCCGGCTGCCAGCTGGCCGCCGCCCAATGCTTCGAGTGACTCGATCAGCGATTGCAGCCCGGTCAGCCCTGCACCCCGTTCCGCGGCAGCGCGGCGCATACCGCTGAGCATGGCCGGCAGCAGGCAGCTTACGCCAAGGGCCGCGTCTGCCGGGACCCGCCCGAGATCGCGTGCAAGCGCATCTATTCCGCCACTGCGCTGCAGTGTCGTAAGGATAGCCATGCGATGCTCCGTTGCCCCTGTTGCATGAATTTACATCCGAAATGGACATAACTTCAGAAAATTGCAAACTCGTATTGCGATTGTTTAAATAATTGCAAATTCGCCGAGAATTAGGAAATATTCCACGTTGGAACTGCCTGCCCTCAGGGTCCGACGTAGGCCGGGGTGGCGGAGTTCGCGGTCAGCTCTTGCCGAACAACCCGCCGGCAATGCCGGCGATATCGTTCAGCGGATTGCCGTCGCCATCGCGGTCCAGTATGCCGAGCAGGCTCGCCGCCTGCGGGTTATCCTTGAGCATGCCGCTGATCTGGCCATGAGCGCCCTCGCCACCGAGCTGGCTGACGATCCTACCCAGCGTGCCGGCATCGATCCCGGTGCTCGCAGCCGCCGTTACCACGGTATCGCCGGGTTCGGGATGCTCCTTGCCTAGCGCGGCAATTGCCTTTTCTGCCATGGCCGGATCAATCCCAACCTGGCTGGCGATGCTGCCAATATCGATATTGCCGGCCAGCTGGCCGAGGATTCCATCAAACATACTCATGACTTGCGACTCCCTTCCCGGAAAGTGCGGTCACATTGCGCGCGTTATACGGCAGTACAAAGTCAAATCGACAGTTGCTTGAGTTCCGCCGCGCCGATGCGACGCAAGACGGGATCCTCGAGCAGAAACAGATCCGACGGTCGGTCACTGCTGACAACTACGGGTCCTGGTGTTCGACCGGGAATTTCTGGATCGATCAGGCGGCCGTCGGAGCCGCCTGACGAACACCTTCATCGACATGGTCGGCGAATTCCTCGAAATTCTCGATGAACTTGCGGACCAGGTCTTGCGCAGTGCGATCGTATTCGACCGGATCGGCCCAGGCGCCGCGCGGATCGAGCAGCTTGCTGTCCACACCCGCGACCGACACCGGAACCTCGAAGCCGAAGTTCGGATCCTTCTTGAACTCGGCGGCATTGAGACTGCCGTCGAGCGCGGCATTGAGCAGCGCGCGGGTCGCCTTGATCGGCATGCGCTTGATCCCCGGCACCGTCGCCTTGCCACCCGACCAACCGGTGTTGACCAGCCAGCACTTGACCCCGCCCTTGGCGATCCGCTCCTTGAGCAGATTGCCGTAGACCGAGGGATGGCGCGGCATGAACGGTGCGCCGAAGCAGGTCGAGAAGGTCGCCTCGGGTTCGGTCACGCCGATTTCGGTACCGGCGACGCGCGCGGTGTAGCCCGAGAGGAAATGATACATTGCCTGGTCCGGGGTCAACCGCGCGATCGGGGGTAGCACGCCATAGGCATCGGCGGTGAGGAAGATCAGGTTGGCCGGGACCGGGCCGAGGTTTTCTTCCGAGCAGTTCGGGATGAAATCGATCGGGTAGGAACCGCGGCTGTTCTCGGCCAGCGAGTTGTCGTCGAGATCAATCTCGCGGGTTTCGGGATCGATCACCACGTTTTCCAGCACCGTGCCGAAGCGCTTGGTGGTGGCGAAGATCTCCGGCTCAGCTTCTTCTGAAAGGCGGATCACCTTGGCGTAGCAGCCACCCTCGAAGTTGAACACGGCGGTATCCGACCAGCCATGCTCGTCATCGCCGATCAGCGTGCGGCTGGCGTCGGCCGAAAGCGTGGTCTTGCCGGTGCCCGAAAGCCCGAAAAACACCGCTGTCTTGCCGTCAGCGCCGATATTGGCCGAGCAATGCATCGGCATCACGCCCCTGGCGGGGAGCAGATAGTTGAGGATGCCGAAGACCGACTTCTTCATTTCGCCAGCATAGGCGGTTCCACCGATCAGGATCAGCTTTTCGGTGAAATTCACCGCGATAACGGTCTCGGTGCGGCAGCCGTGGCACGCGGGATCGGCGCGGAAGGTTGGCAGGTCGATGATGGTGTATTCGGGCACGAAGCTCGCCAGCTCGGTCTCGGTCGGCCGCACCAGCAGCGTGCGGACGAACAGGCTGTGCCAGGCGCGCTCGGTGATGATGCGGACATTGGCGCGGTATTCGGGCTGCGAGCCGCCAAACAGGTCGGCGACATAGAGTGCCTCGCGCTTGCCCAGCTCGGCGAAGAAATCCGCCTTGAGCGCATCAAAATGCGCCGGGCTCATACCCTGGTTGGTCTTACCCCACCACACCGTGTCTTCGGTTTCCGCATCGCGGACGATGAACTTGTCCTTCGCTGCCCGGCCAGTGTGCATGCCGGTTTCGACGACCAGCGGGCCGTCCTTGGACAGCATGCCTTCGCCATTGCGCAATGCATGCTCGACCAACGGGGCTGTGCCGAGATTGGCGAAGATCGTCGCCGAGGTGGCAATTCCGTGTTTATCGAGCGGGTAGCTGAGCGAAGCAGTGGTCAAGTTACTCTCCCGGTGGGCCGCGTTGCGTAGGTTTTGCGGAATCGCAAGTTCGCATAGTCCAGCACCGACGTTACGTCAAATTGCCCAAAAGGATAGGATTCGACTGGTTAATCAGACGTTTAATGCAGGGATTTTGCTGCACATTGTTATTGTCGCCAGGAACGGCTAGGCCTCTCTTCCCGGCCACCAGAACGATTGGTCCTCGTCGACCGTATGGCAGAAAACGCCGACCGCATGGCAGAAAACCCGCCCACTCAAACGCTTAGTTGCACAGTGACGCCCTGCGCAACATCGCAAGTGATTGTGCTTGTCGATGATGACCGCAATATCCTGACCTCCGTGTCGATCGGTTTGCAGGCCGAAGGATTCGCCACGCGGCTCTATGCGGATGCCAGTGCGGCGCTTAAAGCAATCCTCGATAATCCACCCGATCTGGCCGTTTTCGACATCAAGATGCCGCGGATGGACGGGCTGGAGCTGTTGCGGCGGCTGCGCGAGAAATCCGACGTACCGGTGATCTTCCTCACCTCGAAGGACGAGGAGACCGATGAAGCACTCGGGCTGGCGATGGGCGCGGATGATTATATCACCAAGCCGTTCAGCCAACGCTTGCTGGTCGCGCGGATCAAGGCGATCCTGCGCCGCACCGAGCTCGCGCGGCGGGAAACTGGCGAGGAAGTTGAAAATGGCGTTGACCCCGAGATCCGCCGCGGCCGGCTGGCTATGGATCCGTCCCGGCATCAGGTGACGTGGGACGAAACCCCGGTTTCTCTAACAGTCACCGAGTTTCTGATCCTCGAAGCGCTGGCAAGCAGGCCGGGCGTCATCCGCAGCCGCAACCAGCTCATGGACGCCGCCTACAGCGACGACGTGTTCGTCGACGACCGCACCATCGATAGTCACATCAAGCGCCTGAGACGCAAGTTCAGGGCGATCGACCATCAATTCGCGGCGATCGAAACGCTTTACGGTGCCGGTTATTCCTTCACCGATGGCTAGTACCGGACGTCTCGAAGCGGAGGACCGCCGGTTCTGGTCACGCCGCGTTTCGCTGACGACCCGCATCCTGGCGGTGAACATCATCGCCCTGGGACTGCTGGCGGGGAGTTTCTTCTACCTCGACAGCTACCGTAAGCAGTTGCTGCAGGAGCGGTTCAACCTTGCTCGGACCGAGGTGGAAATTGCTGCCGATGCCCTTGCCGGGGCACGGGCGGAACAGCGCCGGGCGATCCTGCGTGCTGTGGGCACCCGACAGCACCTGCGGCTGCGGTTGTTCGCTGCGAACGGCAAGCTGATTGCCGACAGTTTCGAACTAGCCCCGCCGTCGTTTGCCTTCATCGATCCGGACAAGGAGCCGTGGTACCAACACACCGCCCGTGCGCTTGATCGTGGCATGGACTTCCTGCTCGGCGCCGATCCGATTCTTGCCTACCGTGAACTGGGGAACAAGGCTTCGGACTGGCCGGAAATCGTGCAGGCGCTGCAAACCCGGCGCACGACGATCTTCCATCGCGCCGCGCCTGACCAGACCCCTGTCATTACGGCGGCCTCCCCGGTCGGCGGCAAGGGCGAAGCCTTGCTGGTGTTGCGCAATGCGCCGGATGTTACCCAGAATGTGCGGGATGCGCGCCAGACCTTGGCGATCGTGGTGGCAGTGGCAGCGATCATCTCGGTCCAGCTGTCGCTGTTCCTCGCGCGGACCATCGTGCAACCGCTGCGCATGCTGGTGCGCTCCGCAATCCGCGTCAGGCTGGGGCGCGACCGCAACGTGATCGTGCCGCGCCTGCCCGATCGGCGCGACGAGATCGGCCTGCTCGCCCGGGCGATTTCCGACATGACGATGGCGCTGCGGCAACGTATCGACGCGGTCGACACTTTCGCGGCCGATGTGGCCCATGAGATCAAGAATCCGCTGGCATCGCTGCGCAGCGCGCTTGAGGCGCTCGACAAGGTCGCTGATCCGGGGCTGCGCAAGCAACTGTCGGAGATCGCGGCCCACGATATCCGCCGGATTGACCGGCTTATTACCGAGATCTCCGAAGTAAGCCGGATCGACGCCGAATTGAGCCGCACGGCTTTCCAGCCGGTCGATCTGGCCGCGCTGGCCAAGGGCATCATCGCCAATCGCGACAAGTCGGGCGCCAACCATGACCGGCGGATCGTGCTGCGACTGACCGGCGACGACGATGGCGGGGACGACGGGAGGGTCACGCCCGGCAACCCTCCCCGGCTTGAGCGTGTTCTCGAAAACCTGCTCGACAACGCCGTGTCCTTTTCAGCGCCGGGCGGCACCGTCACGGTCGAGATCGCGCGGCAGGATGAGCGGATTCAGGTCTCCGTGCAGGATGAAGGCCCCGGAATTGCGCCCAAGGATCGCGAGCGCATCTTCGAGCGGTTTCATTCACTGCGTCCCGAGGACGAAGACTTCGGCGGCCACAGCGGCCTGGGCTTGGCGATTGCCCGCACCATCATCGAAGCCCATGACGGCAAGCTGATCGCGCAGGACCGGGGCGACCAGCTGCCCGGCGCCTGCCTGATGTTCGATCTGCCCGCCTATGGAGAGTTTGAATGACGGTGCGGCAGGCCAGCTGCGTCGTGATTGAGGGCCGCGCCGTCCTGATCGAAGGCGAGCCCGGGATCGGCAAGTCGAGCCTTGCGCTCGCGCTGATGGATCGCGGTGCGCAGCTGGTTGGGGATGACGGGGTCGAACTTGAAGTGCGAGGCGGCGCTTTGTTCGCGCGGCCGCATCCCGCCTTGCGCGGCCTGCTCGAAGTGCGTAACCTCGGTATCCTGCCCTTCCCTGTCTGTGACGGAGCCTCGGTGGCACTGGTGGTCCGGTTCGATCCGGCAGCGGAGCGCTTTATCGAGCGCGCGGAGGTTTGCGAGATTGCGGGGGTCAAACTCCCCCTGATCCGCCTGTGGCTGGATGCTCCGATCTTGCCGCTGAAGGTCGAACTGGCGTTGCGGCACTACGGCTTGCCTCATTCGCGGACAGGCTGAACGCGGCTCTTCCCTTTTTCAGGCAGGAAGCGCAGATCAATCCGCCATGCACCCCGACTCATCCACAATGGTCCAACCAGAGCGTCAGCGCGTGCTGCTGGTGACCGGCCTGCTGGGAGCTGGCAAGACAACCGCGCTGAACGTGCTCGAGGACCTCGGCTGGGAAGTAATCGACAATTTCCCGCTACGCATGCTTGAGCGCCTGCTCGATACGTCCGAACCCGGCGACACTGGCGCACGCATGCCGCTGGCGATCGGCTTCGATACGAGAACGCGCGGGTTCGATGCCAATGCGCTGATTGCGCTGATCAAGAAGCTGGTAAAACGGCCCAGCCTCGAACTGACGACGCTATTTCTCGACTGTTCCGGCCAGGAACTTGAGCGCCGCTACAACGAGACGCGCCGTCGCCACCCCCTGGCCGCTGACCTGCCCGCTTCCGCCGGGATTGCCGCCGAGCGCGAATTGATGGAGCCGCTGCGCCGCTGGGCCGATCTCGTGATCTCGACCACCGCCTTTTCGGCCAACCAGCTGCAGCAGGCGATCCGCGAGCAGTTCGCCCCCGCCGTCGGTGCGACGATGACGGTGACGGTGCTGAGCTTCGGCTTCTCGCGCGGGATGCCGCCGATTGCCGATCTGGTGTTCGACATGCGCTTCCTCGACAATCCGCACTGGAACCCCGAGCTGCGTCCGCTCACCGGGCTCGATGTCCCTGTGGCCGAGCACATCCGCCAGGATCCCGCGTTCGACGAGGCGTTCGAGCGCATCCGCGACCTGCTGCTGCTGCTACTCCCGCGCTACCGGGCGCAGGGCAAGGCCTATGCCACGATTGCCTTCGGTTGCACCGGCGGCCGCCATCGCTCGGTGTACTTTGCCGAGCGAATCGGCGCAGCCTTGCGCGACGCAGGATTTTCCCCCACTATGCTGCACCGCAACCTGAGTTCACGCGCGGCTGACCTTTTTGAAGGAGGACAGTTGCGATGACGGCAGGCAACAGGGCTGGGTACAGGTCGCAGGTTCTTCGGAGCGCTTCTTCGCAATGATCGGTATGGTATTGGTTACCCACGGCAGACTTGCCGAGGAATTCGTGCATGCCATGCAGCACGTGGTCGGCCGCCAGGAGGCGGTCGCGACTGTTTGCATCGGCCCCAATGACGACATGGAGCAGCGCCGCAAGGACATCGCCGAGAAGATTCGCGAAGTCGATAGCAGCGAAGGAGCGATCGTGCTGACCGACCTGTTCGGTGGTACCCCCTCCAACCTGGCGATTTCGCTGATGAGTAAAGGCAAGGTCGAGGTCATCGCCGGGATCAACCTGCCGATGCTGATCCGCCTCGCCAAGGCGCGCCGGGGGATGGCGCTGAAGGAAGCCACTGTCGCGGCGCGGGATGCCGGGCGCAACTACATCACCATCGCTTCCGAGTTCCTGGGGCAGGACGCATGAGCGAAGCGCGCGACACCATCGAGATCACCAACAATCGCGGCCTGCACGCCCGGGCCAGCGCAAAATTCGTCAATATGGTCGCCGCCATACCCGAGGGCATCAGCGTGCGCGTGTTGAAGGAAGGCAATGAGGCCGCCGGCGGATCAATCCTCGGGCTGATGATGCTCGGCGCGGCCAAGGGCGACAGCATCGACATCGAAGTGAGTGGTGACGGCTGCGAGGCAGCGCTGCTCAAGCTGACCGGCCTGGTCAAGGACGGCTTCGGCGAGGATTGACGGCGTGACCCGCCGCTCCATCACCGGATTTTCCAATCCCGTCGTCAAGTCGCTCCGCGCCTTGCGTGAGAAGAAGCATCGCAAGGCCGCAGGCAAGTTTCTTGCCGAAGGGCTGCGGCTGCTCACCGACGCGCGCGAGTGCGGCCGTCTGCCCGAACTGCTGGTGATGGCCGAGGGCCGTGACGAGCACCCGCTGCTCGCCGCGCTTGAGGCCGAGGTATTGGCTGCGGGCGGCGAGGTGATCGAAACCGGCGCCGATATCCTCGCCAAGATCACCGGCAAGGACAATCCGCAGGCCGTCGCCGGGGTCTTCGCCGAGTTCGACACCAGCCTGGCCGCGCTGGACCGCACCGCTGCGCCGATCTGGCTGGTGGCGCAGGCGGTGCGCGATCCGGGCAATCTTGGCACGATGCTGCGCACCGGCGACGCGGTCGGCGCGGGCGGGCTGATCCTGATCGACGATTGCGCCGATCCCTTCTCGGTCGAGGCGGTGCGCGCGAGCATGGGGGCGATCTTTACCCAGAGCATCGCCCAGGCGCGCTGGGACGAGTTCCTGCCCTGGTTGCGCGGCGGTGAAGGCCAGCTTGTCGCCGCTTCCCTGCGCGACGCCGTGCCCTATCGCGGCGCGCCGTATACAGCGCCCTGCTTCATCCTCGTCGGCAACGAATCGCGCGGGTTGCCCGAGGACTATGAAATGGCCTGCGACCTGAGGGTCACCATGCCGATGAAAGGCCGCGCCGATAGCCTCAACGCTGCGGTGGCCGGAGCGGTTCTGGCCTACGAAGTGCTCGCCGGCCTCGGCGGTTAAGGCTCGGATCAGCTTGGCCGGTGCATCCTGGCGGCTATGAAACGCGCCCTCTCCGCCCCACTCGCTATCGCCCTTCTGCTCGTAGCGGGCAGCGCGATTGCTGCCTCCCCTCCTTCCACCCGCCAGCTGCTGAACAGCCAGTGGCAAGTCACGCGGATCGACGGCAAGGCCCCGGTTTCGGCCCGGGCACAGATCCGCTTTGACCGCACCCGCAATGCCGCCACCGCTGGCTGCAACGGCATCGGCGGAAACTGGCGGGTCGAGAACGGCCGTCTGATCGGCGGCCCGTTCGTTTCGACCAGGATGTTCTGCGACGGCGTGATGGAGCAGGAGCGCGCCATGGCCGATCTGCTCGGCTCGCGGCCCAGCGTCAGTATCGACCGCAATGTGCTGAGGCTCAATGGCGGCGGCCACCGGCTCGAAGCGCGGCGCGTGCCTGCGCCTAACCCGCTGTAGCCTCTTCCGGGTCGAGCAGCAGGGCTGGTCGTTCCTCCTCGCCAGCATCGGTATGGCGTGGTGCAGCTTCAATCAGCGGAACGTCGTCTATCTCGCGCTTGCCGATCTCGATGCCCTTGTCGCGCAGGCGTCTGCCCGAGGCGAGGACATTACGTTCGAAGCTGGATACGAACTTGTTGTAATTGTTGACCGCGCTGTCGAGACCGCTGCCGACACGCTTGAGATGTTCGGCGGCAACGGCAAGCCGGTCGTATAGTTCGGCCCCCGCCCGCCCGATCTCGATCGCTTCGCGCGCCAGCTTGTCCTGCGACCAGACCATCGCCACGGTCCGGGCAATCGCAACGAGGTTGGTCGGCGTCGCCAGCAACACGCGGTTGCGGAAGGCGAAGTCCCACAGCTCGGGATCGTTCTCGAGCGCAGCGGCAACGAAATGCTCGCCCGGCACGAACATCACGACATAGTCCGGCGCATCCTCAAACTGGCTTTGGTAGCTCTTGGCGCCAAGCTGCTGGACATGGGTGCGCATCGAGGCCGCGTGCTGGCCAAGCGCCGCGATGCGGGTCGGCTCGTCATCCGCCTCGAACGCTGACTGATAGGCATTGAGCGAAACCTTGGCGTCGATCACCAGCTGTTTTTGTCCAGGGATCCGCACGATCGCATCGGGACGTAGCCGGCCCTCGTCGGTATCGACCGAATGTTCGGTGATGAAATCGGTGTGTTCGGCCAGACCGCATTGCTCGAGCACGTTCCTCAGCTGCTGCTCGCCCCAGCGCCCGCGCGCCTTGGGGGCGTTGCGCAGCGAATTGCCGAGCCGCGCAGCCTCGGCCCGCACTGCTTCCTGCCCCTTGCGCATTTCCTCGATCTGCCCGGTCAGCTGGCCGAAGGCATCGACCCGCTGCTTTTCCAGCGCGCCGACCGTCTCCTCATAAGTCTTGAGCCGCTGGTCGACCGGGGCGAGCAGGGCCTTGAGCCGCTCGGCGCTTTTCTCCTCGGATTGGAGCAGACGCTCGTCCGCGCGGTTGAGCAGGGCCTCCTGCGCACTGGCGAGGATCTTTGCCCCCGCCGCCTCGAATTCGGCCTTGAGTGCTGCTTGCGCCGCGATCAGACCATGCTTCTGCTGCTCGAAGCTTTCGGCATTGGCCTTCAATGTCGCGAGCTCGATCCTTGCATCGCCGAGTTCTGCTATCGCCTGACGGAAACGCGTATCCAGCTCCCTGCCATCACCCTCACGCGCGGTCAGCCGTTCGCGCAGCTCTGCCGCCGGACGTAGACCCAGCCACCAGCCCAGCGCACCGCCCAGCAGCAGCGCCAGCAGTATAATCACGAGGGTTGCAGGCTGATCCATCGTCACTCCGATTATAGAACGAAATGGGAACTTAGCGTCACTTCGTGGTCCGCACAAGCTTCCATTCGTGGCGCTATTCGTGGAGCTAATGATACGAAAAACTTCCGCATATGCGAAATTTTCGCTCTTGTGATTGGTGACGCAGATTTGTATATGTTGCTTACTATTTGGGAGCTGTCCCCTGGAAGGACTGGTCGCCCCGCCACGGGCGAGGCCGGTATCCCTGTTCCAGGCAATCAGAGCAAAGGGAGAGGGAATTCATGCCCACCGATATCGAAATTGCACGCGCCGCGAAGCTTGATCCGATCGCCAAGGTCGCTGCCGCGGCCGGCATTCCGGACGATGCGCTGGTCCCATATGGCAAGTACAAGGCCAAGATCGACCTCAGCGCGCTGCCCAAGTCCGACACCATGGGTAAGCTGATCCTCGTCACCGCGATCAATCCGACCCCGGCGGGCGAAGGCAAGACCACCACCTCGGTCGGTCTCTCCGACGCGCTGCACCGCATCGGCAAGAAGACCATGCTGTGCCTGCGCGAACCGAGCTTGGGCCCCTGCTTCGGCGTCAAGGGCGGCGGCGCCGGCGGCGGCAAGAGCCAGGTCATGCCGATGGACGAGATCAACCTGCACTTCACGGGTGACTTCCACGCCATCACCAGCGCGCACAACCTGCTCTCGGCGATGATCGACAACCACATCCACTGGGGCAACGACCTCGGCATCGACATCCGCCGCATCTCCTGGCGCCGCGTGCTCGACATGAACGACCGGGCGCTGCGCCAGATCGTCGGCCCGCTTGGCGGCCTGTCGAACGGCTACCCGCGCGAGACCGGCTTCGACATCACCGTCGCTTCGGAAATCATGGCGATCCTGTGCCTCGCATCGGACCTCAAGGACCTGCAGAAGCGCCTGGGCGACATCATCATCGCCTACCGCCGCGATCGCACGCCGATCTACTGCCGTGACCTCAAAGCTGACACCGCGATGACCGTGCTGCTCAAGGATGCGATCCAGCCGAACCTGGTGCAGACCCTGGAAAACCGCCCGGCCCTGCTCCACGGCGGCCCCTTCGCCAATATCGCCCATGGCTGCAACTCGGTGATCGCCACCAAGACTGCGCGGGGCATGGCCGATTATGTGGTGACCGAAGCCGGCTTCGGGGCCGACCTC
>CANJSX010000062.1 GCA_947477055.1 Sphingomonadaceae bacterium | reverse complement strand
CTTATCCTGCTTAATGGCCTGTTTTCGATGTCGGAACTCGCCATCGTCTCCTCGCGCCCGGGGCGGCTGAAGGTCGCGGCCGAGCGCGGCAGCAAGGGTGCGGTGGTGGCGCTGGAGCTGGCGGCGGATCCGGGGCGGTTCCTTTCCACGGTGCAGGCCGGGATCACCTTCGTCGGGATCATCGCCGGCGCCTATTCAGGGTCGAGCCTGGGCGGGCCGGTGGGGGAACGGCTGGCGACGCTGGGTCTGCCGCAACGCTATGCCGACGATGCCGGCTTCGCGCTGGTGATCGCGCTGACCAGCTATTTCAGCCTGGTCGCGGGCGAGCTGGTGCCCAAGCAGGTGGCGCTGCGCCATGCCGAGGCAATCGCGCTGCTCGCGTCGCGCCCGATGGCGCTGCTGTCACGAGCGACCGCGCCAATGGTCTGGCTGCTCGACCGTTCATCGCGGCTGGTGTTGCGGATGCTCGGCCAGCATCGGGCCGGCGAGACTCAGGTGACTGCGGAAGAACTCCACATGCTGATCGCCGAGGCCACGCGTTCGGGCGTGATCGAGGAGGATGAACGCCAGATCATGGCGGGGATCATGCGCCTGGCCGACCGGCCGGTGCGCGAGCTGATGACCCCGCGCACCGAGATCGACTGGATCGAACGTCGCGCCACCGAGCTCGAGGTGCGCGCCGCGATGAAGGATTCGCCGCATTCGCTGCTGCCGGTGGTCGATGGTGCGCCCGACAATATCGTCGGCGTGATCAAGGTCCGCGATGTGCAGGCGGTGTTGCTGGCGGGCAAGCGGCTGCAGATCGGTCGACTGATGCGCAAGGCCGAGGTCATCCCCGACCAGCTCGACGCGATGGACGCGCTGCGGATCCTGCAGCAGTCGGACGTCTCTATGGCGCTGGTCCATGACGAATACGGGCACCTTGAGGGCGTGGTCACCCCCGCCGACCTGCTCACCGCGATCGTCGGGACATTTGCCAGCCATCAGGACGAGGGCGACGAACCGATGGTGGTCGTGCGCGAGGATGGGACACTGCTGATCGCCGGAGCCCTGCCGGCCGATGCGATGGCACACCGGCTCGGGATCGAGCTGCCGGACGACCGCGACTATGCCACCGCGGCTGGTTTTTCCCTGTCAGTACTGAAGCGCCTGCCCAAGGAGGGCGAGCATTTCCGCCATCAGGGCTGGCGCTTCGAGATCGTCGACATGGACGGCCACAAGATCGACAAGCTGCTGGTCGGGCCGAGTGAACTGCCCGGCGCCGCAGCCACCTAAACCGGTAAAATCAACCGCCCGCCTGCGCCTGCGCCTCGCGTCCGTCGCCTTGCGGGGCGGCGAGGATGTCGCGGGTAACGTCGCCCTTGGCGACGGTGTTGGTGCCGGGATCGCCAACGGTCGAGCGGATGCTGACTCCCGGGGTGCCGGCGCGCTGGCCGGTGGTGCGTTCCACGTCGCTGCGCGCAGCCGGGCCGCCGAACAGGGCCTCAAGGCCCTGCTGTGCGGTCGTGCGGTCAGTCGGGCGCGGTGCGCCAGGAGCGGGCGGAGTCAGCGAGAAATCGGGCGGAACCACCAGCGGCGCCTGACGCTGCACGGCCATTTCGTCCGGCCGGTCGCGATTGAACAGCCCGCTGCTCGCGCCGCAGCCCGAAATCAGGGCCGAACCGGCGATAAGAAGGGCAAGGGCGGTGGCTTTGCGCATGGTATCAACTCTCCGGGGCGGCATCTGCCGGGGCAGGCGCCTGTGGCTTGCGCTTTTCGCGCGAAAGGAAGGAACGGGCAAGAATAATCACCACGCCGATAGTGATCGCGGCGTCGGCGAGGTTGAAGATCAGGAACGGACGGAACTCGCCGAAATGGAGGTCGGCATAGTCGACCACGTAGCCCAGCTTGGCCCGGTCGCGGATATTGCCGAGCGCCCCGCCCAGCACCAGCGCCAGCGCGGCGATATCGGCCAGATGTTTCTCGCGCAGCAGCCAGATTAACACGGTGATCGCGATTCCGCCGGTCAGCAGCACCAGCCCCCAGCGCATCTCCATCGAATCCGCGGTGAGCATGCCGAGTGAGACGCCGTAGTTCTGGGTCCAGCGCAGGTCGAAGAACGGCAGCAGGTCGATCACCTCGCGCTGCGGCAGCTGCCAGGTCCACATCACCTGGAACTTGAGCCACTGGTCGACCAGAAAGATCGCCGCGGCTAGGGCCAGGCCGAGGATGCGGTTGCGAAGGATTGCGCTCATGCCGCGCCGTCCATGGCCCCGACCACCTGATCGCAACGTGAACAAAGCACGCCGTCCTCGGTGACTTCCGGGAGGTGCCGCCAGCAGCGGCCGCATTTGTGGTGGGTGGTGCGGGTGACGGTCCAATCATCGCCCGTGCTGGCGGCTGAGACGATCAGCAACTCGGGCCAATCAACGTCGCCCAGCTCGACCGGCATAGTCACTGCGGCCTCAAGGCTTGACCCCAGAATCTTCTCGCGTCGCAAGGGCTCGATCCGCTCGTTGACCAGTGCACGATTGTTACGGAGCAAGGTCCACTTCTCCACCAACTCGTCACCCCGGACTTGATCCGGGTTCCCGCTGCCTTGGCCAGCGTCGGCAGAAGAAGCGGGACCCCGGCCTTCGCCGGGGTGACGGGAGAGGGGGGCGTCCGGCACCACCGGCCACTCCAGCAGATGCACACTCCCCTCATCCGGGAACCGCGTCCCCCACACCTCTTCCGCGGTGAACACCAGCACCGGTGCGGCGTAGCGGACCAACGCGTGGAACAGCGTGTCGAGCACGGTGCGGCAGGCCATCCGCTTGGGATCGTCGGCCGCGTCGCAATAGAGCGAATCCTTGCGGATATCGAAGAAGAAGGCGGACAAATCCTCGTTGCAGAAGTCAGTCAGCGCGCGGACGTAGGTGTTGTAGTCGAAGTCATCGACCGCCTGCCGCAGTGTGGCATCGAGCTTCGCCAGCAGCGCCAGCACATAGCGCTCCAGCTCGGGTATCGCCTCCACGCCGACCCGCTCGGCCTCGCTGAACCCCTCCAGCGCGCCGAGCAGGTAGCGGAAGGTGTTGCGCAGCTTGCGGTACTGGTCGGCCACGCCTTTGAGGATCTCGTCGCCGATGCGGTGATCCTCGGTGTAATCGACCGAGAGCGCCCACAGCCGGATGATGTCCGCCCCGTTGGTTTCCATGACCTTGAGCGGGTCGATCGTGTTGCCAAGGCTCTTGGACATTTTCATGCCCTTCTGGTCCATGGTGAAGCCGTGGGTCAGCACCGCCTTATAAGGCGCGCGGCCGCGGGTGCCGCAGCTTTCGAGCAAGCTCGACTGGAACCAGCCGCGATGCTGGTCAGAGCCTTCGAGGTAGAGGTCCGCCGGCCATGACAGCGCCGGCCAGCGCCCGCTTTCCAGCGTGAACACATGCGTGCAGCCGCTATCGAACCACACATCGAGAATATCGGTGACGCGCTCGAAATCCTCGGCCTTGTAGTCCGGCCCAAGGAATTCCTGCGCCCGCGTCTCGCTCCAGGCATCGACGCCCTGTTCGCGCACCGCAGCGACGATCCGGGCGTTGACTGCCGGGTCATCTAGATACTGGTTGGTGCCTTTGCGCACGAACAACGTGATCGGCACGCCCCAGGCGCGCTGGCGGCTGAGCACCCAGTCGGGCCGGCCCTCGACCATCGAACGAATGCGGTTCTCGCCCTTTTCGGGGATCCAGCGGGTGTCGGTGATGGCTTTGAGGGCGGTTTGGCGGAGCGTTGAAACCCCTCCACCATCCTGCGGATGGTCCCCCTCCCCGAGCAAGCTCGAGGAGGAATTGGCCGCCTCGTTCCTCCCCGAGCTTGTCTCGGGTAGGGGGACCGCCTGCGAAGCAGGGGGTGGAGGGGCCAGCTCCTTGTCCATCGGCACGAACCACTGCGGGGTGCAGCGATAAATCACTTTGGCCTTGGAGCGCCACGAATGCGGGTATGAGTGCTTGTAGTCCGCCGAAGCCGCCAGCAAGCCGCCGCTCTCACGCAAGGCCTCGCAGATCGGCCCATCCGGAGCGTTAAACTTGGGATTGATGACGCTGCCCTGCCCGCCCAGCCACAGCCAGTCGGCGCGATACTTGCCGTCGCCTTCCACCGCGAAGACCGGATCGATGCCGTGGGCCTTGCACAGCGCAAAGTCGTCCTCGCCGTGGTCGGGTGACATGTGGACGAGGCCGGTGCCGCTGTCGGTGGTGACAAAATCGCCGGACAGGAAGGGGCGCGGCTTGGCGAAGAATTCGCCGAGGTGGTGCATCGGGTGGCGGGCATCCGTGCCCTCCAATTCTGAACCTTTGCCGCGCCAAACCACTTCTTCGAAGCGCCACGTAGGTGCTATTGATCGTTCAATACGTTCACAGAACTGACCCAGCAGATGTTCTGCGATCAAGAATGAACGATCTTTGGAATGATCGTGAACGGTGTCCGGACTGCCACGTTCTGTTATTGGGATCGGCTCGATCCGACGGAACTTTGCCAAGACATAGTCAACGGTCGGGCCGTAGGCGATGGCTTGATTGACCGGGATCGTCCATGGGGTCGTGGTCCAGATTACAGCATGCTGGTTTAGTAACGCGGGAACCCGAGACACCTTGATCTCGAACGCCACATCGATCTGCGTCGAGACGATATCCTCATACTCGACCTCGGCCTCGGCCAGCGCGGTCTTCTCCACCGGGGACCACATCACCGGCTTTGCCCCGCGATAAAGCTGGCCGCTCTCGGCGAACTTGAGCAGTTCGGAGACGATGGTGCCTTCGGCCGCGGGGTCCATGGTCAGATAGGGATGGTCCCAGTCGCCATTGATGCCGAGCCGCTTGAGCTGTTCGCGCTGGGTATCGACCCAGTGCTGCGCATAGGCGCGGCATTCGGCGCGGAATTCGACCGGATCGACCTGGTCCTTGTCGAGCTTCTTCTTGCGGTATTGCTCCTCGACCTTCCACTCGATCGGCAGACCGTGGCAATCCCACCCGGGCACATAGGGCGCGTCCTTGCCCAGCAGGCTCTGGGTGCGCACCACCATGTCCTTGAGGATATGGTTGAGCGCATGGCCGATGTGCATGTCGCCATTGGCATAGGGCGGGCCATCGTGGAGGATGAACTTCTCGCGGCCCGCGCGGGCGGCGCGGAGCTGTTCGTAGAGTCCTTCGGCTAGCCAGCGCGCCAGAATGCCCGGCTCCTTCTGGGGGAGGCCGGCCTTCATCGGAAACTCGGTCTTCGGGAGGAAGACGGTCGATCGGTAATCGCGCTGCTCTGTCATGATGGCAGCGCGCTTAGGAGTTTCCTCGCCTCCGAGCAATCCGCTTCGATCTGGGCGGTCAGCGCCTCAAGGCTGTCGAACTTCGCCTCGCCGCGCAGGAAGTGGTGGAAGGCCACCTCGATCTCCTGCCCGTAGAGGTCACCATCGAAATCGAAGAAGTGCGGCTCGAGCAATTCCTTGGGCGGATCAAAATGCGGCCGCACCCCGAGATTGGCCGCGCCGTGGACCAGTTTGCCGCCGGGCAGCACCGCGGTGACGGCGTAGATCCCGTAGCGCGGGCGCAGATAGTTGCCGGCCGAGACATTGGCGGTGGGATAGCCGATGGTGCGCCCCAGCTTGTCGCCATGCTGGACCACGCCCCGAATCGCGAAGGGCCGGGTCAGAAGTGCGGTGGCAGTGGCGCAATCGCCCTCCTGCAACGCCTCACGGATGCGGCTGGAGGATACGATGGTGCCGTCCGTCGCCGCCGGGGAGACCGCGCGGGCCTCCACCCCAAACTGCGCGCCGAGCGCCGCCAGCGCCGCGACATCGCCGCTGCGGCCCTTGCCGAAGGTGAAATCCGCGCCCGTAACCACCCCCGCCGCGCCGAGGTGCTGGGCAAGCAGCACGCCGACGAAGTCTTCCGCCGTGGTCGCCGCCATGTCGCGGTCGAAGTGGAACACCAGCATCGCATCCGCCCCGGCATCGGCGAAGAGCTCTTCGCGCTGGTCAAGCGTGGTCAAGCGGAAGGGTGGGGCGTCGGGCTGGAACAACCGCATCGGATGAGGATCGAAAGTGGCGACGATCACCGGGCGGCCTTCGCCCCGCGCCCAGTCCACCGCCGCACCGACCACAGCCTGGTGGCCGAGGTGGAACCCGTCGAAATTGCCCAGCGCAATGATCGCGCCGCGCAGGCTCTCGGGCATGGGTTCGCGATGATCGAGGCGAATCATGGCGGTGCTATAGGTCCCGCGCTAGGGTCACGAAAGCATAGGCCTGGCGGGTGCCCTCGGTCGGATGCTCCTCGCGCGCGACCTCGACCCATTCGGGGCCGAGTAGGGGCATCATTGTGTCACCCTCGAACTCGCCATGCACCTCGGTCAGCTCGACCCTTCCGGCGAGGGGAAGGAGCAGCGCATAGATTTCCGCGCCGCCCACCACCGCGACCTCGCCCGGGCCGGCCATGGCGAGCGCCTCGGGGACGCTGCGGGCCACTTCGGCCCCTTCTCGGTGCCAGTGGGGATCGCGGGTGAGCACGATATGACGCCGTCCGGGGAGCAGGCCGGGCAGGCTCTCGAAGGTCTTGCGACCCATGATCATCGGCTTGCCCATGGTCAGCGCCTTGAACCGCTTGAGGTCCGCCGGAATATGCCACGGCATGGCATTGTCCCGTCCGATGACGCCGTTTTCGGCGCGGGCGTAGATCAGGAAGAGCTTGGATTTCACAGCACCAGCCGCGTCACATGGCCCATCTTGCGACCCGGCCGGGCCGCGGCCTTGCCGTAGAGGTGGAGGTGGTTGGCGGGATCGGAAAGGATCTGCGCCCAGTCATGCACATCGTCGCCGATCAGATTGTGCATCACCACGCCCCGGGCGGCCAGCGCGGTATCGCCGAGCGGGAGGCCGCAAATCGCGCGGATGTGGTTCTCGAACTGGCTGGTGAGCGCGCCTTCGATCGTCCAGTGGCCTGAATTGTGCACCCGCGGGGCCATCTCGTTGAACACCGGGCCGTTATCGGTCGCGAAGAATTCGCAGGCCAGCACCCCGACATAGCCGAGCGCGGTTGCGATCTTCGCCGCCAGCGCCCGCGCCGCTTCCACTTGCGCAAGCACCGCATCGCTCGCCGGGACGGTCGAAGTGGCGAGGATCCCGCCCTTGTGGACATTCTCGGCGCTGTCCCAGAACACCACCGTGCCGTCTTCGCCGCGACACAGAATCACCGAGAATTCGGCGCTGAACTGAACGAAGCCCTCGTAGATCAGCGGCTGGCCGGTGAGGACGAAACCGTCGACCTCGTGCCGGGCCATGATCCGCCACTGGCCCTTGCCGTCATAGCCCTCGCGCCGGGTCTTGAGGATCCCGGGGGTGCCAATGGTGTCGGCGGCATTGGCGAGGTCTTCCAGCGTATCGACCACTGCATAGGGCGCAGTGACCCCGCCGAGATTGGTGACGAACTGCTTCTCGCTCAGCCGGTCCTGCGCCACTTCCAGCGCCTTTGCACCCGGCACCAGCGGCACCGGCGCGATGTGGGCGAGCGGGCCGACCGGCACGTTCTCGAACTCATAGGTCACCACCGCGCAGCCGGCGGCGAAGCGGGCCAGCGCGCCGGCATCGTCCCATCCGGCACGGGTGAACTCGGCGCAGACGTCGGCGGCGATGCTCTCATGCTCGGGGGCGTAGACATGGCAGCGATAGCCGAGCTGCGCCGCCGCCAGCGCCAGCATCCGGCCCAGCTGGCCGCCGCCGAGGATGCCAATGGTTTCTCCCGGTGGGATCATCGCGTCAGGCGGGCCGTTCCGCCACGGCATCGCTCTGTGCCGCGCGGTAGGCCTTGAGCCGTTCGGTCAGCGCCGGATCGTTCGTCGCCAGGATCGCCGCAGCGAGCAGCCCGGCGTTGGTCGCCCCGGCCTCGCCGATCGCCAGCGTGCCGACGGGAATGCCGGCGGGCATCTGCACGATCGAGAGCAGGCTGTCCTGCCCGGACAGGGCCTTGGATTGCACCGGCACGCCCAGCACCGGCAGGTGCGTCATGCTGGCGACCATACCCGGCAGATGCGCTGCGCCACCAGCCCCGGCGATGATTACCTTGAAGCCCTCGTCCGCCGCGCCCTGCGCAAAGGCGACCAGCCGCGCCGGGGTGCGATGCGCCGAGACGATCCGCGCGTCATAGGGCACCCCGAGCTTGTCGAGCGCCTCGGCGGCGCGCTGCATGGTCGGCCAGTCAGACTGGCTGCCCATCACGATGGCTACGGGTGCCCCCATAGGTTTCAACGCTCCGATAGATAGTAGCGGTCAAGTGCCGCAAGGCTGTCGTCCAGCTCATAGACGATCGGTTGCCCGGTGGGAATTTCGAACTCGGTGATATCCGCGTCGGAAATGCCGGAAAGATGCTTCACCAGCGCGCGCAGCGAATTGCCATGGGCGGAGACCAGCACGGTGTGGCCTTCGCGCAGGCGCGGCGCGATCTCGGCCTCGTAATAAGGCAGGACCCGGGCGATGGTATCCTTGAGGCTCTCGGTCGAGGGGATAGCGATCCCGGCGTAGCGGGCATCCTGGCCAAGATCGAACTCCGACCCGGCTTCCAGCACCGGCGGCGGTGTATCGAAGCTGCGGCGCCAGATCTTGACCTGCGCATCGCCATGCTTCGCCGCTGTCTCGGCCTTGTTGAGCCCGGTCAGCCCGCCATAGTGGCGTTCGTTGAGCCGCCAGTCCTTGATTTCGGGGATCCACAGCCGGTCCGCGCCTTCCAGTGCAATATGCAGTGTGCGGATCGCCCGGGTCTGGAACGAGGTGAAGGCGATGGTCGGCAGCATTTCGCGTGCGGCCATCAGCGCACCAGCCGCGCGCGCCTCGGCCTCGCCCTTCTCGGTGAGATCGACATCCCACCAGCCGGTGAAGCGGTTTTCGAGGTTCCATTGGCTCTGGCCGTGGCGGACGAGGATCAGGCGGGGCACGGGGCAAGTCTCCCTTGGGCGCTGCGGGAGCGAGCGCCCCTAGCCGCTTGGCGGCGTTTTGGGAAGGGCGGGAGCGGCACTTTCCTGTGTCATCGCCCGCGCCTGCGCCTTGCGGCGATGCAGGTTCTCGCGCAGCTGCGCAGCAAGCCGTTCCTCACGGGAGATTTTCGTGCCGTCTTTGCCGCCGTCTTTACCCATGACTAACGCCTAGCCGCTAAGCGAAGCCCAGCTCAAGCCCTGCTTGACAATCCGGGGCGCGACAGCAATAGCGCGCGCCTGCCAGCCGGGGCCGGCTTCAGGTTTCGGCCCAAGGTTCAGGCATGGTACGCTGCTGTAGCTCAGTGGTAGAGCGCGTCATTGGTAATGACGAGGTCGGGAGTTCAATCCTCCCCAGCAGCACCATTCCCCAACGCAGAATATTACTTCAGCGTCTTGAGATAGGCGACCAGTTCCGCGCGCTTGGCGGGATCGGACAGGCCCGCGTAGGTCATCTTGGTGCCGGGCACGAGCTTCATCGGCCCTGCCAGCCACTGGTCAAGCGTCGCATCATCCCAGCTCAGCCCCGAAGCCTTGAGCGCGGGGGAGAAGGTGTAGCCGGCCAGCTCGCCCGCCTTGGTGCCGTAGATGCCGGCAAGGCTCGGCCCGATGCCATGCTTGCCCGGCTCGACCGAGTGGCAGGCGGCGCATTGCGCGAAGGAAGCGGGCTTGCCATCGGCGGCAGCGACAGGCGTGGCGGCTGCGGTGGCCGGAGTGGAGGCAGCGCTGTCTGCCGCTGGCGCCGCTTCGTCCTTGGGCGATCCGCATGCAGCAAGGGCCACCGCGAGGGCGGGAACGGCAACGAGATTGGTCAGGAAACGCATGAACCTTGCTCCGAAGTCTGTCTGTTTGGCGGCCCCATAGACCCGATACTGTCCGTGATGAAGTGCCATTCTGTGTCGTGCCGTAGCACAATACGCACGCCTTGCAGGAGCAATTGCTCGTTTCAGCCGAAACCGCTTTCCTCCCTGTTCGGCTGCGACTATCCGGGCCGGCTTTATGACCGAGATCGCCCCTTCCGCCACCCTGCGCACCGAACTGGGCGCAACGCTGCGACTGGCGGCGCCGCTGGCGGTCGCCAACCTGTTGCAGATGCTGGTCTATGCCATCGACGTGATCTTCCTGGCGCGGCTGGGCGAACAGGCACTGGCCGCATCGAGCCTCTCGATCTCGCTGTTTGGCCTGATGATGTGGTGCTTCTCAGGCCTCACCGGCGCCTGCGCCCCGCTGATCGCGGCGGAGCTGGGCCGGCGCGCGCATGCCGTGCGCGAAGTGCGGCGTTCGGTGCGGATGGCCTTGTGGCTGGCGGTGGGGTGCAGCCTGGCCGGGATGGTGGTGGCTGCAAACGGTGAGGCGATCATGCTGGCGACCGGACAGGATCCCGAGGTCTCGGTCATGGCCGGCAAGTTCCTCGGCATCCTGATGTTCGCGATGGTGCCGATGATCGCCAGCAATGTGCTGCGCACCTTCGTCTCCACCCTCGGGCGGCCCTTTTTCGCGACGGCGATCACCGCGCTGGCAATCGTCGTCAACGTGCTGGGCAACTGGGTGTTCGTGTTCGGCAACCTCGGCGCGCCGAAACTGGGCCTCGAGGGCTCAGCCATTTCGAGCGTGATTACCGCGCTGGCGACGTTGGGCGCTTATGCGCTGGCGATCCGGCATGACCTGCGGCTGCGGCGCTACAGCATCCTCGGGCGCTGGTGGCGCCCCGAATGGCCGCGCCTGCGCGACATGCTGCGGATCGGCACTCCGATCATGCTGACCATCCTGGCCGAGGCCGGGCTGTTCAGCGGCGCGGCCTTTTTAATGGGGCTGATCGGTGCGGCCGAACTGGCCGGGCATACGGTGGCATTGCAGGTTGCCGCGCTGGCCTTCCAGGTGCCGTTCGGGATCGGTCAGGCGGTGACGATCCGGGTCGGCTATTTCTACGGCGCGGGCGACCGGGAAGGCATCGGCCGCGCCGGTTTGTCGGCGTTCATCCTCTCGCTGGCCTTCATGGTGGTGACGGCGAGCGCCATGCTGCTAGCCCCGCGGCTGTTCCTGTCGCTTTATGTCGATCCCGCTGCGCCTCAGAATGCCGCCATGGCCGGCTTCGCGCTGCAATATCTCCTCGTGGCGGCGGCGTTCCAGCTGTTCGACGGGACCCAGGCCGTCGCGGCCGGAGCATTGCGCGGCTTGCAGGATACGCGGATGCCGATGGCCATTGCGCTGTTCGGCTATTGGCTGCCCGGGGTCGGGACCTCGGTGGTGCTAGGATTCTGGACGCCGCTTGGCGGATTGGGAGTCTGGATCGGGCTCGCGGCCGGACTGGTCGTGGTGGCTAGCCTGCTGACCTGGCGTTGGTCAAAGCGCGCCAAGCTGGGACTGCTCCCCGCCTGAAAATGCAAAAATTTGAGTCACCTCCGCCTTGACGAGGGGTGAACGCCCACCCATATGCGCCTCGCTGGCACTCTCCACCCGAGAGTGCCAAGCCTATCAACAATCATGTAGAGAGGTAATCCACATGAGCTTCCGTCCCCTGCACGATCGTGTGCTGGTTCGCCGTGTCGAAGCCGAAGAAAAGACAGCTGGCGGGATCATCATCCCCGACAGCGCCAAGGAAAAGCCCGCCGAGGGTGAAATCGTCTCGGTCGGCACCGGCGCCCGTACCGACGATGGCAAGATCACCCCGCTCGACGTCAAGGTCGGCGATCGCGTGCTGTTCGGAAAGTGGTCGG
>CANJSX010000061.1 GCA_947477055.1 Sphingomonadaceae bacterium | reverse complement strand
TTGGTCTCATCTTCGTTCCTTCGTCACTACGATGAAACCAAAACCCTCCTCTGCTCAATACCGCATTCCTGTCTCATAGGTGCTGACGGGGAACAGCATGATCCCCCCACCGTGCGGTGGGGTAAGTGGATCATGCTAAAGAGGATGGTGCGGGCGGTGGGAATCGAACCCACACTCCTTGCGGAACGGGATTTTGAATCCCGCGCGTCTACCAATTCCACCACGCCCGCGTTGCGACACGCCTATAGAGACGAGATCAAAATGTGCAACGTGAAAAGCGAACTATGTAGCTTATTTCGTTGACTTCGCAGCCTTCTTACCAGCGGTGACTGGCTTTGGTCGCGCTTTGCGAACATTGACAGCCGAGGCGTCAATGTTGTTCTTCAAATGCCGCCCATAATATTTCTCAATCATTTCGACACTCGTGCGGCAGTTCTTCGCAACTTGATAAATATCTGCACCTTCGAGCAAGCGAAGGCAGATATAGGTATGCCGCAGGCTGTAACAGGTGCGGACGTGACCATCCCGGTCGAATTTCAGATTCAGCTCATCTAAGACAGTGTTCATCAAGTCGCGCGGCGACTTCCCGAAAACCTTGTCGGTCGGCTTGAGCTGTTTGCGCTTGCGAACACGCTCAAAGGGCAGGATCGCACCGGGCATCGACTTGCAGAAACCAACGCCGCGCTTGCCGCGCACTTCGATCTCCAGGATGCGCTCGCCGGTCGATTCGTCGTTCACGATCTTGACGTCCCGCAGCTCAAGTCGTGAGGCCTCATCGGGACGAAGACCTGTATTCCCCATAAACAGGACATAATCGTGAAAGGTCTCGCAGACTTCGCGCCAGCGTGGCTTGGGCGGATTCTTCGCCCGCTCGCGCATCGCTTCGTAGAGCATCTTGTATTCCTCGGGCGAGAACCAGGCGCGATGCTCCAACTTGCCGGAAGTCTTGTAGGGCGCTGACATATCCGGGATTGCCGCGATCCAGCCTTTGCGGTTGGCGGTTTTCAACACCTGACGGAGCGTGACGATTTCGTGATGCAGGGTGGCACGGGCAGGTTTCTTCGGCTTTCCGGTCTTTGGATCGAGCCGCGATGTTTGACGGTGCGCCCGATACTCCTGCACTTTGCCAGCAGTAATGTCCGCAAGAGCCGTGTTACCAAAGAACGGCAACAGATGGACGCGGATTATATCGGACTTCGACCCCACATATCCGGCATTGCGTTCGCCCAACGTGATAACCTCGAACTCGCTGGTAAACGCTTTTGCGGCGTCCTCGAAACTGGGGCCGGTTGGCGTTCGCCTACGCCGCCCATCGGTCGGCGCGCCGGGTCCGGCGATAAGATTCTGGACGGGAACGTCCAGCAAGGAAACGCCACCGCGTCGGCGTTGGCGATCCTCGACGCATCGCTCCATATACCAATCGCGGGCAAAATCCTTGGCAGCGGCAAGGCTCGTTTCCTTGGTCGTCTGCCGATGGTTGCGACTTCCCAGATAGGTGGCGCATTGCCAGTAGCGGCTACCCTCACGCCGATAAACGTGGAGCGCACCATCCATTAGCTCGTGGGTTTCAACTGGCATTACGAAGTCCCCAAAGTGTGTAAGACTTGTGTAAGTCTTTTTGGAAACCTCGTCCTTGCTCAAACTGTTAGTTTTACAGGGTTTTTGGCTTAGATTTTTAGGCTAAACGCGATTTTGAGTCGGTCGCGTCTACCATTCCGCCACAGGGGCTACTGTGCGCGCAGGCGCTCTAGCGGCGGGGCTAAGGCGGAGCAAGTGGGGTTTAGAATTGCCAGTCGAACTTGACGCCGCGCGCGCCGAGTTCGAGCAGCGCTCCGCCCCGCTCGAAATTGAGCGACAGGAGCGCAAAACGATCGCCCGGCCGGACCACGCGGACGGCACGAGGTATCGCGCCGTGCTGCGCGCGCTGCTTGCCCCCCAGCTTGAACGAGATGCGATTGCCCGCCGGGAGACTGTAGCCGCCGACCGTGGCCAGCCCGTCCCCGTCAGCCCGTGTGACGCCGGGCGCGGGCACGGCAAGGGCCGCCAAGGCGAGACTGTGATGGATCGCGAACATGCCCATGGTGCAAACCTCGAACCGGCGGAAGCTGATCCGATGTATTGCAAGGTATGCCTAAGGACGGGTTAAGACGCCGGGTGGGTGGCGCGTTAAGGATAGATTTTCCGCGACTTCAGGCCTTGAGCGCGTTGACCAGCAGCTTGTGCATGCGTGAATGCAGCGCATCGTTGCCGGCCAGCACTTCGGCATCGCAGATCGGCAGCGAGCGGCCGCGCCAGTCAGACACGAAACCGCCCGCCTCGCGCACCAGCAGGCAGCCTGCCGCAGTGTCCCAGGGTGAAAGCCCGCTTTCCCAGAAGCCCTCATAACGCCCGGCGGCGACCCAGGCGAGATCGAGCGAGGCGGCACCGAAACGGCGAATCCCCGCCACCTGCGGCGCGATCGAAGCGTGAATCTTGGCCCATTCCAAAGCATCGCCCCGCCCGAGGAAGGGAGTGCCGGTGGCAATCAGACTCTCATCGAGATGGCGGCGGCCCGAAACGCGCAGGCGCCGATCGCTGTGCCAGGCGCCGCGCGTCTTTTCCGCCCAGAAGCTCTCGTCGGTGATCGGCTGGTAGACCAGCCCCGCGGTGACTTCGCCCCAGCCCTTCCCGTCAAGTGTGGGCTCCTGCACCGCGATCGAGATCGCGAAATGCGGGATGCCGTGGAGGAAGTTGGTGGTGCCATCGAGCGGATCGATCACCCAGCGCGGCTTGCCCGGATCGCCGGGGATGTCGCCGCCTTCCTCCAGCAGGAAGCCCCAGTCGGGGCGCGCCAGCAGCAGCTCGTCATAAATGGTCCGCTCGGAATTCTGATCGGCTTTGGAGACGAAATCCGCCGGTCCCTTGCGCGAGACCTGCAGGTGCTCGACCTCGCCGAAATCGCGCCGCAGCCGCTGCCCGGCCTTGCGGGCAGCTTTTTCCATCACGCGGATGATCCCTGAAACTGCCATGAGAGATCAGTTCGCCTTGCCGACGTATTCGCGGTCATAGACCGAGACGATGATCCGCGTGCCGCTTTCAATATGCGGCGGCACCATCACACGCACGCCATTGTCGAGGATCGCGGGCTTGAAGCTGGAGGAGGCGGTCTGCCCCCTCACCACGGCATCGGCCTCGACGATGGTCGCCTCGACCTGTTCGGGCAGCTGCACCGAGATCGGCCGTTCATCGTACATTTCGAGCAGCACCGTCATACCGTCCTGCAGGAATGCCACGGCATCGCCGAGCAGGTCGGACGGGAGGGTAATCTGGTCATAGTTTTCGACATCCATGAACACGAGATCGTCGCCCTCGGCATAGAGGAACTGGAAGTCCTTGGTGTCGAGCCGGACGCGCTCGATCGTGTCCTGGCTGCGGAAGCGGACGTTGGTCTTGCGGCCGTCGATCAGGTTCTTCATCTCGACCTGCATGAACGCCCCGCCCTTGCCGGGCTGGGTGTGCTGGGTCTTGGCAACTTTCCAGATGCCTTTTTCATATTCCAGGATGTTGCCGGGACGAATGTCCACGCCGCTGATCTTCGCCATTGGAAAGAGCCTCAAGAATGAGAAAGAACCGAAACTCGGGAAGGCGCGCACTTAGCGTGGCCCGCCCGGTCTGGCAATCGCGGCGTGAAACTGGTAGCGACACGGCGATGAAACGCGCGCTCCCCGCCTTGCTTGTCCTGCATTCCGCCTTGCTTGCCCTACTCACCGCTGCGCCGGCATCCGCTGCGGAAGGCGGGCCGATCGATACGATCCTGCTCGGTTATTACGCTTGCGAGCTGCCCGGCGATGCCACCGGCCCGGCGGGGCACCGCCACCCCGAGGCCGACTTCTGGGTGATCGCCGGATCAAGCTATCGCACCGACCAGGGCCACGGCGCTTACCTGCTCACCGGCAGCCAGGTCACCATGACCAGCGGGCCGATGCGTGGCGCGAGGTTTCACCAGATCTCCAATGGCTTCCTGCGCAAGCTCAACGCGGACGGGACGGATACCGAGCTGCGCTGCATCCGTCGGACCCGCAACAATAGCTAGGCAGTTACCACTAGCTAGGGGGAGACGGGCCGCTTCGCCGAACCGATAGTGCGGGCATAAGCCCACGTCAGCAGCGCCACGAACAGCACCAGCCCCAGCGGCATGGCCCAGCCATGCTCCCCGGTCACCGCCAGCACATTGGTATTCCCGGTCGCGCCGACGGCGAAGGAATAGGATACGTTGAACAGCCCGTCGCCGACGATCATCCCGGTCGCGGTCAGCACGCCCATGCGCTCGGCGAAGGACGGATCGCGCTGGCGGCTGGCCCAGCGGTTATAGAAATATCCGAGCACCGCGCCGATCACCACCAGTCCGGTCGAATCCATCGGCAGATAGATCCCCATGCCGACGCCGAGCGGCGGAAGCGAGCCCTTGCCGCTGCGCTTCAAGCCCTCGTCGATCGCGATGATCACTGCGCCGACCGCCGCGCCGAAGCCGATCAGGTTCCAGTCGAGATCGCCGCCAAGCACGCCCTTGACGATGGTGGAGATCAGCGCGGCCTGCGGTGCGGCCAGTGCGTCCGGCCCGGCCCCGGGCGCGCCCTGGAAGCCGAAGCTGTTGTTGAGCAGGGTTAGCACCGGCGGGATTACCAACGCCCCGAAGCCCACGCCCAGCACCAGCGCCACCTGCTGCCGCCAGGGTGTGGCCCCGACCAGCTGGCCGGTCTTGAGGTCTTGCAGATTGTCGTTGGAAATGGTCGCGACGCCGAAGACGATTGCGGTGACGAACAGCGCGAAGGCGATCAGCGCCTGGGTCCCGGCGGCATCCTGGCCACGCCCGTAAAGCACCACCAGCAACAGTGAGATGCCCACCGCCGAAAGGATGCCGACCCCGCTGATCGGGCTGTTCGACGCCCCGATTATGCCGGCCATGTAGCCACAGACCGAGGCGATCACGACGCCCGCGACCAGGATGAAAACCACCGAGACCGCCAGCGTCACGCCCAGCATCCCCGCAATCGGAGCGCCCGCCCCGAAATCGGCGAGCAGCAGCGCGATCGGGATCATGAGTGCGATGATGGTGCCACCGACTACGCCGATCGGCAGGTCGCGCTCGGTCAGTTCGAGCGCGGCATAGCCGCCCTCGGCCTTGCGGGTCCGGCTCGCCGCCAGCGCCGAGGCTATGCCCCGCACAATCGGCCCGATCACCTTGAGCAAGGTCCAGATCGCCGCGATGCCGATTGTGCCCGCGCCGATCAGCCGCACTTTCAGGCGGAACATGGTGTGGACGAAGTCGCCCAGATCGGCCGCGCTCGCGATCCCCGCAGCGCTCAGATGCGGCAGGAAGAAACCGTAGCTGAGGATGATGCCGGTGAGCATGGCAATGCCTACCGACAGGCCGACGAGATGCCCGACCCCGACCAGCGCGAAGGACATGGTGATCGAGGCAAAGCTGGCCCCGGCGCCGAGGCGGAAGATCTTCTCGGTCGCTTCGAACACCAGCTTCATCTTGGCGAGCAGTGGATAGGCTGCGGCGATCAGCGTGCCGAATACCACAGCGGCCAGCCCACGCCGGTTCTCTTCATCGCCGCCGACCCCGGCCCCGACTTTCAACACTTCCGCCGCCGCGACGCCTTCCGGGTAAGGCATGTCCGAACCTGTCACCAGCGCCCGGCGCAGTGGCACGGAGTACATCACGCCGAGAATCCCGCCGATCAGGATCACCGCGAAGCTCTGCCAATAGGGAAAGCCGGTCCACCAGCCGACCATGATCAGGCCGGGCAGCACGAAGACAATTGCCGAGAGCGTGCCGGCCGAGCTGGCAATCGTTTGGACGATGTTGTTTTCCTGGATCGTCGCGCCCGAAAAACCCTTGAGCACCGCCATCGAGATTACCGCGGCGGGGATCGAGGTGGCGAAGGTGATCCCGACCTTGAGCCCGAGATAGACGTTGGCAGCCGTGAAGACGACGGTCAGCAACGCGCCGAGGACAATGCCGCGCAGGGTCAGTTCGCGCATGGCGGGCCTTTCAATGCAAGGCCCGTCGCAACGACAGACCGATCAGAGCAGATATTCCCCGGCATTCACCGCGATGTAAACACCGGCACTACCAAAGCCGACGATATCCGCCAGGCCATCGTTGTTCATGTCGGCAATCTCGCGATGGTACGACATATCGCCCGACCAGCCAGTCGCCTGCCCGAAGTCGGCCAAATCGAATGACGGGTTCGTAAATGATCCGATGCCCTTGGCATAGGACACCCATATTCCGTCAGTGCCGAAGCCGATGACGTCTTCGGTGATGTTGCCGGCGGTTGTCGAGAAGTAGCCCCTGCCCCGGAACCGTTGGCCCCAGTAACGTTTGCGGATGTGCTCGAACTCCTGCTGGATCTTGCGCGACGAGCGGCCCTTGGCGCGGCGGACGAAGTCGCTGACCGAGACATGTGGCGGTATCTCGACGAACATATGGACATGATCGCGCGACAAGGCACCGTTGATGATGGTCACGCCCATTTCGGCACAAACCTGCCGGATGATCTCGCGCACCCTCAGGCGCACATCACCGATGAGCACCTTGTACCGGTACTTCGATGCCCAGACGAGATGGTAGCGATGATGAAAAGTTGTGTGACAACCCTTGCTGTAGCGCATAGCCTGTAACCTCGGAAAAGTGAGACCGCCTTGCAGGCGGTCTCACTTTTCCGAGGTTACAGGCTATTGAGCGAGTCGAAGGCTGAAGCCAGTATCCGACTGAAGTCGGAGGGGTTCCTCCTTAAATGGGGACTCTAAAGTTATCCCGCATTTCAACCTGATCCGATCCCGACACAGTTGGGGGCTGAAGCACAGCCTAACTTGCGGCCTGGATCGCCTCGTGCAGCGCCTTCACATTGGCCACCTCATCGCCATTCCACACCGCCCCGCAGACCGCAAGAAAGTCGGCACCGGCCTTTACCAGTGGGCCGCAATTGTCCGGCGTGATCCCGCCGATCGCGACGCAGGGCAGCTCGAAGATTTGCTGCCACCAGGTGAGGACATCGAGCGTAGCCTGATGCTTCACTGCCTTGGTGGTGGTCGGGAAGAAGGCCCCGAAGGCGACATAATCCGCCCCCGCCTCACCCGCTGCCATCGCCATGTGGCGGCTGTCGTGGCACGTCACCCCGATCTGCGCGTCCTTGCCAAGCCGGCTACGCGCGTCCTCGACCTCGCCGTCATCCTGCCCGAGGTGCACCCCATCGGCACCGAGGCGCTTGGCCAGAGCGATCGAATCGTTGACGATAAACGTCACGTCACGTTCGGCGCAGATCCGCTGGAGCGGTTCGGCCAGCGCCGCCGCTGCATGCTCGTCGAGGTCCTTGACCCGGAACTGGAACGCCGCAACCGGCGCGGCATCCAGCGCGCGTTCCAGCCGCTGCGGGAAGTCGCCGCCAACGTCGAGCGGGGAGATGAGGTAGATCTGGCAATCAGGCATGGCCGGCGCTCTAGCGCGGGTCGGCGCGCAGGCCAAGCGTTCGGTCGCCGTTCATCGCACGGCAGTAGGCTTCGCCCCATGAAACGCTTCTTGCTGCTCGCCCCGCTCGCCCTCACCGCCTGCGCCACGGCGCAGCCCGCTTCCGACGGCGTAACCCGGGTGAAGCTGGGCCAGACGGCCTATGTCGACGGCCCGAAGGTGACCCCGCTCAAGCTGCTGAAAGACAGCCGCTGCCCGATGGAAGCGCGCTGCGTCTGGGCGGGGCAAGTGCGCATCTCCGCGCGGATCGATCTCGGCAGACGCAGCGAGCTGCGCGAAATTACCCTGAACAAGCCCGAGCAGGTCGCCGACGGCACACTCGAACTGGTCGAGGTGATGCCCCCGAGCAGCCTGCAGCACCCGCTCACTCTGCGCGACTATCGCTTTGGCTTCCGCTTTGCCGGCGGGATCTGATCACATCACCCGACTGTCATAGGCCCAATGCAGCAGCGCCTGGCGCTGGCGCGGGCGACAAAAGGGATCGCCCGGCTCGCAATAGAGCCGGACCTGCGCCGCATGCCGCGCAAAGGCGCGCCAGCGGACGATCTGCCGGGCATCGTCCTCATGCCGGCGACCCATGAAGTAGCGGCAATACCACTGGAACCAGCCGCGCGGATCGTCATCGTGGATCCACCCCTTGCGCCGCCATTCGGCCAGCGGCTGGCTGGCGATCACGCCGAACCAGTTGCACTTGCGGTCGGCCCGCTGCGGTGAGAGCCTGGCATTGGCGAACCATTCAGCAGGGAACTCGGCTGTGCAGTCGGTCAGATACTTGCCGCCGAACACTCCCAGCTCGAGCATTTCGGCCGGGGTCAGTTGCGGCGCGAAACCGGGAGCGAAGTCCTCGCCTACGGGCGCGGTCAGGGCATAGCGGTAGCCCTGTTGCATCCGGTCGTTCACAGTGATCCAGCGTTGCTCAGCCATAGCCTGCTCCAGAACCTCTGCGCCCAAATAGCAAGCGCCGGGTCGGCTTTCACCGCCCGGCGCCCCTCTCGCCACTCGTGCGGGCTCAGGCCTTGACGGTCGAGCCCGTAAAAATCTCGTCGATCGCACCGCCCAGCGAGGCGTCGAATTCATTGTCGCTCATCTGGTGGCGCAGGTCCTGCAGCAGCGCGCGGCTGAAGCTGGCGATGATCCCGCGGTTCCTGGCCAGCTCGGCGCAGGCCTCGGGGCGCTGAAAGCCGCCCGAGAGCGCAACGACGCGCAGCACCTTGGGGTGATCGACCAGCGCGTCAAACGTGCCCGGCACCACCGGGAGCGACAGCTTGAGCATGACCTGCTCGCTCATGCCTTCGAGGTTCTCCAGAATTTCCTCGAGCATGATCGCGTCGCAGTCGGCGCGGGTCTCGCTCTTGATGTTGATCTCGGGCTCGAGCATCGGCATCATGCCGTGGCTCAGGACCTGGCGACCGATTTCGAACTGCTGAGCGACGATTGCGGCGATACCCTCGCGGTTGGCCGAATTGATCACCGAGCGTTCCTTGGTGCCATAGACACCCAGTGCCTTCGAACGGCTCAGCAGCGCGTCCAGATCGGGCATCGGCTTCATCAGCTGCACGCCATTGACCTCGTCCTCAAGCCCCTTGTCGATCTTGATGAAGGGCACCACGCCCTTGGCGATCAGGGCGGCCGGGGTGCCCACGCCATCGACCGTGCCGTCCATGGTCCGCTCGAACAGGATCGCGCCGACCACCTTCTCGCCGGTAAAGGCAGCGGAGCGGATGATGCGGCTGCGCATCTCGTGAATCAGGCCGTACATCCCGGCCTCGTCGCTCCAGGCGTCAGCGTCGACGCCATAGCCCGCGAGTGCCTTGGGCGTGGAACCGCCCGACTGGTCCAGCGCGGCGATAAAGCCTTGGCCCTCGGCGATCTTTGCGGTCATTTCAGCAGTCTGCATGGTGCTATCGGTCCTGTTGCATACGTATGTGACGAAGCGCCCTTACCCTCAGGCCGCGCCGCGCGCAACTGGGGCAAAGGGGCTAATCTGGATATTTGCGCTTCTCGCGCCGGGCTACAGATCAAGCCAGAGTCGCAGCCCCTCGCCAACCGTAACCAGATCCGCCTCGGCGATTGTTCCGACGTAGCGATCTACGCGGCTGCTTCTGACCGATTGAATCTTGTCGATCTGAATTTCACTGGCTGCTTCAAGCCCGTTTTCAGGATCCGGGTTGATATGCACCCTGAAAAGGTGGTCGCCGGTCAATTCCGACGTAATCGGGCAAACTGAAACCGACGGGTGATATTCGTTGAACAAATCGCTCTGAACAATCAGGCCAGGACGAGGTTTGCCGGAAAAATCGCCTTTGCCGACGAAGGTGTAAATCTCACCACGCTTCACGATTTGGCGCTGCCGCCGTGCTCATCCTCGGTCGCGGCAATCACTGACCAGGCTTCGTCTTCATCCGTCCAGCCACGGGCGGCGGCGCGCTGCGATTGCAGCTTCGCCTCGGCAATCAGCTTGGCATCATTCTGGCGAACATAGCGCCGGATGGCTTCCCGCGCGATCTCGCTCTTCGTCCGGCGGGATCGGTGCGCCAGCCTATCGAGCGCCTTTGCCGTATCGACATCCAGCCTGACACCGAGCATCGCAGCCTCCGTTAAACGTGTTAAACAGAGCTTGGCACGTTTAAATCGTTAAGGCAACCACCCCCGGCAGCTCTCGCCCTTCAATCCATTCTAGGAAGGCACCGCCAGCGGTCGAGATGTAGGTGAAGTCGCCCGCCACCCCGGCATGATTGAGCGCGGCGACGGTATCGCCCCCGCCGGCGACCGAGACCAGCGAGCCTTCGCGGGTCAGCGCTGCGGCGATCTTGGCCAGCGCCACGGTGGCGGCGTCGAACGGCACGGTCTCGAAGGCGCCCATCGGGCCGTTCCAGACCAGCGTGCGGCAGGTCTTGAGCACATCGGCCAGCGCTTCCACTGCCGAGGCGCCAACATCGAGGATCATCTCGTCGGCAGCGACCTCATGGACGTTGCAGACCCGCAGCGAGGGCGGATTGGCGGCGAATTCCTTGGAAACCACCACTTCGTAAGGCAGGTGCACGGTGCAGCCGGCGGTATCCGCTGCCGCCATGATCTCCTCAACCGTCGCGGCGAGATCATGCTCGCACAGCGACTTGCCGACATCGATCCCGCGCGCGGCGAGGAAGGTGTTGGCCATGCCGCCGCCGATGATCAGGTGATCGACCTGAGTGACGAGATGCTGGAGCACATCGAGCTTGGAGGACACCTTGGCCCCGCCGACCACCGCCGCCACCGGCCTCGCCGGATTGCCCAACGCTGCTTCGAGCGCCTTGAGCTCGGCCTCCATCGACCGCCCGGCATAGGCCGGCAGCACATGCGCCAGTCCCTCGGTGGTGGCATGAGCGCGGTGCGCGGCGGAAAAGGCGTCGTTGACATAGAAATCGGCGATCGCCGCAATCGCCTTGACCAGCTCGGGATCGTTCTTTTCCTCGCCCTTCCAGAAGCGGGTATTCTCAAGGATCGCGATATCGCCCGCACGGAGGATGCCGATGGACTGGGCGACAACCGGACCGGCGATCTCGGGCACGAACATCACCTCGCGCCCCAGCACCCCCTGCACCGCTGCGACCACCATCGAAAGCGACTGGGTCGAAACCCGCTCACCCTTGGGGCGGCCGAAATGCGCCAGCAGCAAGACCTTGGCGCCCTTGTCCGCCAGCTCAAGGATCGTCGGCGCCGAGGCGTGGACCCGGGTCAGGTCGGTGACCGTGCCCTCCTGCATCGGCAGGTTGAGATCGACCCGGACGAGGGCGACCTTGCCGGAGATGTCGGTGAGATCGTCGAGGGTGCGGAACTTGGTCATATGACACTCCCTCCTCCCCCTTGATGGGGGAGGGATACGCAGGCTTACCGGCTCTGCCGGTTAGCCGGAGTTGGGTGGGGGTGATGTTGCGTCCGGATGCACCCTCACCCCCATCCAGCTACGACTAGGCAACACGTTGCCAAGTCTTCGCATCCTTCCCCCATCAAGGGGAAAGGATCACATTATCAGATCAACTTGCCCATCGCGCCGGCGGTGTCGACCATGCGGTTGGAGAAGCCCCACTCGTTGTCGTACCAGCTCAGCACGCGCACCAGCTTGCCGTCGCTCACCGCGGTTTCGAGGCTGTCGATGGTCGAGCTGTGCGCATCGTGGTTGTAGTCGATCGAAACCAGCGGCT
>CANJSX010000060.1 GCA_947477055.1 Sphingomonadaceae bacterium | reverse complement strand
CTTCGACGCGATCAAGCTGCGCTCGATGCGCACCGATGCCGAAGTCAACGGCGCTGCCTGGGCGGTGAAGGACGATCCGCGCGTCACCCGCATCGGCCGCCTGATCCGCAAGGTGCGGATCGACGAGCTGCCGCAGACCTGGAGCGTGCTCAAGGGCGAGATGAGCTTTGTCGGACCGCGTCCGGAGCGTCCGGAGTTCGTCGGCGAGCTGGAACAGCAGCTGCCCTATTATGCCGAGCGGCACATGGTGCAGCCGGGGATCACTGGCTGGGCGCAGATCAACTATCCCTACGGCGCCTCGATGGAGGATTCGCGCCACAAGCTCGAATACGACCTCTATTATGCCAAGAACTACACGCCCTTCCTTGACCTGCTGATCATCCTCCAGACGATCCGCGTGGTGCTGTGGCACGAGGGCGCGCGATGAGCTTTCACCTCCAGCTCATGTCCTTCTGGGGGATCGTGGCGATGGTCGCGCATTTTGCCGGGGCCTTCGTTGCTGCCCTGGCCGCGAGCGTGCTGGTGACGCGCCGGGCGCGCTATGGCGTGGCCGGTGATGCGGTGGCCGCCAGCCTGCTGGCGACTGTCGCCTGGTGTCTCGTCGCTTCAGCCGCCGCTCCGTCGAGTACGCTGGCCGCGCTCGCTGAAGCGCTGCGCAACCTGGCTTATATCTTCGCGCTATATCGCCTGTTCGAATGCGATGGCCGGCACACCAATGTCGGACCAGTGCGCCCGGTAATCGCCTCGCTGGCCTTTGTCGGCTTCCTCGAATGCGCCATGCTGGTGATGCAACTGCGCATGGGCATCACCGCTCCGGCGAACCCGGTGGTGTTCCAGTTCGACATATTGCTGCGCCTGCTGCTGTCGATTGGCGGGCTGGTGCTGGTCCACAACCTCTATGTCGGCTCCGCGAACGAGACGCGCCGCGCGCTGCGCTGGCCGGCCGGCGCGCTGGCGCTGATGTGGGGGTTCGACCTCAACTTCTACACTATCGCCTATCTGATCGAACATTGGCCGGAAGAGCTGGGATCGATGCGCGGGCCTCTGGCGGCGGCCTTCGGGGTGCTGCTGGCGCTCGGCGCAGGCGAACGGCGCGATAAGCTGCGCTTCAAGCCGTCACGCGCGGTTACCTTCCAGTCGGTCTCGCTGCTGCTGATCGGGGCTTATTTGGTCGCTATGGTCGCGATCGCGCAGTGGATTGCCTATTCGGGTGGCAATTTTGCCCGGCTGCTGCAGTTCGGCTTCGTGATTGCCACCACCACCTTTGCCATCGTCGTGCTGCCTTCGCAGAAGCTGCGCGGCTGGTTGCGCGTGACCTTGCACAAGCACCTGTTCCAGCATCGCTACGACTACCGCGCCGAGTGGCTGCGCTTCACGCAGACCATGGGCCGGGTGGGCGAATTCGAGCATCCGCTGGAAGAACGCGTCGTCCAGGCGATCGCCGATATCACCGACAGCCCGGCCGGCTTCCTGCTCACCCCCAACGAAGCGGGCGAGCTGGAGCTGGCCGCGCGGTGGCAATGGTCCACGGCGGAGATCCCGGCCACCGCGCTTGGCGCCGACGGGATAGCCTTCCTCGAACGGCACGGCTTCATCGTCGATCTCGAGGATGTGCGCGCGGGCAAGGATCATCAGGGCGAAAAGGCGATCGTGCCGCAATGGCTGCGCGACGAAACTCGGGCCTGGGCCGTGGTCCCGCTAGTGCATTACGAGCGGCTGGTCGGCGCGGTGGTGCTGGCGCGCCCGCCGCACGGGCGCAAGCTCGATTGGGAGGATTTCGATCTGCTGCGCGTCGTCGCACAGCAGCTCGCAAGCTATCTGGCCGAGCACGCCGGGCAGCGGGCCCTGGCCGAGGCCGGCCGCTTCGACGATTTCAACCGGCGCATCGCCTTCGTCATGCATGACATCAAGAACCTCGCCAGCCAGTTTTCGCTGCTGGCGCATAATGCCGAGCGGCACGCCGAAAACCCGGCCTTCCGCGCCGACATGCTGGTGACCCTGCGCAACTCGGCCGACAAGCTCAACGCCCTGATCGCCCGGCTGTCGCGCTATGGCACCGGCGCGATCGAACAGATCGGCGAAGTGCGCGCGGACCTGATCGCGCAGGCGGTGGCGGAGCAGTTCCACGACGGCCACGCTGTGGTCGCCAGTGCAACCAAGGAATGCACGATCTCAGCCAATGCCGAAACGCTCGAGCAGGTGCTGGTGCATCTGGTGCAGAACGCAATCGACGCCAGCCCGCCCGAGGCCCCGGTTTTCATCGGGGTATCGAGCGACGGGATCTATGGCCAGATCGAGGTGCTGGATTCGGGCAGCGGCATGTCGCCCGAGTTTGTCCGCACGCGCCTGTTCCGTCCCTTCGTTTCGTCCAAGCCGGGCGGCTTCGGGATCGGCGCCTATGAAGCGCGCGAGCTGGTGCGGGCAATGAACGGCCGGCTCGATGTCAAATCCCGTGAGGGACTTGGGTCGCGCTTCGTCATTCGCCTGCCGGTTCACGCGGCAACGGATCTCATCCAGAATATCGGCAAGAACGGCCAGAAAGTCGCATGATGACTGAATACAAACCCAAGCTGCTGGTGATCGAGGACGATGCCGGACTGCAGGCCCAGTTGAGATGGGCCTATGAGGATTTCGAGGTGATCGTTGCGGGCGATCGCGCCTCGGCGCTGGCGGCGCTGCGGGCCGAAGCGCCGGCGGTGGTCACGCTCGATCTTGGCCTTCCGCCCGATCCTGACGGCACCAGCGAGGGCTTCGCCGTGCTCGATGAGATCATGGCGATCAAGCCCGATACCAAGGTGATCGTCGCCTCGGGCCATGGCGCGCGCGAGTCCGCGCTGAATGCCATCGCGCGCGGGGCCTATGATTTCTACCAGAAGCCGATCGATATCGAGGCGCTCGGGCTGATCGTCTGCCGCGCCTTCCAGCTACACCGGATCGAAGCTGAGAACCGCCAGCTCGCGAGCCGTTCGGGCAGCGAGAACACCGTGCTCGGCCGGATGATCACTGCGGCCCCGGAAATGGTCCGCGTCGCCCGCACGATCGAGCGGGTGGCCAACACCAACGTAACGGTCATGCTGCTCGGCGCCTCAGGCACCGGCAAGGAACTGCTCGCGCGCGGGCTGCACGATTCGAGCGACCGGCGCAGCGGGGCTTTCGTTGCGATCAACTGCGCCGCGATCCCGGAGAACCTGCTCGAAAGCGAGCTGTTCGGCCACGAGAAGGGCGCCTTCACCGGCGCAGTCAAGACCACCGAGGGCAAGATCGAGCAGGCCCAGGGCGGCACGCTGTTCCTCGACGAGGTGGGCGACATTCCGCTGCCCTTGCAGGTGAAACTGCTGCGCTTCCTGCAGGAGCGCGTGATCGAGCGGATCGGTTCGCGCAAGTCGATCGAGGTCGACACGCGGATCGTCTGCGCGACCCATCAGGACCTCGAGGCGATGATCGGCGACGGCCGCTTCCGCGAGGACCTGTTTTACCGCCTGGCCGAGATCGTGGTGCGCATTCCCAGCCTGGCCGAGCGCCCCGGCGATGCAGCATTGCTCGCCAAGGCCTTCCTCGCCCGCTTCTCGCGCGAAATGAACCCGCAGGTGAAGGGCTTTGCCCCCGATGCACTCGCGGTGATCGATGCCTGGCACTGGCCGGGCAACGTTCGCGAGCTGGAGAACCGGGTCAAGCGCGCGGTGATCATGTCGGATAGCAAGCTGCTCGGCGCGGTCGATCTCGATCTCGCGGCACCGGGCGGAGCGGAAGCCTCGGTGCTGAACCTCAAATCGGCGCGCGAGGAGGCGGACCGCAAGGTCATCCGCCACGCACTGGCGCGCAGCGAGGGCAACATCTCCAACACCGCCAAGCTGCTCGGGATCAGCCGGCCGACGCTCTACGACCTGCTCAAGCAATACGACCTCCACGCCTGATACCTGTCTCGACAAGGCCGCTGCTGTCCTGCATGGCACGGGTCTGGCTGGCGTGAGGGGAGGGGTGCATGGCAGGCGTATTGCACGGCATCACCGTGGTCGAACTGGCCGGGATCGGTCCCGGCCCCTTTGCCGGAATGATGCTGGCCGACCACGGCGCGCGGGTGATCCGGATCGAGCGGCCCGGCCCAAGGCATGAGAGCGACTTCGGCAAGCGCGATGCGGTCAATCGCAACCGCGAATTGCGCACGATTGACCTCAAGGACCCCGCCGGGCTTGCGGAAGTGCTGGCCGTGCTGGACGTTGCCGACGCGCTGATCGAGGGCTTCCGACCGGGGGTGATCGAGCGTCTCGGACTCGGCCGGGACGTGTTGCACCGGCGCAACCCGCGACTGGTGATCGGCCGGATGAGCGGCTTTGGCCAGACCGGCCCGAGGGCACTGCAGGCCGGGCACGACATCAACTACATCGCTCTCTCGGGCGCACTCTCCACCTATGGCCGCAAGGGCGAGCCGCCGGTGGTCCCGGCCAATGCGGTGGGCGACTATGCCGGCGGCGGGATGATGCTGGCCTTTGGCGTGCTTGCGGCGATCCTCTCCGCGCGATCAACCGGGCACGGGCAGGTGGTCGATTGCGCCATGTCGGACGGGGCCGCGCTGATCTCGGCCTTCACCTATTCGGGTTTCGCCAACGGCTGGTGGGTGGAAGAGCGGGAGAGCAACGTCTGCGATGGCGGCGCCTATTTCTACGACACCTATGAGACTTCGGACGGGAAATATGTCTCGATCGGCGCGATCGAACCGCAGTTCCAAGCGCTGCTGCTCGAAAAGCTCGGGCTGACGGGCGACCCGGGTTTTGCCGCGCCGATGGACCGCTCACGCTGGCCCGAACTCAAGCAGCGCCTGGCTGCGATCTTCCGCACACGCACCCGTGATGAATGGTGCGCGCTGCTCGATCACACCGAAACCTGCTTCGCGCCCGTGCTGACACTGTCCGAGGCGCCGCGCGAGCCGCATAATGTCGCGCGCGGCACCTTTGTCGAGGTCGGCGGGGTGATTCAGCCGGCGCCCGCCCCGCGCTTCTCACTAACTCCCGCGCCGCCGGTGCGGATGCCGGAGTGACCCGATGCTGAAATGGTTCGATCCGATGGTGCGGCTGGTCACCGCGGCAATCGTCATCGCGACGATCCTGCCGGCGACCGGCGGGTTGCACGAGGTGGTGCAGGATGTCTCGAACATCGCAGTGTTCGTGCTGTTCCTGCTCTACGGCCTCAAGATTGCCCGCGCCGAGGTCTGGGCCGGGATCCGCAACTGGCGCCTGCTGCTGCCGCTGACGCTGTTCGTGTTCGGGGTGATGGCGCTGGCCGGGTGGGGGATGTGGCAGCTGTCCCTGCCGCTTCTGCCGCCGGCGCTGGCGCTGGGCTTCCTGTACCTCGGCGTGCTCCCCTCGACCGTGCAGTCGGCTACGGCCTATAGTTCGATCGCCGGGGGCAATGTCGCGAGCTCGGTGATTGCCGCCGCGCTGCTCAACATCATCGGTGTTTTCGTCAGCGCGCCGCTGTTCTCCGCGCTGGCCGGGACCAGCGGCGAGGGCTTCACAAGTTCCACGCTGGTCAGGGTGATGACCCTGTTGCTGCTGCCCTTCGTGATCGGGCAGGCGGCGCAGGGTTTTGCCGGGCACTGGATCAAGGGGCACCGCAAGGCGACCACCTTCCTTGAGCGCGGGACGATCGGGCTGGCCGTCTACACCGCCTTCTCCGGGGCGGTGGCCGAGGGGATCTGGCACCGCGTGCATCTGTCGGACTGGGGCCTGCTGATCGCGGGCTGCGCGGTGCTGCTGGTGGTGGGCTACGGCGGGGCCTGGCTGCTCGGCCGGCTCCTGCGGCTCGGCCATGCCGACCGCATCTCGGTGGTCTTCGCCGGAGCGCAGAAGAGCATCGCGATGGGCGCGCCGCTGGCCACGGTGCTGTTCCCGCCAGCCAGCGCCGGGATCATCCTGATGCCGCTCTTGGTCTATCACCTGGCGCAGATGGTGGTGGCAGCCCCGATAGCGAGGCGGCTGAGGGAGGGCTGAGCGCCCATCACTTCGGCTGGTAGGTCTGCTCCACCCCGGGAAATGTCCGCGAGCGCACTTCCTCGGCATATTTGGCTGCCGCGCCGGAGATGACATCCGCAATCGCCTCGTAGCGCTTTACGAAGCGCGGGACGCGGTCGAACATGCCGAGCATGTCCTCGGTAACCAGCACCTGCCCGTCGCACTGCGCTGAGGCGCCGATGCCGATGGTTGGGCAGCCGACCGCTTTGGTCACCTCGATCGCGATCGGCTCGACCACGCCCTCGATCACGATAGCGAAGGCGCCGGCATCGTCGAGCGCCTTGGCGTCGGCAATGATCTTCGTCGCTTCAACCTTGGTGCGCCCGCGCGCATTGTAGCCGCCGAGCACGTTTACCGCCTGCGGGGTCAGCCCGACATGGCCCATCACCGGGATGCCGCGCTTGACCAGGAATTCCACCGTCGGCGCCATCGCCTCGCCGCCTTCGAGCTTGATCGCGGCGCAGCCGGTCTCCTTGAGCAGCCGCGCCGCGCTGGCGAAGGCCTGTTCGGGCGAGGCTTCGTAGCTGCCGAAGGGCATGTCGACCACCACCACCGAGTGATAGCTGCCGCGCACCACCGCTGCGCCGTGCGCCGCCATCATTTCGAGCGTTACCGGCACCGAAGAGGGCAGGCCGTAGATCACCTGGCCAAGGCTGTCGCCGACCAGCAGCACGTCGCAATGCGCGTCGAGCAACTGGGCCTGCCGCGCGGTATAGGCGGTGAGCACCACGATGGGTTCGGCGGTGGTGCCGTCCACCTTGCGCTGGTGGATCGCCGGCACGGTCAGGCGCTTCATCGGCGCGGGGGTGGGGTTGGCGCGGCTGGTGCCGGTGTCGAGCTGGAAGGTTGTGGACATGGGACGGTTCTAGCGGTTCAGGCAGGGCTGGGGAAGGGCGAGCCTTCGGGGCTTGCCAAAGGCCGCATTGCCGCTAGCTTCCCGGCCATAGCAATTCCTTCGGGAGAACCGCATGTTCGGTCGTGTCAAATCGCTGGATGCCATTCTGGCGACAGCAGAAAAGAAATCGCTCCATCGCTCGCTCGGCCCCGTCCAGCTCACGCTGCTGGGGATCGGCGCGATCATCGGTACCGGCATTTTCGTGCTGACCGCCGCCGCCGCGCAAAAAGCCGGGCCGGGCATGATGTACAGCTTCATCATCGCCGGTCTGGTCTGTGCGGTGGCAGCGTTGTGTTATTCGGAACTGGCCTCGATGGTGCCGGTTTCCGGTTCCGCTTATACCTATACCTACGCCGTGGTCGGTGAGATGCTGGCCTGGATGGTCGGCTGGGCGCTGATCCTTGAATATGCCGTGGCTGCATCAGCAGTTTGCGTGGGTTGGTCCGGTTACTTCATGGGGCTTGTGAAGAGTTGGACCGGGTTTGAATTGCCCCTGATGCTGCAGGCCGGGCCGACCTGGACCATGGCCGGGCCCGACTTTTCGACCGGGATCATCAATGTTCCGGCGATCGCTGTGGCGGGTGGCGTTACCTGGCTGCTGATGATCGGCACCAAGGAAAGCGCCAACTTCAATGCCGCGCTGGTGGCGATCAAGGTGCTCGCGCTGACCATGTTCGTCACGTTGAGCCTGCCGCTAATCAATGGCGAGCATTTCGCACCCTTTGCGCCCAACGGCTGGTTTGGCCCCCCGGGAACGAGCGGCATGGGCATCGTCGGGGCCGCGGCCTCGATCTTCTTCGCCTATGTCGGCTTCGATGCGGTGTCGACCGCGGCCGAGGAAACCAAGAACCCGCAGCGCAATGTGCCGATCGGGCTGATGGGCAGCCTCGCGATCTGCACGGTGTTCTACCTGCTGGTCGCCGCCGGTGCGATCGGTGCAACGGGTGCTCAGCCCACTGCGATCGGCGTCGCGCCCGGTTCGGCGGAATTCACCCAGCAATGCGCAGCCCTCCTGGCGCAGGGGACCACTCCGCTGGTCTGTTCGAACGAGGCGCTGGCGCATGTGCTGCGCTCGGTCAACTATACCGTCGCGGGGGATCTGATCGGCCTCGCGGCCAACCTCGCGCTGCCTTCGGTGATCCTGATGATGATGTTCGGCCAGACCCGCATCTTCTTCGTCATGGCGCGTGACGGGCTGCTGCCCGAGAAGCTGGCGACGGTGCACCCCAAGTGGAAGACACCCCATATCGTGACGCTGATCACCGGGATCGGCGTGGCGATCGCCGCCGCGCTGCTGCCGGTGGGCAAGCTGGCGGACATCTCCAACTCGGGCACCTTGTTCGCCTTCTTCATGGTTGCGGTTGCAGTCATGATCCTGCGAGTGCGCGATCCTGGCCGGCACCGTCCGTTCCGCACGCCACTGGTGTGGCTGGTCGGCCCGCTAGCGGCAGGCGGCTGCGTGTTCCTCTTCGTCAACCTGCCGTTTGACGCGATGATCGTGTTGCCGATCTGGGGAGCGGTCGGGCTGGTCTGCTATTTCCTCTATGGTTACCGCAAGAGCCACGTTGGCCGCGGACTGGTCGAGGTTCACGAGGAAGATCCGGACGCACCGCCGCAGCCGGTGGCGCCGCTGCCGGGCGGGATTGAGCTGGACTGATCCGATACGAGATCAAGCAAGGGGGCCGTCCGCAAGGGCGGCCCTTTGTGCATGTGCGTTCGACGCGGCAGAGGGGGTTGCGCTATCCCGGTCTGAATGAAGCTGTTGGGGGAGATGTTTTGCGCCCGTGCAAATCGGAAACTAGCCAGCCGGCGCTGACGCCCTCTGCCATCTCTCCCAAGGCGACCCGCGGCTCGTATCCGTCCGGTTGATCCGGCTTCCAGTCCGCACTTAACCTTCGGGAAGATGACGGATTGACATGACGTCAAACAGGGCCGAATCTGCCACTCATCGGGCATAACACGACATGTTGCGTCCGAAGCGGCACGGAGGTTTGATTTGACCACGCTTCCCTTGCAGCATTTCCGTAGGGGAATCGGGCAGTTTGCCGCCTCGCCGAAAATGCACGCCCTGCTGTTTTCCGGCACGGACATCACGCCCGCCCAGCTTGCTGCGCCGGATTTCGAACTGGACTCCGCCGTGCTGTGGCGGGTGTGCGAAAACCTGCGCAACGTGATGGGCGAGGGCTGGTATCTGCGCATGCCGGTGTTGTGGAGTCTCGACGTGCAAGGCGATCTCGAAGGGGCAATGCGCTTTGCCCCGACGCTGGGCGACCTGGTCGATGTCGTCGCCCGTTATGGCACCGCGCGCTGGCCGGTGATGCGCTGGCACACGCGGCAGGACGCGCAATATGTCGCGCTGGCATCGACCCGGACCGAGCTGGTTCCGGCGACCGAGTGGCAGATGCTTGGCGCCCTTTGCGATCTCAACCTGCAGACCGTGTTGGAGATTGCCTATCCCGGCGTGGCCGAAAAGATGATCGTGCACATCGCCGGCAAGCCGCCATTGGGCGAGTCCCAATTGCGCGACATCTTCAAATGCCAGGTGGTGTGGGAGGCAGAGACGCAGGCCGCGCTGATCCCGCGGCGGCTGCTGGAAAAGCCATCGAACCTCGCCAATCCCCGCGGCTACCTGGCGATGAAAATTGCCCTCGAAGCACAGCTCCAGGCCGACAACCGAGTCGACAACTGGGGGGTGCGGGTTGCCAATCTGCTCGGCGACGGCACGGAGCGGCGGGTTACCGGCGAAGATATTTCGCACCGGCTGGGCGTTTCGCTGCGCACGCTGGAGCGTCACCTCGATCGCGAGGGCATCTCGCTGCGGCAATTGCGCGATGCGAGCAATCAGGCGGTGTTCGAGGCAATGGTCCGCCGCCCGGCCCGGCCCAGCCTTGCCGCGATCGCCGAAGCACTAGGCTTCAGCGACGAAAGCGCACTGTCCCGCGCAACACGGCGCTGGTATGGCCAGAGCGCCGCAGAAGCCCGCCGCCGGATGCGGCCGGGCGGGGATGCGTTTTAGCGCACCGCTTCCAGCGCATAGCCGGCGGAACGGACGGTCCGCACCGGGTCGGGCGCCTCGGCATGCTCGATGCCTTTGCGCAACCGGCGGATGTGGACGTCGACCGTGCGCAGTTCGATGTCGCTTTCGGTGCCCCACACTGCGTCGAGCAATTGCACCCGCGAGAACACCCGGCCCGGGTGCTCCATCAGGAAGCGCAGCAGGCGGAACTCGGTCGGGCCGAGCGAAAGCGTTTGTCCGCGCCGGGTGACGCGGTGAGCGGTGGCATCGAGCGTCAGATCGCCGACAGTGAGCGTTTCTCCGGCCAGTGCCGGCCGGATCCGGCGCAGGATCGCGTTGACCCGGGACACCAGCTCGCGCGGGGAGAAGGGCTTGGTCAGGTAATCATCGGCCCCGGTATCGAGCCCGCGGATCTTGTCATCCTCATCGCTGCGGGCGGTGAGCATGATGATCGGGACATGCGCTGTCGCCTTGTCGCGGCGCAGGCGGCGGCAGACCTCGATCCCGGAGGTGCCCTCGATCATCCAGTCAAGCACGACCAGATCGGGCGCCTCTTCGGCGGCCAGCAACAATGCCTCGTCGCCGTCTGGCGTCACCGAGACGACATAGCCCTCCTGGCGGAAACGGAATTCGAGCAATTCGGCTAGAGCCGGGTCGTCCTCGACCAGAAGCAAGCGGGGTTCTGGCATAAGCTATCCGCGCGTGAGCGCTTCCTTGTCTGTGAGATAATCGCCGGTGGCCGCATAATAGACCATTTCGGCGACGTTGGTGGCGTGATCGCCGATCCGTTCCAGGTTTCGGCAGACGAACAGCAGTTCGGCCACGCTGGAGATGGTGGCGGGATTCTCCATCATGTGAGTGACCAGTGTGCGGAAGATCGAGTTGTAGAAGGCATCGACCTTCTCGTCGCGCTCGACCACTTCCTGCGCCAGCACCGGATCGCGCGCGGCATAGGCGGTCATCACATCGTGGACCATGCTGGCTGCGACATCGGCCATCGCCGGGATCAACGTCAACGGCTCGAAGCGTTTGCGGCCTTCGATCTTGTTGGAGATCTTGGCGATATTCTTCGAATAGTCCCCGATCCGCTCGATCACGCCAGCGATCTTGAGCGCGGCGATCACCTCGCGCAGGTCGCCCGCCATCGGCGCGCGCAGGGCGATGATCCGCACGGCGAGCCTGTCGACCTCGACCTCGAGCGCATCGATCCGCCTGTCGCGGGCGATCACCCCTTCGGCCAGTTCGGGATTGCCCTTGACGAGCGCCTCCATCGATTCAGCGATCGCTACTTCCGACAGCCCACCCATCTCGGCAATCAGGCCGCGCAGCTTGGTGATGTCTTCGTCGAATGCCTTGACGGTATGTTCTTGTGCCATTGTGGAGCCTGTCCTCAGCCGTAACGGCCCGTAATGTAGTCTTGGGTGCGCTCTTCGCGCGGATTGGTGAAGATGTCGGAGGTCTTGCCGAATTCCACAACCTTGCCGAGGTGGAAAAAGGCGGTGCGCTGCGAAACGCGCGCAGCCTGTTGCATCGAGTGCGTGACGATAACGATCGAGTAGCGCCCCCGCAGCTCAAAGATCAGCTCCTCGATTCGTGCGGTGGCGATCGGATCGAGCGCCGAGCAGGGCTCGTCCATCAGGATCACCTCGGGATCGACCGCGATCGCGCGGGCAATGCACAGGCGCTGCTGCTGGCCACCAGAGAGGGCGGTGCCGCTTTCTGTGAGGCGGTCTTTCACTTCGTCCCACAGTCCGGCGCGGGTCAGCGAGCGCTCGACGATCTCGTCCAGTTCGCTGCGGCTGGCGGCAAGACCGTGGATGCGCGGGCCGTAGGCGACGTTTTCGAAGATCGTCTTGGGGAAGGGGTTGGGCTTCTGAAACACCATGCCAACGCGGGCGCGCAGTTGCACCACATCCATGCCGGAGCGGTAGATGTCCTGCCCGTCGAGCAGTATCTCGCCTTCCACCCGTGCGCCTGGGATCGTGTCGTTCATGCGGTTGAACGAGCGCAGGAAGGTCGACTTTCCGCAACCCGAGGGGCCGATGAAGGCTGTGACATATTCCGAGGATATGTCGATCGAGACGTCGTCGATCGCGCGCTTCTCGCCGTAAAAGACGGAGACGTTGCGCGCGGCGATCTTGGCGTCGATGGGATCCAGGTCGTGCAGATTGGACATTACCAGCGTTTCTCGAAGCGG
>CANJSX010000059.1 GCA_947477055.1 Sphingomonadaceae bacterium | reverse complement strand
TCTGCCGCCCGGGCCTCACCCTTGGCGGCGGCGAGGGCTGCGCGGTTGCGGCCCCATAGGTCGAGATCGAAGCCCAGCGTGGCGCTGACTTCGCCGCCATCGTTCCAGCCCTTGGGCACGAACTGCTTGGGAAAGCCGTTGTTGTAGCTGCGCTTGTCGAGACTGGTGCTGCCGCCAAGATCGAGCGAGGGCAGCGTCGCGCCGCGCGCTTCCTGCGCCATCGCTGCGGCGGCGCGAACCCGGGCCAGCGCGGCAGCTAAGTCCGGCGAATTTGCCAGCCCTTCCTCGATCAGCACGCCCATCTGCGGATCGGCATAGCTGCGCCACATCGCCATCTGCGGCCACAGCCCTTCGGCACTGCCGGGCAGGCTTCGTGTGGCGGACAGGGTCTGCGGCGCGATCGGCACATGGCGCGGGCCAGTATCGGGCACAGCAGCGCAACCCGCCAGCAAGGCGAGGGTTACGGCCAGCGGTGCGAGGCGCAAAAGTGAGGTGATGATCATCAACTATTCATACCGGCAAGTATGGTTTTAGGAATGAAAGCCGAGCGGCGGCTTGTCAACCAGAAAATCATACCATAAAGTACGGTAATGATCGGAAGTGCCGCCACCAGCCCACCATCGGGCCGCCGGGAGCTTCGCCGCGCCAGTCGCCGCGAAGCGATCCTCAACGTGGCGCAGCGCTCCTTTCTCGAACGTGGCTACGCGGCCACGACGATGAACGCGATTGCGGCGGAACTGGGCGGCTCCAAGGGCACGCTGTGGAGCTATTTCCCCTCGAAGGAGCAACTCTTTGCTGCGGTGCTCGACCGCGCGACCGCATCCTTCCGCGAGCTGGTTGCAGTCACGCTCAACCCCGCCGATCCGCCGGAGCGGGCGATCCGCAGCTTCTGCCGGCGATTCGTCGAGCGTATCTGCTCGCCCGAGGCGATCGCCCTCTACCGCCTGGTCATCGGCGAATCGCAGCGCTTTCCAGAGGTCGGCCGGATCTTTTACGAGCGTGCGCCGGCCATCACCCGCAAGATCATGGCAGATTATCTCGCCGGTGCGGCCGAGCGCGGCCAGCTAATGGTCACGAACAGCGCTCTGGCAGCCGAACAGCTGACCCATTTGTGCCTAGCAGGCATGCATCAGCGAGCGATGCTGGGGGTAATTGACTCGCCAAGTTCGACCGCGATCCGGGCCGAAGCGGACAACGCCGCCGGCCTGTTCCTGCGCGCTTACGGCTGAACCTTGTCAGGATCCTGATGCAGCCAGGCCGCGTGCTTGGGCGCGATCTTGGTGCGGCTCCATTCCTCGAGCATCACCGGTGCCAGCTCGCGCAGTTCGGCGAACTGCTCGGGCGTGCCGATGTTGCAGGCCAGCTCGAGCCGATGGCCGTTGGGATCGAAGAAATAGATCGAGCGGAACACGCCGTGGTAGGTCGGGCCGAGCACATCGACACCCTGCGCCTCGAGGTGGGCCTTGGCGGCGAGCAGCGCATCGAAATCGGCAACCTGGAAGGCGAGGTGCTGGACCCATTCCGGGGTGTTGCGATCGCGGTCCATCTCCGGCTGCCTCGGCAGCTCGAAGAAGGCGACGATGTTGCCGCCGCCGCAATCGAGGAAGACATGCATGTAGGGATCGAACGCGCCGGTCGAGGGCACGTGATCCTCGGCGAAGGCGGTGATGTAGGCCATCCCCAGCATGCGCTCGTACCACGCGACCGTCTCGGCGGCATCGTGGCAACGATAGGCGACGTGGTGGATGCTTTTGAGGGTGGGGGCAGTCGTCATCAGGCACTCTCCTGCCCGGCGAGCGCACCCCGGCGCAACTGGTCGCGTTCCATCGACTTGAACAGGGCGGTAAAATTGCCCTCGCCGAAGCCTTCGTCGCGCTTGCGCTGGATGAACTCGAAGAAAACCGGGCCGATCATCGTTTCGGAAAAGATTTGCAACAGCAGCCGCGCATCGCCGTCCTCGGTCGATCCGTCAAGCAGAATGCCGCGCTGCTGCAGGGCATCGACTGGTTCGCCGTGCCCGGGCAGGCGCTCTTCCAGCATCTCGTAATAGGCCTCGGGCGGGGGTGACATGAAGGGCGCGCCCAGCGCTTTGAGCCGGTCCCAGCAGGCCAGCAGATCATCACAGGCGAAGGCGATGTGCTGGATCCCCTCGCCGTTGTACTGGCGCAGGAATTCCTCGATCTGGCCTCCTCCCGACTTCGCCTCTTCGTTGAGCGGGATGCGGATCTTGCCGTCAGGTGCGGTCATCGCCCGGCTGGTCAGCCCGGTATATTCGCCCTTGATGTCGAAATAGCGAATCTCGCGGAAGCCGAAGACGCGCTCGTAGAAATGCGCCCAGTGATCCATCCGCCCGCCGTAGACATTGTGGGTGAGGTGATCGATCGTGTGGAAGCCGGCGCCGGCCGGGTGCCGGTCAACCCCTTCCTCGTAGACGAAGTCGATATCGTAGATCGACAGGCCCTCGCCATAGCGGTCGAGCAGATAGATGATCGCCCCGCCGATCCCGCGAATCGCCGGGAGCCGCAGTTCCATCGGCCCGGTCCGGATCTCGACCGGCTCCGCCCCGCGCGCGATCGCTTCGGCATACGCCGTGGCCGCATCGCGCACCCGCCAGCCCATCCCGCAGGCCGAAGCGCCATGCTCGGCGGCAAACCAGGCGGCCGGGCTGCGCGGCTCGTAATTGGCGATCAGGTTGATCCCGCCCTGCCGCCACAGCTGCACGTCCTTTGAGCGGTGCCGGGCGATGCGGGTGAAGCCGAGCGACGCGAATACCGGCTCGAGCAGGCCTTTTTCGGGCGCGCAGAACTCGATGAACTCGAAGCCATCAAGGCCGAGCGGATTTTCGAACAGGTCGGGCATGATCAGGACTCGTTATAGTTACAATGGAAACTATAACGAGGGCGCAGCCTACGTCAATCGCGCCGAATGCTATCTATCGACGAAAAACCATTCTCAACCGGCGCTTTGCCTTGCTATGCAGTGCGCCGACAAAACGCGCGCGGCATGTGGCCCGCGCGTCGCAAACGGGAGAATCATCCGTGCCGAGTTCCAAAGTCCGCCTTGCCGCGGGAATTGCTGCGGGAATTTCCATCGCCGTCTTCGGCAGCGCCGCGCTGCTCGCTGCCCCGTCCGACACGATCACTGCCCGCCAGACCAACTTCAAGGCGATGGGCCAGGCGATGAAAGGCATCGTCGATGAGATGAAGACCCCCGCGCCCAATATGGCGGTGATTCGCACCAATTCCGATGCGCTCGCCAGGGCGGCTCCGCACGTGGTCGGCGGCTTCCCGCGCGGCACCGGGCCGGAAGCCGGGGTCAAGACCCAGGCCCTGCCGATTATCTGGACCCGCCTTCCCGAATTCCACCGCGATGCCGCCGCCATGGTCACCGCCACGCGCGGGCTGCAGGCCGCAGCGCGCAGCGGCGATATCGCCCGCGTCCGCGTCGCCTTTGGCGCCACCGGCGGCAGCTGCAAAGCCTGCCACGATGTCTTCCGCCTGAAGGAATGACGGCAGCGGCATGACGACGACGCTTCGACTCTGGGACCTGCCGGTCCGGCTGGTCCACTGGACCTTCGTGCTCCTACTCCCCGCGCTGTGGTGGACCGGCGAGGAAGGCGATCTCGATCGCCACAAGACTATCGGTCTGGTGATGATCGGCCTGGTCGCCTTCCGCATCCTGTGGGGCTTGGTGGGCAGCGCCACCGCGCGTTTTGCGTCCTTCATCAGGGGGCCGGGAGCGATCCTCGCCTATCTGCGCGGAGGTCCGGCGGGGCTCGGCCATAACCCGGTCGGCGGCTGGAGCGTAGCGATCATGCTGCTCCTGCTCGGGGGGCAGGCAGGCTTCGGGCTGTTTGCGCAGGATGTCGACGGGCTGGAATCCGGGCCGCTGTCCTACCTCGTCTCGTATGACGCGGCGGATTCCGCCCGCGAATGGCATAACCTCGGGTTCGACCTGATCCTGATCGTGATCGGACTGCACATCGCGGCAATCCTGTTCTACCGCCTGGTCAAGCGCGACAATCTGGTCACCCCGATGATCACCGGCAAGCGGGAGGTCGAAGGCGTGGTGGCACAGCCGAAACTGGCGCCGGCCTGGCTGGCGATAGCCTGCGCGCTGCCAGCAGCCGGTTTCGCCTGGTGGATCAGCAAGGGCGCACCGCTGCCCTGAGGGCTAGACGGCGCGTTCGACCAACGCCTTCACCGCAGCCATGAACGGGCCGATCGAAACCGGCTTGGCGAGATAGCCCTCCGCCCCGGCATCCCGGATCCGCTCCTCGTCGCCCTTGCCGGCATAGGCAGTGACGGCCAGCACCGGGATGGCGCGCAGCGTGGCGTCCTTCTTGGCCGCCTCGATCAGGTCCAGCCCCGAGACATTCGGCATCTGGATATCCATGATGATCAGGTTGGGCACGAATTGCCGCGCCCGGTCGAGCGCCTCCAGCCCATCGGCCACGGGTTCCACCGCATAGCCCTGGCTCTTCAGCACGTCGCAGAACAGTTTCCGGTTGAGGTCGTTGTCCTCGACAACGAGGATGCGCTTTGCCATGGCTCTTGCCCTACGCGCTGGACACGAGGCTGACAATTCTCCGCGACACACCATCCCCCGCCGGCCCGACGGCACGTACCGAGGCTGCGCAGGCACTGGCGCTTTCCGCGCTGAGCTGGGTGCTGGGCGATTCCGGCCGGGCGCAGCGCCTGCTCGACCTGACCGGGCTGACCCCTGACGAATTGCGCGCCGGCCTCGGCGATCCGGGAATGCTGGTCGCGGTGCTCGATTTCCTCTGTGCGCACGAGCCTGACCTGCTGGCCGCAGCAGATGCCCTGGGGGTGACGCCGCAGCAACTGGCAGCTGCCCGCGAAAGGATTGCCGCATGAGCCGCCCGCTGGTGATCTCCGATTGCGACGAGGTGCTACTGCATATGGTCGTGCCCTTCGGCCACTGGCTGGACGAGCAGCACGACATAACCTTCCACATGAACGGCAACGATTTCTCGAAGGCGGTGCGCTACAAGGACAGCGGCGAGGCGGTCGCGCAGGACAAGGTCTGGGCGCTGCTCGGCGACTTCTTCAAGGGCGAGATGCACCGCCAGTATCCGATCGCCGGGGCGGTCGCGGGGATCAACCGGCTGGCCGAAGAGGCCGACGTGGTGATCCTCACCAACCTCCCCGACCACCACCGCGATCCGCGCACCCGCCAGCTGGCCGACCACGGGATCCACGCCCGGGTCTTCACCAACCTTGGCCCCAAAGGCCCTGCGCTTCAGGCGATCATGGCCGAATATGCCCCGAGCCGCGCCGTGTTCATCGATGACATTGCCCAGCACCACGGCTCGGTCGCCGAACTCGCGCCGCATGTGACGCGGCTGCATCTGTGCGGTGAGCCGCTGCTCGCCCCGCATATCAAATGCGCGCATGAGGCGGGACACGCCCATGCCAGGATCGACAGCTGGGACAAGGCCTTGCCCTGGTTGCTCGAGCGGATTTACGGAGAGAGTGATGACTGACGCCGAAGTCGAAGCAAAACTGGCCGCGCTTGGCCTGACCCTGCCTGCCCCGGCCGCCCCGGTGGCGGCCTATGTCCCGGTGGTGATCGCGGGGGGCCTCGCGCATGTTTCGGGCCAGGTTTCCTTCGTGAACGGCGAACTGGTCAAGGGCCGGCTCGGCGAAGACGTCTCGCTGGAAGACGGGGTGCACGCGGCGCAGGGCTGCGGGCTGATGATCCTCGCGCAGCTCAAGGCCGCGCTCGGCTCGTTCGAACGGGTCGAGCGGATCGTCAAGCTGGGCGGTTTCGTCAATTCGACGGGTGACTTCACCGACCAGCCCAAGGTGGTCAACGGCGCCTCGGAGCTGATGGTCGCGGTGTTCGGCGAGGCTGGCAAGCATGCCCGCAGTGCCGTCGGCGTGCCCGCGCTGCCGCTGGGTGTCGCCGTGGAGGTTGATGCGATTGTCGCTGTCCGGCCTGCTTGACCGCTGGCTGGCGCCGGCCCCGGACCCGCGCAAGGTGGCGTGGATCGGCGCCCATGAATTTGCGCATCGCGGGCTGCATGGACCGGACATTCCGGAGAATTCACAAACCGGCTTCGCAGCAGCGATCGCGCGCGACATGGGGATCGAGCTTGACGTGCAGTGCAGCGCCGATGGCGCGGCGGTGGTCTTCCACGATTGGGAGCTGGACCGGCTGACCGCCGAGCGCGGGCCGGTGAGCGAGCGGACTGCCACAGAACTGGGCGCGATCCGCCTGACCGGCGGCGCGGACGGCATCCCTACCCTGCCGCAAGTGCTCGACCTCATCGATGGGCGCGCGCCCTTGCTCATCGAGATCAAGTCACGCGCCGGAACACCCTACGCGCCGCTGTGCGAGGCAGTGTCACGCGCAATAAAGGGGCGCCCCGGCGACCTAGCGATCATGAGCTTCGACCCCCGCGTCTCCCGCTGGTTCGCGCGCCACTCACCGGCAACCCCGCGCGGGCTGGTGATGACCGAGGAGCACGACCGGCCGATACTGGGCAGCCTCCGCCGCCACCTCTGGCTGTGGGTCGCCCGGCCCGACTTCCTCGCCTACGATATCCGCGACCTGCCGAGCCGCTTCGCTGCCGCCCAGCGCGCGCGTGGCCTGGCGCTGCCGAGCTGGACCGTGCGCAGCCCGGAGCTGCGCGCCCGCGCCACCGAGCATGCCGACGCGCCGATTGCCGAGGGAGCAGGGGTGGCGTGAGCGCGGATGACGTCATTGCCCGGATCGCCCCTTCGGTCGGCTCGCTGCCCGCTGCCAAATGGGACGCGTTGTCTGACGGCAACCCGTTCCTCTCACACGCCTTCCTCTCCGCACTCGAGGATTCCGGCAGTGTCGGCGAGCGCAGCGGCTGGAGCCCGGCGCCGATCACGATCGCAGCGGCGGACGGCAGCCTCGCCGCCGCGCTGCCGGCCTATGTCAAGACGCACAGCCAGGGCGAATATGTCTTCGATCACTCCTGGGCCGATGCCTGGCACCGCGCCGGGGGTGAATATTACCCCAAGCTCCAGATCGCGGTGCCCTTCACTCCGGCCACCGGACCGCGCCTGCTGGGCGCTCCCGCTCTGGCCCCGGCGCTGCTCGCCGCCGCCGAGCAGGTCTGCGCCGACAACAGCCTGTCTTCGGCCCACGCCACCTTCATCGAGCCGGCGCAGTTGCCGCTGTTCGAGGCCGCCGGGTGGATGCCCCGCTGCGATATCCAGTATCATTGGGAGAACCGGGGCTACGCCAGTTTCGAGGATTTCCTTGGCGAGCTGTCCTCGCGCAAGCGCAAGGACATCCGCAAGGAGCGGGCCTCGGCGCAGGAAGGCGTAACGATTGAGCGGCTGACCGGCGCGGCGATCAAGCCCGAGCACTGGGACTCGTTCTGGCATTTCTATCAGGACACCGGCAGCCGCAAATGGGGGCACCCCTATCTGACCCGCGCGGCCTTCACCCTGCTGGGTGAGCGGATGGCGGAGCGGATCGTGCTGGTGCTGGCCTTTGTCGGCACCGAGCCGATCGCGGGGGCGCTCAACTTCATCGGGCCGGAGGCGCTCTACGGGCGCTATTGGGGGGCTGTGGTCGACAAGCCCTTCCTGCATTTCGAGCTGTGTTATTATCAGGCGATCGATGTGGCGATCGAGCTCGGCCTGTCACGGGTCGAGGCGGGGGCGCAGGGGCAGCACAAGCTGGCGCGGGGTTATGAGCCGGTGCAGACTTGGTCGGCCCACTATATCCACCACCCGGGCTTTCGCGCTGCAGTGGCCGATTTCCTCGAGCAGGAACGGACTGGTGTCGCGGAGCAGCGGCTTCATCTTGGAGAGCGGACGCCGTTCCGCAAAGGTTAGGCGGCGCGGCGGCTGGTGGCGGCGATCCATTCGCGGGCGCGGCGCTGCGCTTCGGCGATTTCGCGGGCGGTCATTTCGTCGGAGATGTCGGCGCGGCACATGGCGGCTTCCGAATGGCCGGAGACCGCGGCGAGGTTGAACCATTTGTGGGCCTCGACCAGATCGCAATCCACGCCGTGGCTGCCGGTCGAATAGGCGACCCCGAGATCGTAGTAGGCATTGATATCCCCCAGCGCCGCAGCGGCGAGGCAGGTGGCGACCAGCAGGTCTGCGCCGGTGATCTCCAGTGCAATCGCACTGGAGAAGTTACCTGCGGCACCACGATCGTGAATCCAGTTCGTTCCCATTGTCAGCCCCCAAAAATCGCCGGTCCAGTAAGCTTCCGGCGAGGCCAAGTTCGCGCCTCTATGGTCAACAAGTAGTTAACGCAGGTTGCGATTTCTTTGCGAAAGAGTTTCAGAATGAGGTCGATGGCCGAAAAGCCCAGGAAATCTGCGATCTTGCGGGTCTTGTTCCGATTGCGCACAGCTTCCATGCATTCCCGCTTGTGCGGCCTTGAGGCGGCCAGTATAGGCGCGGCGAAACCGCCCGTCGGGCAGTTGCCGGGAATGCCCGGGACAGCAGGATACCGGTGTGCGGTTGGCATTTGCGCGGAGACTTAGATGCCAACGGCTATGACTGACGAAATCGACGTATTAGCGAAAGCGAAGCGCACTATTTCCGGTGAGTATGCACCTACGGATACCGAGCCCTATATGGGTGAGCCGCAGCTTGACTATTTTCGCCGCCTGCTGATCGAATGGAAGAAGTCGATCCTCGTATCGGCTGCCGACACGCTGCAGAGCCTGCAGGACGGCCCGATCCGCGAACCCGATCTCAACGACCGCGCCTCGAGCGAGACCGACTGGGGGATCGAGCTGCGCACCCGTGACCGCCAGCGCAAACTGATCGCCAAGATCGATTCCGCCCTGCGCCGGATCGAGGAAGGCGAATACGGCTACTGCGAAGTTACCGGAGAGCCGATCGGGCTTGGCCGTCTGACCGCGCGCCCGATCGCGACGATGACGGTTGAAGCGCAGGAAGCCCACGAACGCCGCGAAAAGATCTCGCGCGGCGATTGATCTGGCGCTGCGCCGATTGCCTGTGCGCCCGTGTTACAATCGTTAAGGCATCGTTTGCCAATTCGCGCTATGTAGAACCGGAGCGCAGGCTGTGCTAATCTGCACCTGCACCCAAATGGCAACTTGCGAGGCACGGTCCAGTCGCGATGAGTGACAGCAAAAACAGACATATTGCGCGCGACAGTCTGTTCGTGCTGGCCGACCTGCGGCTTGAAGGCTCGGGTACGGAGCACCGGGTCAAGATTCGCAATCTTTCTACCGGTGGGCTGATGGCCGAAGCGCCACTCAAGGTAACGCGCGGCGATCCGGTCAAGGTCAATCTGCGCAATATTGGCTGGGCCGATGGCGCGGTCGCCTGGGCCCAGGCCGAACGCTTCGGAATTGCCTTCAGCGAGGAAATCGATCCCAAGCTGGCGCGCACTTCGATGATTCCGGGCGAGGGAACGCCGCGCTTCAGCAAGGCGCCGCTCCCTGTTTCGCGGCATGACCGGGGCGACGTTCTCCGCAAGATCTGATCGTAGCACCGGCTCTCCGGCTTGCCGGACCCGGGCCATTGACCTACCACCGCAACGATGCCGCTGCGTCACCGCCTTCTCCTTTCCGCACTCCTGCCGCTCGCCCTTGCCGCCTGCGACAGCGCCGGTGATGCGTCCCTCAAAGTCTTGGTGATCGGTGACAAGGGCGATGCATTGGCCAAGGGCATCCGTCTGCCTCCCGCCGGGCAACTGGCGCGCGGGGCGACCACCGAGGGGCTGGTTTCGCTCGACGCCGAGGGCCGCGTCATCCCGGCGCTGGCGGATCGCTGGATCGTCACCGACGACGGGCTGAGCTTCATCTTCCGCCTGCGCGACGGAACCTGGCTCGATGGCGCGCCGCTCTCCGGCGAGAACGCTCGCGATGCGCTGCGTGCAGCGCTCGCCGCGCTGCGCGGCACCGCGCTGGCGCTCGATCTCGATGCGGTCGAGGAGGTCCGGGCGATGGCCGGCCGGGTGGTCGAAGTCCGGCTCTCGCGGCCCTCGCCCGATCTGTTGCAACTGCTTGCCCAGCCCGAACTCGGCCTGACCCGCCGCGGCCGCGGCGCCGGGCCGATGGCGCTGAAGCAATCCGGCGATTACGCCATACTCACCGCCATCCCGCCCGAAGAGCTCGGGTTGCCTGAGGTTCCGGGCTGGCAGAGCAGCATGCGCCCGGTCCAGCTGGCCAGCGTGCCGGGGCGGCTGGCTGTGGCCAGTTTCGACGAGGACCAGGCCGACGTCGTACTGGGCGGCAGCTACGACCAGCTGCCGCGCGCCGCCGGCGGCCGCTTCCTGCGCGGGGCGCTGCGGATGGACGCGGTGCTCGGCCTGTTCGGGCTCAAGGTCGAAAGCGATACCGGCTTCCTCGCCGACCGCGCCAACCGCGAGGCGCTGGCGTTGGCGATCGACCGCGACGCGATCGGCGCCGCGCTTGGCCTCTCGGGCTGGGCCGCAACAACGCGGATCGTCTCGCCAGGAACAATAGGGGATCCCGGTACAGTAGGCGAACGCTGGGAAGGCATGTCGCTGACCGCCCGGCGCGAGGTGGCCTCTGCCCGGGTGCACAAATGGCAGTCGGCTAACCCCGGCGCCCCGCCACTACGCCTTGCCTTGCCCGGCGGCCCCGGCGCGGACCTCCTGTTCGGGCGCCTGCAAGGCGACTTCCGCGCAATCGGCATCAGCGCCCAGCGCGTCGCCGCCGATGCCCCGGCCGATCTCAGGGTGATCGATCAGGTCGCCCGCTATCCCCGTGCGATCTGGTTCCTCAACCAGCTGAGCTGCGCGATTGCGCGCGGCCCCTGCAGTTCGCCGGCAGACACAAGGTTGCTGCAGGCCAAGCAGGCCAGCGACGAAGCCGCCCGCACCGCACTGCTGGCCGAAGCAGAGCAGGAGCAGGCGGCGACCAATGCCTATATTCCCATCGGCGTGCCGGTGCGCTGGTCGCTGGCCAGCCCGCGGGTGACCGGCTTCTCGATCAATCGCTGGGCGCTCCATCCCTTGATGCCGATGGCAACGCGCCCCAAATAGGACGCGTCGGATCGGTCCGGCGGCGTGCAGAAAGGCTGGACGGGCATGGAACGTCTTGAGCGAATGAAGAGCAGCCTGCCCTTGGGGCGCGATGTCGCTGCGGTGCGGCAGCGGATCGAGGCGCTCGAACTGCTGCTCGAACGCGCCGTCACCATTCCCGTGATCAACCGAAAGGTCGGACTCGACGCGATCGCCGGGCTGGTGCCAGTGGCGGGCGATGCCGTGGCCGCAGCAATGGGCCTCTATTGCGTGTGGGAAGCACGCAACCTCGGCATGCCGCGCTGGAAGATCATGCGCATGGCCGGCAATGTCGCGTTCGACTTCGCGGTCGGCGCGGTGCCGCTGGCGGGCGACCTGTTCGACTTCCTGTTCGCCTCCAACACCCGCAACCTGAAGATCATCCGCCGCCACCTGGATCGGCACCACCCGGCCAGCGCCGTGATCGAAGGCTGAGGCCGGGAATTCTCCACCGCCCGCGACTCGCGCATTTCCGGGCGTTTACGAGAAATTAACCTTTCATCTTCATTGGTCATATGGTTAATGGCGTCCATCAGGTCCCACGTCGGGGGCTGCGGGCCGCGAAATCCCGGGCAAAGGGGGAATTACCCATGCGCGTGTTGCTGATCGAAGACGAACCGACCACGGCGAGGGCCATCGAGCTCATGCTGACGAGTGAAGGCTTTAACGTCTACTCGACCGATCTGGGCGAAGAGGGTCTCGACCTCGGTACGCTCTATGATTACGACATCATTCTGCTCGACCTGAACCTGCCCGACATGCATGGCTACGATGTGCTCAAGAAGCTCCGCGTTGCCAAGGTGCAAACCCCGGTGCTGATCCTTTCAGGCATTGCGGAAATGGATTCGAAGGTGCGCAGCTTCGGCTTCGGCGCTGACGACTACGTGACCAAGCCCTTCCACCGCGACGAGCTGGTCGCCCGCATCCACGCCGTGGTGCGCCGCTCCAAGGGCCATTCGCAATCGATCATCCGCACCGGCAAGCTGGCGGTGAACCTTGATGCCAAGACCGTCGAAGTCGATGGCGCCCGCGTCCATCTGACCGGCAAGGAATATGCGGTGCTCGAGCTGCTTTCGCTGCGCAAGGGCACCACGCTGACCAAGGAAAT
>CANJSX010000058.1 GCA_947477055.1 Sphingomonadaceae bacterium | reverse complement strand
ATCATCTCCAATGATACGTCCGATGCGCTCTATGCCAGCCATGATGCTATTGATGCTCGTGCTCACGCTATCGGCGTGCGCCACGCCGCTGCCAGCCGTGAACGTGCGGCCGTCCCCGTCGATCCGCCAGCCGCGGGTGCCGCTCCCGGCGAACCTTGCCCACCGCCCGCCCAAGACGGACTACCTTGGAGCGTTGCCCTCCCCCTGATGACGCAGGCGGCCAAGGACTTGGCCCAACTCAACGCGGTGCTCGATTTCGAGGAACGCCAGCAAGCCCTTGCAGCCGAAGGAGAGGCTATTGCCCCGCCCCCAACTCAGTGACGCACTCGCCTTCGCGGCGATCGAAGCAGTCCGCGCCCACGACGGCAACATGAGCGAGGCGGCCCGCACGCTGGGCCTCTCCCGCACCACCCGCCACACGCCCAACTCCGAGCTGTGCAACCTTGTCACCATGACAGACTGCCACGTCGGCGCCTTGGCCTGGGCGCGCGAAGCCGACGAAGATTGGGACTTGTCGATCGCCCGCGAGACGCTGACCCAATCCTTCATCGGCATGATCTACGCCTTGCCCCCGGCTGGCACGCTCGTGCTCTCGCAGCTTGTCGACTTCCTGCACACCGATGGGCTCACCCCCGTCACCCCCGCTCACGGCCACATCCTTGACGCTGACAGCCGCTTTCAGAAGATGGCCGAGGCCGCGGTGGACATCCTTGAGGACATCATTGCGGCCGCGCTCGAGCGCAACGACCGCGTGCATGTCATTATGGCTGAGGGCAATCACGACGAAAGCAGCTCGGTATGGCTGCGCGTCATGTTCAAGCGGCTGTTCCGCAACGAGCCCCGTGTGTCGGTCGAGGACAGCCCGCTCCCCTATTACGTGTGTCATGCTGGCCTTCCACCACGGGCACAAGCTGAAGCCGGCTGCGCTGCCCGGCTGGTTCGCCGCCAAGCACTCGGTCATGTGGGGCGCCACCACGGCGCGCTACGGCCACAGCGGGCACCAGCACCACCTTCACGAGAAGGACGAGATGGGGATGCGCTGGATGCAGCACCCCACGCTCGCGGCCAGCGATGCCTATTCGGCGCGCGGCGGCTGGCTATCGCCCCGTGAGGCGATCGGCATCACCTATGATCTGGATGGCGAGGCGTCGCGGCTCACCGTTCGGCCGAAACTGTTCCGCGACATGGAGCAAGTAACATGATCGACGAAATCGCGGGCGATGAACGGCCCGACTGCCCGAGCGGCGGACCCTGCTCGATGCAGTGCAGCCCGACCCAGCGCTGCGCGCCCGGCGCGCAGAACGATGAATGGGATCGCGGGCCAATGCTGGTGGCGCCGGATGGGGACGATCTAAAGGCCGTCTTTCACCCCACCGCTCTGAATACCCTCCTCTACGGCGATGACAATCCTCCCAGCCCCATCTCGCCCCCGCACTACCAGGCGCACCCTTCCGGGATCGAGTGCATCACCATCGCCGAGCACATGAACTTCACGCTGGGCAACGCGGTCAAGTACATCTGGCGGGCCGGACTGAAGGGCGGTGCGATCGAAGATTTGCGCAAGGCACGCTGGTATCTCGATCGCGAGATTGAGCGCATCCGCGGGATGTAACGCCCCCCGTAACGCCCCGTTTGGGGTGTTTGGCGCCATTCCGCTTTATATGAAAAGGCCACCCAACTCATTGAGCGGGTGGCCTTTTTGATGGTGGGCGTAGCAAGGATTGAACTTGCGACCCCTACGATGTCAACATAGTGCTCTACCACTGAGCTATACGCCCGCACCATTCCAGCTTGCCAGCGGTCTCCCGCCCGGCAGGGGGTGGCCTTTAATGGGGCCGCCCCGGCGATGCAAGCGTCAAACGCTGGCCTGCACGGCTTCGCCAAAAATCCGCTGCACTTCGAGCACAAGGTCCTTCAGGTGGAAGGGTTTGGACAGCACCTTGGCCTGCGGCGCCTCCCGCGAGGCCTTGAGCGTGACAGCGGCGAAGCCGGTGATGAACATCACCTTGGTGTCCGGGCTGACCTCGGCGCAGCGCTGGGCCAGTTCGATCCCGTCCATCTCGGGCATGACGATATCGGAGAGCAGCAGGTCGAAGTGCTGATCGGTCAGCAGCGGCAGTGCCGCAGTGCCGCGATCCACCGCCACCACATCGTAACCGGCGTTGGTTAGCGCCCGTGCCAGGTAGGTGCGCATGGCTTCTTCGTCTTCGGCGAGAAGGATCCGGATCATGGCCTGCTCGAAACTCCCTGCAATTGCTGGCACGTCATGCGCGCCGGACAGGAGGGATATATAGCCCATCGCGGGTTAACAATCCTGCCTCAATTTGTGCATCGCCGCCAGCCGTTGACCGACTTTGACACAGCGCCGCTTCCGCGCCAGCTATGGGCATGGCTGCGCATGGCAAATCCTCCACCGATTCGTTGATCCGCACCGGTGGGGAAATCCCCGGCGCGGAGGGGGTGGCGGCTTATGTCGTGAAGTCGCCGGTGCCCTCGGCCATCCCGATCATGATCGCCGTGCCGCACGCGGGCCGGGCCTATCCGCACAGCCTGCTCGAACGCATGCGCAATCCCGGTTTCGCCTCGCTCCGGCTTGAAGACCGCTATGTCGACCGGCTGGCCGAAGCGGTGGCCGCGGCGACCGGGGCGACCCTGCTGGTCGCCCATGCACCACGCGCGATGATCGATCTCAATCGCGGGACCGACGATATCGACTGGGACATGTTCGGGCGCGGCGCGCCTACGGATGTCGGCAGCTACACGCCGGGGATGCGCGCGCGCAGCGGACTGGGGCTGATCCCGCGTCGACTGCCGGGGCTGGGCGAATTGTGGAAGCGCCGGCATGACGAGCATGAACTGTCGGCGCGGCTCTCGGGCATTTACGAGCCGTATCACCAGTGCCTGAGAGAGACACTGGGCGCGCTGCGCACCCGCTGGGGCGCGGCGCTGCTGATCGATCTCCATTCGATGCCCCCACTGGCGCTAAAGGGCGGGATTGCCTCGCCCGAATTCGTGATCGGGGACCGGTTCGGCTCGACCTGCCACGGCACGCTGGTCGGCACTGCCTTCAGCTATCTTGCCGAGATGCGGCGCGGCAGCGCGCATAATCGCCCCTATGCCGGCGGCCATGTGCTGCAGCGTCACGCCGCCCCGAAAACGGGAGTCCATGCCTTTCAGCTAGAGATCGACCGTTCGAGCTATCTCGATTCGCGGCTGCTCGAACCCGGCCCCGGATTCGCCGGAATGGTCACGCTGCTGACCGGCCTAGTGCAGCGCCTGGCCGGCGAAGTCGCCGATCTGGGGCGCCTCGACGCCACGCGGGACTGGCCACAAGCCGCAGAATAGTGCGGTTTCAACTGCAACCGAATTGAAGCGGGCATGAAAAAACCACCTCGCGCATTGCGCGAGGTGGCCAAGGTTCAGGGAGGAGGTGCATCAGATGCACCCAGCTCCACCGGGACATGAGGAAAGCATCGGCGGAACAGCACTATTATAGGGTTCTTGCTACTTACTTGCAAGCCCTTGAAACGTGTAGGTGAAGCTACTGGGGTGACGCTACGGCGACCGAAGCTAAAGAGGGCCGAAGCTACGGGGGCGCAGGGCCCCCGCGCCTTCAGGCTGGAACCGGAGCGGGCACCGGCGACGGGATCGGACCCTTGCCCTGCATCACCTGCCGCCCGAACACCGCACGGATCTGGTCGAGCGAGAAGAGGTGGGCGTAGATCAGCGGCAGCATGCCATTCTGGTTCCAGGTGCGCAGCACGTCGCCGCGGACATCCTTGAGCTTGGTCTGGTCGATCATGCGGAAGCCGCGATATACGAAGGGATCGGCCGGAGAGGCTTCGCCATCGAGCTGGATGCCGACTTCGCCGTCCATCAGCAGATTGTGCTTCTTGAGCTCTTCCATGAAGGCCTGGGTCATCTGCCCGGCCTGCTCGAAGTTCTCGCAGAAGCTCAGCGTGGTCTTGCAGGCTTCGCTGGGCTGCTCGCCGTCGAACAGCGCAGTGCCTTCCTCGAACTCGCCGATCAGGCCGCTGCTCGGATCGAAGCACAGCGTCAGGTCGGTCGCGTCCTGGGTCAAGCGTGCCAGCATATAGGGATAGCGGCGGACATAAGCGGGGACATAGACGTCCTCGCGCAGGCGGCCCTCGTCGTCGACGAAAACGTTGACGGTTTCATTGAGGCCCATCAGCGCCAGCGGCACGGCATCGTCGCCAGAGGAGAAGACGATCGGGTAATGGCGCTGGGCTTGCGGAAATTCCTCAACCGTCAGCGGCACGCAGTGCTGGCCGATCAGCCAGTGCGCCTGATCGGTGGTGGTGCTCTTCCAGGTGCCGTGATCACGGCTGTTGAGCGGAACGAGCCCCTTGTAGAACAAGGGAAGGCCGGGATCCTGCGGCGCGGTCGCCATGAAATTATCTCCAGTGGGTTAAGCATCGCGCGGCGCTTTAGTCGCTCGGCCCGACCGGCGCAAGCGGAACGAGCTTGCCGGGGTTGAGCAATCCGGCCGGGTCGAGCGCGGACTTGATCTGCCGCATCATCGCCAGCTGCACCGGATCACCCAGCCGCGCCAATTCGTCGCGCTTGAGCTGTCCGATGCCGTGTTCGGCCGAGATCGAGCCGCGCCATTCGGCCACGAGGTCATGGACCTGTCGGCTGATCGCGCGCCCGTCGCCTTCCTGCCAGCTCGGCCCGTCGACGCCCTTCGGGGCGATGACGTGAAAGTGGACATTGCCGTCGCCCAGATGGCCGAAAGCGGCAACCCGCGTGCCCGGCCAGGCCGCTTCGATGACCGGACCCGCCGCGTCGATGAAATCGGGCATGGTTTCGACCGGAACCGAGATGTCGTGCTGCACCGCCGGACCCTGCGCGCGCTCGGCCGGGGCGACGGTATCGCGCAGCAGCCAGAAGGCCTCGGCCTGGGTTTCGCTGACCGAAAGCGTCGCATCCTCGACCAGCCCGGCCTCGAAGGCCTCGGCGATCATCGCTTCGGTCCGGTCACGCAGCGTCGCGGCGGCGTCCTTGTCCGCCACGACCTCGATCAACGTGTGCCAGGCATGCGCAGCGCCCAGCGGCGCGCGCGCATCGGGCAGATGCTCGAGCACCGCCTGCAGTGTCGACTGGGGGAGAATCTCGAAGCCCTCCAGCGCCTCGCCGGCCCGGGACTCGCAATGCAGCAGCAACCTCCGCGCCGCCTGCAGCGTCGACACCCCGGCCCAGACCACGATCCGGTCGGCCACATCGGGCACCAGCTTGAGCGTGGCGGCGGTGACGATCCCGAGGGTGCCTTCCGAGCCGATCAGCAGCTGCTTGAGGTCGAAGCCGCGGTTGTCCTTCTTGAGCGGGGTCAGCGCATCGAACACACTGCCGTCGGCCAGCACCACTTCCAGCCCCAGCACCAGCGCCCGCATCGATCCGTGGCGCAGCACCTGCGTGCCGCCGGCGTTGGTGGAGATCAGCCCGCCCACCGTCGCCGAACCCTTGCCGCCGAGCGTCAGCGGAAAGCGCAATCCGGTCCCTTCCAGCGCCTCGTGCATCTTCTGCAGCACCGCCCCGGCGCCAACCGTGATCTTGCGGCCATCGACATCTACCTTGCCGATCCCGTCCATGCGTCGCAACGAGAGCAGCAGTTCGTGCCCGCTGGCATCCGGGGTCGCCCCGCCGGACATGCCGCTGTTGCCGCCCTGCGGCACGATCGGCACACCGTCGGCGGCGCAGAGGCGCACCAGTGCGGCAAGCTGCTGGGTCGATCCCGGCGCCGCCAGCGCCAGCGCCTGCCCGGTGAAGCGCCCGCGCCAGTCGGTCAGCCAGGGCGAAACCAGATCGGGGTCCTGCGTTAGCCCGCGGTCACCCAGCACGGCGCGGGCCTGATCGAGAAAAGCTTGGGGATCAATCATGGCGGAACCTATGGCACAAGCGGGCGCGCACTTGCAAAGGTCGATCCGCAGGTTAAGCGATGGTTCAACCACAGGTGCTAAGGCGACGCATAACCAAGGCGCCCGTCCGCGCCTGACAGAGTACAGTCGATCAGTGTATGAACCAGCTCGCCGCCATGCTTGCACCGTTGATTCTGCTGTTGCCCGGGGCAACGGCGGTCATCTCCGTGAGCGGCGCGGATACGGACAGGGAGGCACCGGTTGTCGCCACTGCGCCCGACGCCGGGCTGGCGATGCCGGCCGCGAGGCCCGACGCGATCGCTGCCGATGCCTTCGAAGGCCTTGCCTTTGCGCTGATCGCACAGAGCTTCCTGCCGCAGATTCAGGACCAGGTGCGGATCGAGCAGCGCATGACCATCCGCATCGCCCCGCGCGCACCGGCCCCGCAGACGATGCTGCTGGACCTGCCGCGCGCCGGCCTCGCCCCGCGCTACGAGGAGAAACACATGGGCCGCTGCGTGCCCATCACCGGCATCGCCGGGGTGCAGGTGGGCGAGGGCAACCGGCTGCTGCTGTTCATGCGCGACCAGCGCATCGTCAGCGCCGAGCTGGAGAAGAGCTGCCGCCCGCGCGATTTCTATTCGGGCTTCTATGTCGACCGCACCGGCGACGGCATGCTCTGTGCCGATCGCGACATGCTGCATTCGCGTTCGGGCACGGACTGTTCGCTCAAACGCTTCCGCCAGCTCGTCGAAGCGGACGACTGAGCCGATTTTCTTGACTTTCCGGCTGCGATGCGCCTAGGGCGCCCCTGCTTTCGCGCAGCTTTTCGCCGTGCGGGCCTTTCCGGATAGATCACAGCCCATGAAGTTTGCCGATCTCGGCCTTTCCGACGAATTGCTGGCAGCGGTCATTTCCGCTGGATACGACACGCCCACGCCGATCCAGGCGCAGGCGATCCCGGCCGTGCTGATGATGAAGGACATTATCGGCATCGCCCAGACCGGCACGGGCAAGACCGCCAGCTTCGTGCTGCCGATGATCGACGTGCTCGCCCACGGCCGCCGCCGCGCGATGATGCCGCGCAGCCTGATTCTCGAGCCGACTCGCGAACTCGCTGCTCAGGTCGCCGAGAATTTCGAGAAGTACGGCAAGAACCACGATCTCAAGATGGCGCTGCTGATTGGCGGCGTGCAGATGGGCGATCAGGTCAAGGCGCTGAATGAAGGCGTCGACGTGCTGATCGCTACTCCGGGCCGGTTGATGGACCTGTTCGAGCGCGGCAAGATCCTGCTCACCGGCTGCGATCTGCTCGTCATCGACGAGGCCGACCGCATGCTCGACATGGGCTTCATCCCCGATATCGAGACGATCTGCTCGAAGCTGCCGGCCACCCGCCAGACCCTGCTGTTCTCGGCGACCATGCCGCCGGTGATCAAGAAGCTGGCCGACAAGTTCCTGACGAACCCCAAATACATCGAGGTTTCGCGCCCGGCCTCGTCCAATCTCAACATCGCCCAGCACAAGGTGGCCGTAACCAGCCGCAACAAGCGCGAAGTGCTGCGCCAGCTGCTCCGCGCCGACAATGTCACCACCGCGATGATCTTTGCCAATCGCAAGACCACGGTGCGCGACCTGGCGAAAGACCTGAAGAAGTACGGCTTTTCCGCCGGCGAAATCCACGGCGACATGGACCAGTCCTCGCGCATTGCCGAGCTTGACCGGTTCAAGGGCGGCAGCATCAACATCCTGTGCTGCTCCGACGTTGCGGCGCGCGGGCTGGACGTGAAGGGCGTGAGCCATGTGTTCAACTTCGACACGCCCTGGCACCCGGACGACTACGTCCACCGCATCGGCCGCACCGGCCGCGCCGGAGCCACCGGCCGTGCCTTCACCTTCGTCGCCCCCGAAGATGCCGAAGCGATCGCCAATGTCGAGAAGCTGACCGGCATCAAGATCCCGGTTTACGAACTGGATGGTGCGGTAAAGGACGAGGGTCCGGCCCGCGAGGCCCGTGCCCCGCGCGAGGACAAGCCCGCCCGCGAAGCCCGCGCCCCGCGTGAGCCCCGTGCTCCCCGAGAGGAACGTTCTCCCCGTGAGGAACGCCCTGCTCGCGAGGAACGTCAACCCCGCGCCGAGCGCCCCGCCCGGGCCGAACGCCAGCCCAAGACCGAAGCGGTTGAAGTGGCCGTCGAAGCCGCGCCGGAGGAAGCACCCCGCGCCGCTCCGCGCCGTGAACCGGTCCGCAAGGCGGAACCGAAGCGCGCACCCAAAGCCGCGCAGGAAGACGACGCCGAATGGAACGGCCCGGTCCCGGGCTTTCTGGGGATTTCGGCGCTCTAGGTTTCTCCTCCGAAACGAGAGCATGGGTCATGCGGACTCGTCTCAGCATCTGCAGCAAGAAAACGCGCTACCGCTTTGAGCAGGATGCGCTTGAAGCCGCCCGGAGTGCCGAGATCACGCTCCGGCACTACCGCTGCGACCGCTGCCGCCAATTTCACCTGACCAGCCGCACCAAAGGCAAGCTCGTGCCGCAGCCGCGTGGCCCGGTCCCGTAATCCTCCCCGAAACGGGGAGGGGGACCACCGAAGGTGGTGGAGGGGTACGCGGGAGTGTTCGTTACTTCTCGGGCAGGCGCTGGTTGCAAACCTCGACGATCCGCACAGCCGCGAGGTTGACGTCCTCCAGGATAACTTTGGCGGGAACGCGCAGTGTCGTAATGCCCTGTGATCTGAGGAATGCGGAACGCGTCTGATCCTTCTTGCGAACGTCGGGACTGTCATGGCCCCAACCATCGACCTCGATCGCGAGGTGCGCAGCTGCGCAGTAGAAATCGAGTATATAAATTCCTGCTGGGTGCTGGCGTCGAAATTTCAATTCACCGGGGCGTTTGCGAAGTTCCTTCCACAGCATGACTTCCGGCAACGACATTTCGCCTCGAAGCCGTCGGGCGCGGATCAGAGTTTCGCTTGGTCCGTTGATCACCTGGCTCGTCCCTTCACCGGTGCGAACACTGGCGCGTACCCCTCCACCATCCTGCGGATGGTCCCCCTCCCCGTGTCGGGGAGTATCTTACCCCGCCAGCTTCACAAAACTATCGATCACCCGCTTCCGCCCCGCAGTCTCGAAATCAATCTCGAGCTTGTTGCCTTCCTGCGCCGCGATCACGCCGTAGCCGAACTTCTCGTGGAACACGCGCGTGCCGACGCTGACGTCGCCGCGCGGTTTCGCCGCGAAGCTGGCGGCGGAGCGGGTGGCTTCGGGGAGGCGGCGCGGGGCTGGGTCGTAGCTTTGTGCCGCAGCGCGCTGCCAGCCGGGGCCGCGCGACTGGACCCGGTCTGGCCGGTCGCGCGCGACATGGGCGAAGGGATCGTCGCGCTCGGTCCATTGCGCCCGCCACAGCGAGGCGCCGCCCGATAGGGTGCTCTCCTGCTCGACATGCCCGGGCGGCAGTTCGGCGATGAAGCGGCTGGGGATCGAGCTGGTCCACTGGCCATAGATCCGCCGGTTGGCCGCGTGCAGGATGGTGCAGCGCCGCCGCGCGCGGGTGATCGCGACATAGGCGAGGCGGCGTTCCTCCTCGAGGCTGGCCAGCCCGCCTTCATCCAGCGCGCGCTGGCTGGGGAAGACGCCTTCCTCCCAGCCGGGCAGGAAGACATTGTCGAACTCCAGCCCCTTGGCCGCGTGCATGGTCATGATCGTGACCTTCTCGGTCTCGTCCGCCGCGTCATTGTCCATGACCAGGCTGACGTGTTCGAGGAAGTCGCCCAGCGTTTCGTATTCTTCCATCGCCCGAGCCAGTTCGGTGAGGTTTTCCAGCCGCCCGGCAGCCTCGGGGCTCTTCTCGGCCTGAAGCATGGCGGTGTAGCCGCATTCGTCGAGCAGGGTACGGACGAGTTCGGCCGGGCTGGCACTCTTGGCCAGATCGCGCCAGTGGGCGACATCGCGCATCAGCGCCAGCAGCGTCCCGCGCGCCCGGGCCGGAAGTTCGTCGGTGTCGACGATCTCGACCGCAGCCAGGCTTAGCGGCACCCCGCGCGCCCGGGCGTGGCGGTGGAGCTTTTCCAGCGACTTGTCGCCCAGGCCGCGCTTGGGGGTGTTGTAGATCCGCTCGAAGGCGAGGTCGTCGGAGGGCTGGGCGATCAGCCGCAGATAGGCGAGGGCATCGCGGATTTCAGCGCGTTCGTAGAAGCGAAAACCTCCGACAATCCGGTAGTTGAGCCCGATTGCTATGAAACGATCTTCGAATTCCCGGGTCTGGAACTGTGCCCGCACGAGGATTGCGACCCGGTCGAGCGAGGCGCCTTCGCGCTCCAGTCGTTCGATCTCGTCGCCGATCCGCCGGGCTTCCTCCGGCCCGTCCCAGATGCCGATCACCCGCAGCCGGTCGCCGCCGTTCTGCTCGGTCCACAGCGTCTTACCGAGCCGTTCGGAATTAGCGGCAATCAGCCCCGAGGCGGCGGCGAGGATATCCGGGGTGGAGCGGTAGTTCTGCTCCAGTCGGATCACTTTCGTTCCCAGAAAATTCTTTTCGAACCGTAGGATATTGGCAACTTCTGCGCCGCGCCATGAGTATATGGACTGATCGTCATCCCCGACCACACAGATATTGCGGCGCTCCTGCGCGAGCAGGCGCAGCCACAGATACTGGACCTGATTGGTGTCCTGATATTCATCGACCATGATATATTTGAAGCGCTGGCGATACTGGTCGAGCACCTCGCGGTGGGTGCGGAAGATGTTGAGGATGTGTAGCAGCAGGTCGCCGAAATCGCAGGCATTGAGCGCCTTCAGCCGCGCCTGGTAGAGCGTGTAGAACTGCCGACCCTTGCCGTTGGCGTAGGACTCGTTCTCGCCCGCGTCGAGCTGGTCGGGATTGAGGCCCCTGTTCTTCCAGCGGTCGATGCACTGGGCCAGCTGCCGCGCCGGAAAGCGTTTCTCATCCAGCCCCTCGGCCACGATCAGCTGCTTGAGCACGCGCAGCTGATCGTCGGTGTCGATGATCGTGTAGTTCGATTGCAGCCCGACCAGTTCGGCATGGCGGCGCAGCAGTTTGGCGGCAACCGAATGGAAGGTGCCGAGCCAGGGCATGCCTTCCACCGCCGGACCGATCATGTGGCCGACGCGCTCACGCATCTCGCGCGCGGCCTTGTTGGTGAAGGTGACGCAGAGGATCTCGCTCGGCCAGGCGAGCCGCGTACGGACGATATGCGCCAGCCGGGCGGTGAGCGCAGCGGTCTTGCCGGTGCCGGCCCCGGCGAGCATCAGCACCGGCCCCTCGGTCGTCAGCACGGCATCGCGCTGCGGCGCGTTCAGCCCGTCAAGCAGCGGGTCGGGCGGTGCCACGCTCATCATGGATATTGCTGGCGGGCGTGGAGGAAGCGGATCACGTCGATATTGGTGCGGCGCACGGTGTAGATGACCACATAGTTGGGGTGGACGACCAACTCTCTGGTCCGCCGGACCCGGCCCTTGCGGCCAAGTTCGGGGAACCTCGGGAGGAGGGCCAGCTTGTTGGCGATGTCAGATTCGAGCGATTCGGCCGCCGCAGGGTTGAGCGCGCCGATATAGGCCAGCGCATCCTGATATTGCCGGGCCGCCTCAGCTTCCCAGCGAAGGTTTCGCATTTTTGGCGTTCCTTACAATGCCCCGGGCGCGCTTCATCACCTCTTCATGGGGGATGAACGGGCCCTTGGAACGCAAACCTTCTTCAACCTGCACACGGAACCACACGTCATAGGCCGCAGCCTCTTCCTCGGTGGCAAATTCGGAGACGATCGGATCGAGCTTTCCCATGCCGGCAAGGCTAACACAGCGGGGAGAACAAACCAAGAGCGATTGACTCACTCCCGGATCGCGGCCAGCAAGCCCACCCATGCATCCGATCCGCCAGAACGCCCGTGTCCTCGTCGCTGCCCTGACCGGGACGGCCGTCGAATTCTATGACTTCTACGTCTATGCGACCGCGGCGGCGCTGGTCTTCGGACCGCTGTTCTTCCCCGCCGAATCCGCTGCGGCGCAGACCATGTTCGCCTTCATGAGTTTTGGCATCGCCTTCCTCGCGCGGCCGGTCGGGGCGATTGTGTTCGGCCATTTCGGGGACCGGATCGGCCGCAAGTCGACGCTGGTCGCCTCGCTGCTGCTGATGGGCATATCGACCCTGCTGATCGCCTTCCTGCCGACTTACGCCATGGCCGGCTGGATCGCCCCGGCCTTGCTCTGCGTGCTGCGCTTCGGGCAGGGCTTCGGCCTTGGTGGAGAATGGGGCGGCGCCTCGCTGCTGGCGGTGGAATATGCGCCCAAGGGCTGGGAGGCGCGCTTCGGTTCGGCGCCGCAATTCGGCGCGCCGGTGGGGTTCCTCGCCGCCAACGGGCTGTTCCTGTTGCTCGATCTCTGCCTCTCGGACGCGGAGTTCCGCAGCTGGGGCTGGCGCATTCCCTTCCTCGCCAGCGCGGCCCTCGTCGGAGTCGGGCTGTGGGTGCGGCTACGGATTTCGGAGACGCCGGCGTTCCGTGAGGCGGTGGCGCACGCCCCGCCACCGGCAGTGCCGGTCGTCCGATTGTTCTCCCATCACCTCGGCGCGGTGCTCGCCGGAACCGCCGGAGCAGTCGCATGCTTCGCGATCT
>CANJSX010000057.1 GCA_947477055.1 Sphingomonadaceae bacterium | reverse complement strand
TCCGAAAACGTGCCCGCGCCGCCTTCGCCAAACTGCACATTCGATTCCGGATCGAGCACGCCGCGCCGCCACAGACCCCAGGTGTCCTTGGTCCGCTCACGCACCGCCTTGCCGCGTTCGATGATGATCGGGCGGAAGCCCATCTGCGCCAGCACCAGTGCAGCGAGCAACCCGCAGGGGCCGGTGCCGATCACTACCGGGCGTTCACCGGCCCAGCCCGGCGGGGCGTGGGTGACGGGTCGCCAGGTGGTGTCCGGGGTGGGGCGGACATGCTGGTCATCGGTTTGGCGCGCCAGCACTTCGGCCTCGTCGCGCAGGACCAGGTCGAGCGTATAGACCAGCTTGATTGCACTCTTGCGCCGCGCATCATTGCCGCGCCGGGCGATGGACAGGCGCTGGAGCGCGGTCGCGTCGATCCCGAGCCGCTCGCACACTGCGCGTTCGAGATCATCCGCGCTGTGGTCCAGCGGCAGGGCAAGATCGGAGAGGCGCAGCATTCGCGCGCCTTATACGCGAAGCAGGCGGTGCGCCATGGGCTTTGGCGAGGTTCGGGTCCCCCTCCTCTTCAGAGGAGGGGGCTAAGGCACAGCAGCACTATTCCCCCGCGATGCTGTTCCAGTCCTCGTTGGTGCGCTTGATCAGGAAAGCGTGGATCGATTCTGCATCCTCGCGCGTGATGAGGTCGGCGAAGCTGGCCATGCCGCGCTCCTTGCGCTTGCCGCCGAGCACGATGTCGAGAAACTCGCCATGCGTGGGCTTGTCCATCCGGCGCAGGTCCTTGACCCCGCCCACTGCCCGTTCGCCATGGCAACCCGCGCAATGGGCGGCGTAGAGCACCTCGCCGTTGCGGGTCATGGTGATGTCGACCCCGACCAGCGGCGGGCGATAGGGGCCGTCGGTGCGCACGCGCAGCGCGGGGAGCGAGGCCTTGCCGCCCAGTTTGTACACCAGCAGCCGCGCCTTGGAGAGCGGCACGCCGAGCCCGCGCGGATCGACCGAATGCGCAAGTCCGCCGCCCCAGCCGGCGTTGACCGCGACATATTGCTCACCCCCGGCCATGAAGGTCACCGGCGCGGCTATCGCGATCTGCTGGAGCGGGCTATCCCACAGCTTGGCCCCGGTGGCGGCGTTGAAAGCGGCCAGGGTGCCGTGAATGGTGCCTTCGAACACGAGGTTGCCCGCCGTCGCCAGCACGCCGCCGCTGCCGCGCTGCGGATAGGGCACGCGCCAGCGCTCTTTTTGGGTCACCGGGTCCCAGGCGGTCAGCCAGACGGAGTTATGCTTGGCGGCGTACTCCGCCATCGCCTTGCGGGTAATCTCGAACCCGGTGGCGCTGAGCCCGGTCTGGCTCATGTTTCCGGCGACCGGCTTGAACGCCATGTTGCGCGAAAAGGCGACGTACATTTCCGTCACCGGGAAATAGGCGAGGCCGGTCTGCGGGCTGAAGGCCATCGGCTGCCAGTTATGCCCGCCAGCCGGGCCGGGGGTGAGCAGCACCGGGTTGACGCCATAATGCGCCTCGGGGTTGATGTTGGGGCGGCCGGTGGCCTTGTCGATCCCGTTGGCCCAGTTCATCGCGACATAGGGCTCGCCCGAGATCAGCTCACCGGTCGCGCGGTCTAGCACGTAGAAGAAGCCGTTCTTGGGTGCCTGCATCAGCACCTTGCGCGGCTTCCCGGCGATGGTCAGATCGGCCAGGATGATCGACTGGGTGGCGGTGAAATCCCACTCGTCCTCAGGCGTGGTCTGATAATGCCAGACATATTTTCCGGTTTCGGCGCTGAGCGCGACGATCGAGGAGACGAACAGATTGTCCCCGCCGCCCGGGCTGCGCAGCTTCCACGGCCATGGTCCGCCATTGCCGGTGCCAATGTAGATCAGCTTGAGCTTGGGATCATAGGCGACCGCGTCCCACACCGTGCCGCCGCCGCCCATTTTCCACCATTCGCCGGTCCAGGTCTTGGCGGCCACGGCCATGGCCGGGTCGGAATAGCCGTCCGCCGGATTGCCGGGCACGGTGTAAAAGCGCCACAGCTGCTTGCCGCTGGCGGCGTCATAGGCGGTGACATAGCCCCGGGCCGAGCCTTCGGCGCCGGCATTGCCGATGATCACTTTGCCGTCATAGACGCGCGGCGCGCCGGTGATGGTGTAGGGCCAGATCGGCTCGAACGTGTTGACGCTCCACACCGGCTTGCCGCTCTTCGCGTCGAGCGCGATTAGCCGCCCATCAAGCGTGGCGACATAGATGCGACCCTTCCAGGCTCCGACCCCGCGCGAGACGATATCGCAGCACGCGAGCCGCCCGACGTCGCGGTTGACCTGCGGATCGAAGCGCCACAGCTGCTTGCCGGTGACGGCGTCATAGGCTGTGGTGACGTTCCACGGCTCGGTATTGTAGAGCACTCCATCGATCACCAGCGGCGAGGCTTCGACCCCGCGATCGACCGGCAAGTCGACGTACCAGGCGAGGCCGAGCTGGCCGACATTGCCCTCGTTGATTTGCGTGAGCGGGCTGAAGCGCTGCTCGTCGAACGTGCGGCCGGTCGACATCCAGTTGCCCGGCTCGCGGTCGGCGGCGATGAGGCGGCGCTGGTTGACGTCGGCAGGGGTGCGGGAAGGGCCGGCGACGAGTTGCGTCGCACCCAATACCAGCAGACAGAGCGCCAGCAGCTTCTTGCCCAGCATTGTGCAGTCCTCTCTCAGCCGGCCAGCAGGCCCTTGCGCCGGCTCCAGTCGATCACCGTGTCGATACATTGGGCCAGCAGCTCGGGCTGGCCAAGGTAGTAATGGGTTGCGCCGATCAGGCGGAGATATTCCTTGTCCGGCGTCGCCAGCGCCGCATGGATCGCCGGGTTGTGCGTCGCCGGAACCGCTTCATCGGCGGTGTTCTCGATCTGCAGCACCGGGGTCTTGCGGATCAGTGCGGCGTTCATCGGGCCCTTGGCGTTGGAGAGGTCATAGCTCCACTGGCTCAACCAGCTGCGCAGCGTGGTGAAGCGCGCGAGGCCGACCGGGCCGACATTCACCGCCTGCGGATCGCCCATGTAGGTCCAGTTCGGGCGGCGCTCGGAGGGATCAATCGTGGGATCGAGCCAGCGCACATCGCACATGGTGCGGTGGACCACAAATGCGCGCTCCTGCTCCGGCCCGCCAGCCGCCTGCATCCGCGCGAGCTGCGCCTGCGCCCAGCGGGTGATGCGCCGGTTACGTTCGATCTGCGCGGCGCGGAAGCGGGCGATGAATTCGGCGGTATAGGGCGGCTGGTTGGGGCAGCTCGGCGAATAGATATCGAACTGGGGATCACGGGTATCCGGATCGAGCTCGTCGGTCACCGAAGGATCGAGCCATTCGGTCATGGTCTCGGCGCGAGAGAGATGCGCGGCGATGAAGATCACCCCGTCGGCCGGTTGCAGCCCGGCCTGGGTCAGGTCGACCGGATCGCCCGCCGGGGTATGCGTCACAGTCGGGTTCTCGGCCTGCGCCTGGTAGAACAGCGAGAGCGAACCGCCGCCCGACCAGCCAAGCAGAACGACCTTCTCATAGCCCAGCTCGGTGCGGGCATAGGCCAGCCACTTGCCGAGATCGATCGCGACCTTTTCCATGATCAGCGCGGTATCGTTGCGTGGATAGCGGCTGGCGGCGCAGAGCACGTCGAGCCCAGCATCGGCCAGCGCGGTCGGCATCGGCAGCAGGTGCAGCACCGAGGCCGGGTGCATGAAGACATAGACCGTGCGCGCAGTGCTGTCGGGGCTGCGCAGCAGCTGGCCTTCGAGGTTCACCTTGCCGGAATTGCCGGCGAAACCGTAAGTCTCGGTGAACTTCGGATTGTCGGCGAAGGAAACGATCAGCGGCGTGCGCGTCCAGGCCGTCGCGGTGGTGGTCATGTCTGAACCTTACGCGGGTACGGGAGATTCGTCGAACAGCGAAACGGTGGTGGCATCGTAGCGGAACAGCCATTCGTAGCGTTCCACCACCTTGTCCGGCTGCCACTGCTCGGTAATGAAGGCCTGAGCGGTCGCCAGCTCGGCCAGCGCCGGATTGTGGAAGCGCGCCACGTTGCCGAAGGCGCCTTGCACCGCCTTGGTGGTGCGCGGAATGCGCATCGCCTGATAGCGATCGAGCGCCTCGTCCAGCGTGCCCATATCCTCGAAGGCGCGGGCGAGGATGCAGGCATCCTCCAGCGCCATCACCGCGCCCTGTGCCAGGAACGGCAGCGAAGGGTGGCAGGAATCGCCCAGCAGCGCGACGCGGCCCTGAACCCAGCGCTCCATCGGGGGGCGAGCGATCAGCGCCCATTTGAACGGCTGCGGGATCGCCGAGATATAGGCGTGCACATCGGGATGCCAGCCGGGATAGTCGTTGTGATATTCCTCGTTGCTGCCCGACTGGGTCCAGCTTTCGACCTTGAGATCGGGCCGCTCGACCACGCTGGTGAAGTTCATCAGCTCGCCGCGGCGGATCGGGTAGTGGATCACATGGCCGCCGGGGCCGATCCAGTTGACCCCGACAGGGCGGCGCAGTTCCTCGGGCAGCAGTTCCATCGGGATCACTCCGCGCCAGGCGGCGATGCCGGTGAACTGGGCCGGGCCGGAACCGAACAGGATCTCGCGCATCTTCGAATGCACGCCGTCCGCGCCGATCACCGTGTCGAAGCGCGCGGTGGGCTGGCCCTTGAACTCGAGGTTGACGCCGCTTGCATCCTGGTCGAGGCCGACAAACTTGTGATTGAGGCGGATCGCATCGGGCTTCAGCGCCCGCACCGCAGCGATCAGGATCTGGTGCAGATCGTTGCGGTGGATGGTGATGTAGGACACGCCATAGCGTTCGACCGATTCAACCCCCAGATCGAACAGCTTCCAGGTATCGCCGGTGTTCCACAGGCGGATTTCCTTGCCGTCGGGGATGAAGCAGACTTTGTCGAGCTCTTCCTTGAGCCCGAGCGAGTAGAGCACCTTGACCCCGTTGGAGCTGACCTGCAGCCCGGCGCCGAGTTCCATCAGCTCAGGCGCCTGTTCGAACACGGTGACATCGAAGCCGCACCGCAGCAGGGCCAGAGCGGCAGTCATCCCGCCAATGCCGCCGCCGACAATCGCAATGCCAAGGTTCTTCTTCAAAGTTATCCCTCTCGCCAGATGCTCTGCCATAAGTCTGACGAACGTTATTCGTCAATATCGAATATGATTCAGCAAAGGCGCAGAGTTGACCGCAAGGGTAGACAGTGTTGCCCGACGCGGGCAGGAAGGCTTGTACAGACGTATAGCGTCAGCGTTTGGCATAAGGACGGGGCACCAGGACGGGGCAAATGGCAGATACCGATTCCGAAAAGAACCTGCGCAGGCGCGTTCAGTCGATCGAGGTCGGCTTCCGCGTGCTGCGCGTGCTGCGGCTGGCCGAAGGGGCGCTGCCGCTGCGCGAGATCGCGGCGCGGGCCGGCATGCCTCCCAGCAAGGTGCATCTCTACCTCGTGAGCTTCGTGCGCGAGGACATGGCCTATCAGGATCCCAAGTCCGGCTGTTACGGGCTCGGTTCCTTTGCGATCCAGCTCGGGCTCGCCGCGATCCGCCAGCTCGATGTGGTCGGCCTGGCCGCCGACGCCCTAACCGAGTTGCGCGATGCGACGCAATGCGCGGTCTATCTCTCGCTCTGGGGGGATCGCGGCCCCTGCATCGTCGCCAAGTCCGACGGCGCGCTGCAGGGCTCCTTCGCGGTGCGGCTTGGCTACATCCTGCCGATCACCGCCAGCGCGACCGGGCAGGTCTTCATGGCCAATCTGGCCAAGGCCGAGATCGACCGGGCGCGCGAGGCTGAGGATGCCTACCAGAAGTTCCTGGGCAATGCCCGCAAGACGAACGAGAAGGACCTGGCGCGCCAGGTCGAAACGGTCCGCCAGAACCGCTATGCCTCCAGCACCGGGCTGGTAAACCCCAATTTCGCCGCGGTTTCCGCGCCGATCTTCGATTACAGCGGCAAGCTCGCCGCCGCGATCACCGTGCTTGGCCCGGTGGATTTCATGAATGAGCAGAAGGAGCGTGAGCTGGTGAAGATCGTCCTCGCCGCTGCCGACAGCGTCTCGCAGCGCCTCGGCGCCTGATCCGCCGCTCGGCCGGATTGCGCCGACCCACCTGATTTCTCACCTGTTGCAGACAGGTCACGCGATCACCGTGATCACGTCGCAGCGCCCTTGCGCCACAACTGCAATGTTGAATGCCGTTCAGAATGGTGATAGCAAATCACTTAACAACAAAAGTATCTTTGGGGAGACCATCAAGAAAACGGCGCAATTCGCAGCGAAGCACGCGCTGCGCACCCTCCTGCTGACCAGCGCGCTGGCGGGCGTGGCCCTCGGTTCGAGTGCGGCGATGGCGTAGGCCGCCGTAGCTGACGGGAATACCAGCGACGAGCCGATTATCGTCACTGCCTCGCGCACCGCCAGCGACGGCCTCGATGCGCCAACCCCGACTCGGGTCGTCGGGATCGAAGTAATCGAGCGTCAGGCCGCGACCACCGTGATGGAGGTTCTCAACCAGAACCCCGCTTTCAAGGCGACCCGTTCGCCCGGCGCCAATGCCACCAACACCTCGAGCCCCGGCCAGGCCACTGCCGATCTGCGCGGCCTCGGCGGCCAGCGCACACTGGTGCTAGTCAACGGTTCGCGCGTGGTGCCTTTCGCGCCCGCCAGCAACCTCGGTTCGCCGACCACGACTGACCTCAACCTTTTCCCCACGATCATGATCGAGCGCATCGACGTGGTGACCGGCGGCGCCTCGGCGCTCTATGGTTCGGACGCGATTTCGGGCGTGGTCAACGTCGTGATGCGCAAGAAGTACGATGGTGTAACAGCCACACTGCAGAGCGGGATTTCCCAGCGCGCCGACTATCAGACCTTTCGCGCCGGCTTCCTCGCCGGCACCGGCTTCAACGACAACCGCGGCCATGTCGTGGTCAGCGGCGACTATTCGAAGAATGATGGCGTCGGCGATATCTACAATCGCGGCTGGGGCATCGACGAGTGGATGATCGTCAGCAATTCGCAGCGGACCGTGGCCAATACCCCCGGTTTCGGACAGCCGGCCTTCAACATCGCCAAGGGCGTCAGGAACAGCCTGGGCGCCGGCGGCGTGATCCTCGGCGGCCGCACCACCACGGGCACGACCGTGACGAGCATCGCCGGCCTCACCAATATGACCATCAATCCCAACGGAACGATCCGGCCCTACCAGAAGGGCTCGATCTTCGGCGGTCCGGTGATGGTCGGCGGTGAAGGCACCGCGATCACCAAGGATGCGGCGCTGGTCCCGGGGGTCGAGCGGATCACGCTCTATGGCAGCCTCTATTACGATTTCTCGGATTCGGTGACGGGCTATGTCGAAGGCGGCTGGTCGAAGTCGTTCGGCCGGCTTGACGGTACTGCTCCGCGCCTGACCAGTCAGATCATCCAGCGCGACAATGCCTTTATTCCCGCTGCGGTGCGGGCGCTGCTGCCGACGAACATCGCCAGCTTCAACATCAGCCGCTTCGGCCAGGATATCGGCAACAACTTCTACGATGTTGCCAACAGCACGCCGCATGGCACGGCCGGGATCGAAGCGCAGCTGGGCAGCAACTGGAAGGCCGACGCGCATCTCTCTTTATGGTGTGAACGACTACTCGTCGAACGTCGTGGATAACGCCGTTGCCTCAAACCTCGCCTTTGCGGTCGATGCGGTGCTCGATACCAATACCAACAAGATCGTTTGCCGCGCCGTGCTGCTGAACAACCCGGCTGCTGCCGGATGCCAGCCGCTCAACCTGTTCGGTGAAGGCAATTATTCCGCCGCAGCGCGCGACTACGTTTTGGGCGACGGCTTCTCCGCGGTTCACTACGATCAGCTGACTGCCGCCGTCAACGTGATCGGCGAGCCGTTTTCGACCTGGGCCGGCCCGGTCAAGGTGGCGTTTGGCGGTGAACATCGCCGGGAAACGCAAGAGCTGACCTCGAATCTGATTTCGTCGGTGAACGGCTTCATCTCCGGCGGCAATGCGGTGCCCTATGCCGGCAAGTTCGATGTGACCGAGGGCTACTTCGAAGCGACCGCGCCCCTGCTCGAATCCCTCGATCTCAACGGCGCGGTTCGTTACGCCGATTACAGCACGGGAGGCGGGCAGTGGGCCTGGAAGCTTGGCGGCGTGTGGGAGCCGGTCAGCGGCTTCAACATCCGCGTCGGCCGATCGCGCGACATCCGCGCACCGGCGATCAACGAACTCTACAGCCCCGGCGTCAATGTCACCAACATCGTGACGCTGTTGGTCGATGGCGTTTCAAAGAGCGCGTCGATCCCGCAGAACACTAGCAAGGGCGCTACGAGTGTCAGGGCGGAATTCGCCGACACCTGGACGGCCGGCTTCGCTTATCGCGGTGAAGGCAAGCTGCGCGGCTTCGGCCTCTCGATCGATTATTATAACATCAAGATCAGGAACGCGATCACCAACCTCTTGACGGTGAACATCGCCAACCTCTGCGGCCAGCAGCAGGCCTATTTCTGCAACCTGTTCAGCTACGGCCCCGATACCGCCACGGCTGACCCGACCGACCGGATCCACACCGGGCTGGTCGCCGGGGCGCAGAATGTCGGCAAGTTCGACCAGCAGGGCATCGACTTCACGCTGTCCTATGGCACCGAAGTCGACATGCTGGGCGAGGGTGGGCGCTATTCGATCACGGCCAGCGGCACCTATGTGATCAGCGCGATTGTCGATACCGGCACGGGCGATCCGGCGATCGACCGCGCGGGCGAGAATGGCTGGGCCAATCTCGGTTCCACCCCGACTTTCCGCGCCAACCTGTCGCAGACCATCGGCAACCGGAACTGGGAACTCTCGCTGCAGTCGATCTTCGTCAGCGCGGGCGTGCAGGATGCCATCTACAACACCAACGCGAGCAACACCGTCACCGACAACTCGGTCCCGGCAGTGGTCTACTTCAACCTCTTCGGGAAGCTGTTCTTCGAGGACAAGAAGTATGAGCTGTTCTGGGCGGTCAACAACCTGCTCGACAAGGACCCACCGCCAACCCCCTACTCGGTGCTCAACAGCCCGGTGAACGGGCAGTATTACGACAAGGTCGGGCGCAATTTCATGATCGGCGTGCGCGCCAAGTTCTGATCCTCTGGGGAGAGCGAAGCGGCCGGGCGTTCCTGCAAGGGAGCGCCCGGTTTGCTGTTTGCAGGGGGTGAGGATTCACCCCCTTCACCGTCATCCCCCCCTTCTTCGTCATCCTGAACTTGTTTCAGGACCCATTTCTCCGCCAACGCCGAGGTCCTGCCTGACAGGCGCTGTCGCCGGGGTTTGCGTAAAACACACCAGCGCCGATCCAGTTGGCACGATGGGTCCTGAAACAAGTTCAGGATGACGGAGGAAGGTGAGGTGAGGTAACGGTAAGGCAGGAGCAGCAGCGCGAGAATGCGCTACTTCGCCATGGTGAAAACGTTCTTCGCGATGCGCGAGGGGAAGCGCCACTGGCCGTCGCGGCCCTTGACCACCAGCTCGACATATTCGGCGACTGCGGGAACGGCCGGATAGGGGCCGGGGCCGTCGGCGGTGTCACCGCGGAAGCAGGTGTACGCGCGGGTTACCTCGACATGGGCGGCATCGATGAAGCGCATCCGGATATTTCCGGTGATGTGCCGCGTCACCCAGCTCTTGTTACGCTGCGCATAGAAGGTGCGGATTGCTTCGCGGCCCGGATTGGCGGACTGGTGCCGGTCTGCAGGAAGCCATCGGCGGTGTAGAGATCCGCCGCCGCCTCGGCGTTGCCGTGGTCGATCCGGTAGTAATATTCGATCTCCAGCGCCTCGATCTGGGCCTTCGCGGCGAGGCGCTGCGGGGTGACCGGTGACCAGTCGGGAATGTCGGCGAGGGCCGACGGGCAGGGCGCGAGGATCAGCGCTACAGTCAGCATTACAGTCCGCATGATACTCTCCCCGTCTGTCCTCAGCTGAAGTTGAGCTGGTTCTCGCCCCGGAACAGATTGACCAGTTCGCGCCTCGTGCAGAGCCAGCGGCCTTCGCCCTCGTCATAGCGGAACGTCTCGGTCGCGCGGCTGATGCGCGTCGGCGTGGTGCTGGGCAGTGGCGCGGCGCCGTCGGCGGCCCACAGCAGCATGTACCAGTTGGCGACGGCCCCGCCTTCATCGTCGAATTCGGCGCGGAAGTTGGTGTAGCCGTGCACCGCCACCCGTTCGCCCCGGCCTTCGCGCCAGGAGTAGAAGTTCTGGATCGCCTCGCGCCCTTCGAGGTTGAGCTTGCCCGATTTGTAGACCGCTTCGGGCGCGTAATACTGGCCGGCGCCTCGGCCCCAGTTGGTATCGACATCGTGCCAGAAGTCGGCCAGCCCCATCTCCAGTTCGGACGTGGCCAAGGCGCGTTCGCTGCGATTCATGCGTTACTCCAGACGATCAGTGGCGAAGGTTGGCCCGCGTCACCACGGGTGCGCCGGGCAGGCTCATCACGATCAGGGCGCAAATGCCGGCGAACAGCAGCGGCACACCGAGCACGGTGAAGATCACCACCCCGGAATAGCCGCCCGCGATCATCGCGCTGCCAACGAAGGGCGCGCCGATCGCGATCGTGCGGCCCGCGGCATAGGCCCAACCCACGCCCGTTGCCCGGTGCGCGGCAGGATAGATCGCCGCCGCCAGTGCCGACATCCCCGCCTGTCCGCCATGCTGGAATAGGCCGAGCAGTCCGGCCGCCACGAGCATCGAGGGTGAAGGAGCCAGCCAGCCGGTGAGGACGGCGCAGGCCACGGCGAGGAAATAGGTCGAGACCAGCACCCGCTTGAAGCCGAACCGATCGATGAACCAGCCGATCATGAACATGCCCGCGAAGCCCGCCAGCGAATTGACCAGGTTGAGCGAGGCGATCATGTCCCACGAAAGGCCCATCACCTGGTGGTAGATCGTGGTCTTCCACTGGCTCATCACCACGTAGCCGAAGCAGCCCGTGGCGACGCCCCAGACCAGCAGGGTCCGAAGCGTCCTGCCCGGGCCGAAGATGTCGCGCAGCATCGCCCTGGTGGCGGTGCCGGCCGGCTTGGGCGTGGCGAAGATCTTGGGCACTACGGCCCCGGCCGGCAGCATTCGCCGCGCCACCACCTGGATCATCGGATCGTCAGGGTTGCGGGCGGCGAGGGAACGCATCGAATCCGGCAGGAACAGCCAGACCAGCGGCACGATGATCGCGGGCAAGGCCACTGCGATCCAGAAGGCCCCGCGCCAGCCGTAGGGTTCGAGCACGAAGGCCTGCATGCCGGCGCCGATCGCGGAGCCGAGCATGGTCCCGCTGACAGTGATGGTGGCGAAGGTGGAGCGCAGGCGCGTCGGTGCAGTTTCCGAGGCGAGCGTCACGGCGATCGGGATCATTGCGGCACCGAACAGGCCGGCGAAAAAACGGTAGAACACGAACATGTCCAGCGTGCTGGCATTCAGCGCGCCCAGCGCACTGAGCATCATGCCGGTGTAGCACACCACCGTCAGCCGCGCGCGGCCGATCCGGTCCGCCAGCGGCGGGACGAGGAAGGCGCCGATCGACATGCCGATCTGCTGCAGCACCATGGCCGAGGTGATCGAGGTGGCGGGCACGCCGAAATCCGTGGCCAGCTTGGGAATGACCCAGCCGACGACGTAGAGCTCATAGCCGTCGATCGCGGTCAGCAGGGTGCACAGCACCAGCACCACGATATGAAACCGACTGAGCGCCAGCCGATCGAGAAAGCCTTCAACATCGACCCGCTTGGGTCCGGTATCTGTCATCAGGAGCTCTCCCGTTGGCGCCCGTTTGCACTGAAATAGTCTAGTAGCGCCCCTGCGCTGTCAATCAACTGTGCCGGATGATATTCGCCATAATCAAACGTACTCCCCTTGCTGGACAGCCGCCCGGCAATCGGACATCAGGGCGCATGGCCACGCCCATCCCCGAAGATGACGACCCCTCGATCCTCCACCTGGTCAAGCAGGTGCAGTACCGCGCCTATGTCCGGCTGGAGGCGGTGTTCCAGCCGCTGGGGATCACGGCGGCGCAGTTCCGGATCCTGACCACGCTTTCGACCCGCCCGACCCTGACCTCGGCCGAGCTCGCGCGGATCTACGACGTGAAGCCGCAGACCATGATCAAGCAGGTCGCGCTGCTTGAAAGCAAGGGACTGGTCGACCGGCGCGAAAGCTCCAGCAACCGGCGCCTGCTCGAACTGACGCTGTCGGGCGAGGGCCGGGATTGCCTGGCGCGCTGCCAGACCGAGGCGCGGCGGCTCGAAGCGGAAATACTCGCCCCGCTGGCCGGGGCCGAGCAGCAAGTGCTGCGCGAAGCCCTGTCGCGGCTCAATGAGGCGATGGGCCGCGAAATCGCCGGCCCCGGCGCGGAATTCACCAGTGAATACAGCAGCGCGGGCGTGCAGCGGGTCTAGCTCAACCCTCCGCCTTGCCTTCCGCCTCCTGCACCAGATCGAGGAGCTTGCGCGCCGCGCTCGTGGCCACCGGCCAGCCGGCATAGAAAGCGATGTGCGCGATAGCCTCGCCGAGTTCCTCGACGGTCAGACCGTTCTCGATGCCCAGCTCCATGTGGCCTTTCATCT
>CANJSX010000056.1 GCA_947477055.1 Sphingomonadaceae bacterium | reverse complement strand
CCCCTTGCGGTCACCTGCATTTCCCCCCGCTGTCCGAACACTACTGCGAGGATTTCTCGGAAGCCCCGCTCGAGCAGCAAGGGCTGTTCATCCATGAAATGGTCCATGTCTGGCAGACGCAGGCGCATGGCCGCTTCTGGCTGCTGTGGCGGCGGCATCCTTTCTGTCGGTACGGCTATGCGCTGATTCCGGGGCGGGCGTTTGAGGGCTATGGGGTCGAGCAACAGGCCGAAATTGTGCGGCATGCTTTCCTACTTCGAAAGGGGGCACGCATCTCAGGCTTCGGGGATCGAAAAGCCTACGATCTGCTTGTGACCTTTCCCGCTGCATCGGTACCCCGAAGCAGGTGAGGCTACATCCGCATTGCAACGCGGGCGCGCATCTAGGATAACCCTCGGCACAAGGGAGACTACCGATGCCCCATGCCGTCGACGCATCCGCCATCCTTGATCGCCTCGCCGCCTCGCGCGGCGGGATGCGCAATGCCTTTGAGCGGATCGATCCGCAGCGCACGGCGCATCTGATCGTCGACATGCAGAACGGCTTCATGGAGGAAGGCGCGCCGGTCGAGGTGCCGCAGGCCCGGACGATCGTCGAAAATATCAATCGGGTTTCGGCGGCAGTCCGCAAGGCCGGTGGCCTCAATATCTTCATCCGCTACACCACGCCCGCCGACGGGGATGACAGCTGGTCGGTGATGTACGCGCGCCTCGGGCAGATGGCCGGGGTTCACAAGAACGCCTTCCAGCCCGGCTCGCATTACTGGGAACTGTGGCCCGAGCTGGAGGTCGAACCGCAGGACCGGGTCGTCGCCAAGGGTCGTTTCAGCGCCTTCACCCCCGGCACCAGTGGCGTCGACGATGTGCTGCGCGAGGCCGGGATCGAGACCGTGATCGTCACCGGCACGCTTACCAACGTATGCTGCGAAAGCACCGCCCGCGATGCGATGCAGCACAACTACCGCGTGATCATGGTGCCGGATGCCAACGCCGCGCTCAGCGACGCGGCCCATACCGCAACGCTGGAAAGCCTGGCGCTGGTGTTTGCCGATCTGCGCTCGACCGATGAGGTCGAAGGCCTGCTCGCCGTCGCCGAAGCCTAATCCGGCTTCTTCGCCACCGCCACCATCGCGGGCCGCAGCAGGCGCTCCTTGATCATGTAGCCGGCCTGCAGTTCCTGCAGCACGGTGCCCGGCTCTGTGTCGTTAGACGGCACTTCGAGCATCGCCTGGTGCTGGTTGGGATCGAGCGGAAGGCCGGTCGCAGCGATGCGGGTAATGCCGTGGAGGCCGAAGACCTTGTCGAGCTCGCGCCCGGTCGCCTCGATCCCGGCGATCAGACTCTTGAGCCGTTCATCCTCTCGTAATTCCTGAGGAATGACATCCAGTGCCCGAGAAAGATTGTCCGAAACCGAAAGGATGTCGCGCGCAAAGCCGGTCGCGGCATAGGCGCGAGCGTCGGCGATGTCCTTTTCCAGGCGGCGGCGCACATTCTGCGTCTCGGCCTTGGCGTAGAGCACTTCCTGCTTCGCCAGATCGAGATCGTCGCGCAGGCGGTCGAGCGCCTCGCCGAGCTTGTCGGTTTCCTTTTCGAGCAGTTCTTCGGGCACGCCCGCCAGTTCGGCTTCCACCGCGGGGTCCGCCTGCGGCTTGTTATCGTCACTCATGTTCACAATTTTTCCAGCTATCCGATCAGCTTGCCCAGCGATTGGGCGGTGAAATTCACCATGGGGACAAGCCGCGCATAATTCAACCGTGTCGGGCCGATAACCCCGACCACGCCGACCACTTTTCCCTCACGATCGCGATAGGGCGAGGCGATCACAGATGAGCCGGACAGCGCGAACAACCGGTTTTCCGAGCCGATGAATATCCGAGTCGCCTCGGCCTCGCGAGCGAGATCGAGCAGTTCAGCAACCGATTGCTTGTTCTCGAGGTCATCCAGTAGCAGCCGGATGCGTTCCAGATCGCCCAGCGCGGTGTCGTCGAGCAGGTTCGAGGCCCCGCGCACTACCAGCACCGGACGGCGCAACGCATCCTCGCTCCACACCGCCAGTCCCCGCTCGATCAGGTCATGGCTCGCCGCGTCGAGCGCGCTGCGGCCCGAGGAAATCTCCGCCCGCATCACCCGCACCGCTTCGGCCAGGGTCCGGCCATACAAATGCGCGGAGATGTAGTTCGAGGCTTCCTCCAGCGCCCCGGGGCGCAGATCCAGCGGCAAATCGACCACGCGATTCTCCACCGACCCATCTTCGCTCACCAGCACGGCCAGCGCCCGGCCCGGGCTGAGCGGCACGAGCTGCAGATGCTGCAGCCGCGGCTCACGCTTGGGCACCATCACCACGCCCGCCCCGGCGGAAAGGCTGGAGAGCAGCGAAGAGGTCGCCTCCAGCGCCGCCTCGACCGGGCCGGGCCGAGACAGCTGCCGCTCGATCGCCGCGCGCTCGTCGAGCGTCGGCTCAGCCACCTGCATGATCCCGTCGACAAAGAGCCGTAGCCCAGCATCGGTCGGCAATCGCCCCGCGCTGGTATGCGGCGCCGCCAGAAGCCCGAGCATCTCGAGATCGTGCAGCACCGAGCGGATCGAGGCCGACGAAAGATTCATCTCCCCGGCCACCGCCAGCGCCTTCGATCCCAGCGCCTGCCCACTGCTTAGATAGCCCTCGACCACGAGGCGGAATATCTCGCGGGCACGGGAGGACAATTCTGTGATCGGGGGGCTGGTCATCGGGCCAATGTAGACGCCACACTTGCAGGCTCAAGCCCGTTGCGCCACAGGCGGGGCGAATTCCATCGAAAAGGACACCCCATGCGACCTTCCGGACGCGCGCCAGACGAGATGCGCGCGCTTTCCTTCGACACCCACTTCACCATGCATGCCGAAGGTTCGGTGCTGGTGAGCTTCGGCAACACCAAGGTGATCTGTACCGCTTCGGTCGAAGAGAAGGTCCCGCCATTCATGCGCGGCAAGGGTGAAGGCTGGGTGACCGGCGAATATTCCATGCTCCCGCGCGCCACCCACACCCGTGGCAGCCGCGAGGCGGCCAAGGGCAAGCAATCGGGCCGGACGCAGGAAATCCAGCGGTTGATCGGTCGCTCCTTACGCGCCGTGGTCGATCTCAAGAAGCTCGGCGAGCGCCAGATCGTGCTCGATTGCGATGTGATCCAGGCCGATGGCGGCACCCGCACCGCCTCGATCTCGGGCGCCTGGGTGGCGCTGCGAATCGCGATCGACAAGCTGATCGCGCGAGGGCTGATCGCCGAGGACCCCATGCCGCGCAAGATCGCGGCGGTCTCCTGCGGCATTTTCAAGGGCACGCCGGTGCTCGACCTCGATTATGACGAGGATTCGGCCGCCGATGCCGATGCCAACTTCGTGCTGATCGAAGGCGGCCAGATCGCCGAGGTCCAGGCCACCGCCGAAGGTGCCACCTATGACGAGGAAGCCCTGCTGCGCCTGTTGCGGTTGGCACGGATCGGCTGCGAGCGGATCTTCACGGCGCAGGACGAGGCGGTCGGACGGTGACAGGCCGGCTCGGCGCCGAAACCCTGGTGATTGCCACGCATAATGCCGGCAAGCTCAAGGAAATCGCCGCCCTGCTCCAGCCGCATGGACTGAATTGCATCTCGGCGGGGTCGCTCGGGCTTCCCGAGCCGGCCGAGACCGGCAAAACATTTGTCGACAACGCGCTAATCAAGGCGCGGGCAGCGGCTGAGGCCTCGGGCCTGCCAGCGCTGGCTGACGATTCGGGACTCTGTGTGGAAGCGCTGGGCGGAAGGCCCGGCGTCTACACCGCCGACTGGGCCGAACGGCAGTGGTTTGAGGGCGCTCCGGGCCGCGATTGGTACATGGCGATGGGCAAGGTCGAGGGCATGCTCTGCGAGCTGGGGCCGGATATCGACCGTTCCTGCCACTTCGTCTGCGTCCTCGCCGTCGCCTGGCCGGATGGAGACAGCGCCGTCTACGAGGGCCGGGTGGACGGCACGCTCACCTGGCCGCCGCGCGGGACCATGGGCTTCGGATACGATCCCGTATTCGTTCCGCTCGGTAACACCCGCAGCTTCGCCGAACTCGACCCGCAAGAGAAGCACCGCATCAGCCACCGCGCCGATGCTTTCGCCAAGCTGGTCGCGGAGCAATTCGGCGGCTAGGAACGGGCCATGGCCCGCGCGCTCTACATTCACTGGCCGTTCTGCCTCGCAAAGTGCCCCTATTGCGACTTCAACAGCCATGTCCGCGACCGGGTCGACCACACCGTCTGGGAGACCGCCCTGCTGGCCGACATGCGCCACGAGGCCGAGCTAAAAGGCGGCGAGGCGCTGGAGAGCATTTTTTTCGGCGGCGGCACCCCCTCGCTGATGCCGCCTGCACTGGTGGCGCGGCTGCTGGCCGAGGCGGAGCGGCTGTGGGGATTTGCCGAGGGGATCGAGATCACGCTGGAGGGCAATCCCTCCTCGGTCGAGGCGGCAAACTATGCCGCACTGGCCAGCGCCGGGATCAATCGCGCCTCGCTCGGGTTGCAGGCGTTCGACGACGCGACGCTGCGCTTCCTTGGCCGCCTGCATGACGCCGATGAGGGACTCGCTGCGCTGGACGTGGCGCAACGGCACTTCGGCCGGGTCAGCTTTGATCTTATTTATGCCCGCCCTGGGCAGGATTTGCCGGCATGGGAGGCAGAGTTGCGCCGTGCGCTCGGCCTCGGCACCTCGCACCTCTCGCTCTACCAGTTGACGATCGAACCGGGCACGCGCTTCGCCACCATGGTCCGGCAGGGTGACTTCGCCCCGCTCGATGAGGATGCCTGCGCCGATCTCTTCACCCTCACTCGCGAACTCACCACCGCTGCCGGCATGCCCGCCTACGAAATCAGCAACCATGCCCGCCCCGGCGAGGAGAGCCGCCACAACCTCGCCTACTGGCGCTATCTGGACTACGCCGGGATTGGTCCGGGGGCGCATGGCCGGCGCGGCGGGATGGCAACGGTGCGCCACCGCAAGCCAGAGAACTGGCTCGATGCGATCGATTCGCAGGGACATGGCATTGCCGAGGAACGAAGGCTCGATCCGGGCGAACAGGCTTCGGAAGCGATGCTGATGGGGTTGCGGCTGGCCGAGGGCGTCGACCTCCCCGCCCTTGCCGCGCGCTTCGGGCTACCGGACGAGGCGCTGTGCGATGCCCGCAAACTCGACTTCTACGCTCAGCAGGGCCTCACCTGGCGCCGGGGTGAGCGGATCGGAGTGACCGAGGCGGGAATGCCGCTGCTCGATGGACTGCTGGGTGAACTGGTGCCGGCGGGATTGCTCGCGGTATGACAAAGGCCGATCTGCTCGAGGCTTGGCATGCCCACCTCGCGCAAGGGCGCCGCCGCAGCCCGCATACGGTGCGGGCCTATGTCGCCACGGCAGCGCGCCTGCTGGACCAGTTCGGCGAGACCAACTGGCCCGCCCTCGCCCGGATCGACGCCCCCGTTTTGCGGCGCCAGCTTGCACTGAGACGCACCGAGGGCCTCTCCAACGCTTCCGCCGCGCGCGAACTCTCCGCGCTCAAGGCCTTCATCGCCTTCGCTCGCGAACAAGCCGGATTTACCGACATCGCCCCGCCCCGAATGCGCGGGCCGCGAATCAAGAAAGGCCTGCCGCGCCCGGTAACCCCCGACGAGGCAGTCAGCCTCGCCTCCATGGTCGCCGACGATGCCAGCGAGGAGTGGATCGGCGCGCGGGACCGGGCGGTGTTGCTGCTGCTCTATGGCGCCGGGATGCGTATTGCCGAGGCGCTTTCGCTAACGGGAGCGGCGCTGCCACTGAGCGAGGCGATCACGGTCACCGGCAAGGGCAACAAACAGCGCGTCGTGCCGCTTTTGCCCATCGTGCGGCATGGCGTCGAGGATTACCTCGCCAAGTGCCCCTGGCCGACCTCGCGGGATGCGCCGCTATTCCGTGGCGCAAAGGGCGGGCCGCTCTCGCAAGGCATGGTGCAAAAGGCGATGGCGCGGGCGCGGATCACGCTCGGTCTGCCTGCAACTGCCACCCCGCACGCCTTGCGCCACAGCTTCGCCACACACCTGCTGGGCGCGGGTGCGGATCTTCGGAGCCTGCAGGAACTGCTCGGCCACGCCAGCGTGGGTTCGACCCAGATCTACACCAAGGTCGATGCCGCGGTCTTGCTCGACGTCTACCGCAACGCGCATCCGCGCGGCGGGTGAACCTCAGCCAGAAAGCCGCCCGAACGCCCCCGCACCGGCATAACGCGCGGCACTGCCGAGTTCTTCCTCGATGCGGATCAGCTGGTTGTACTTGGCCAGCCGGTCCGAACGGGCGAGCGAGCCGGTCTTGATCTGGCCGCAGTTGGTGGCGACTGCGAGATCGGCAATGGTCGCGTCCTCGGTCTCGCCCGAGCGGTGCGACATCACTGCCGTGTAGCCATTGCGCTGCGCGATCGACACCGCCTCGAGCGTTTCGGTGAGCGTGCCGATCTGGTTGACCTTGACCAGCAGCGAATTCGCCAGCCCCATGCCGATGCCCATGGTCAGACGCTTGGGGTTGGTCACGAACAGATCGTCACCGACCAGCTGGACCTTGTCGCCGACCTTGTCGGTGATCGCCTTCCAGCCCTCGAAATCGTCTTCGCTCATCCCGTCCTCGATCGAGATGATCGGATAGGCCTTGGTGAGATCGGCTAGGTAATCGGCCATCTGCACCGGGGAGAGCGACAGCCCCTCGCCGCTGATCTCGTACTTGCCGTTCCTGAAGAACTCGGTCGCGGCGCAATCCAGCGCCAGCATGATCTCGCTACCGGCCTTGAAACCAGCCTTCTCGATCGAGGCCATGATGAAATCAAGCGCATCGCGGGTGCTGGCGAGATTGGGGGCGAAGCCGCCCTCGTCGCCCACTGCGGTCGCCAGGCCCTTGTCGTGCAGGCCCTTCTTGAGCGTGTGGAAAATCTCCGAGCCCCAGCGCACCGCCTCGGCCAGGCTGGAAGCACCGACCGGCATGATCATGAATTCCTGGAAATCGATCGGGTTGTCGGCATGCTCGCCGCCATTGATGATGTTCATCATCGGCACCGGAAGCACATGCGCGGAAACACCGCCGATATAGGAATAGAGCGGCAAACCGCGCGCATTCGCCGCAGCTTTGGCCACCGCCAAGCTGGTGCCGAGGATGGCGTTGGCGCCAAGGCGGGCCTTGTTGCCGGTGCCGTCAAGCGCGATCATGGTCAGGTCGACATCGCGCTGATCTTCCGCATCGAGCCCGAGCAGCGCATCGCTGATTTCGCCGTTTACCGCATCGACCGCCTTGAGCACGCCCTTGCCGAGATAGCGCGACTTGTCGCCATCGCGCAGCTCCATCGCTTCATGCGCACCGGTCGACGCGCCCGAGGGCACGGCGGCGCGACCGAAGCTGCCATCGTCAAGTAATACATCAACTTCGACGGTGGGGTTGCCGCGGCTGTCGAGGATTTCGCGGCCATGGATATCGATGATGGCGGTCATGGGATATTCAGCTCCTTGAAGGCAAAGGCGGCCTGCCTGTCGCGCGATCCCCTAAGGAGAGCGCCTCGCTGGCGCAAGTTGCAATGCGGCATCTTGCCCTAAAGGGCAGGACATACCATCTTGTCGATGAAGCCCATCCTGGTGCGAAGGAGAACTGCCATGGCCAAAGCTGCCACCCCTGCCGCGAAGAAACCTGCTGCGAAGAAGCCTGCCGCCGCCAAGAAGGCTGCCGCTCCGGCCGCCGAGCCCACCAAGGCCAAGTTCGCCAAGGCGATCGACGAGGCCCGCGCCGGTGCGCAGGCGCTCGGTGTCCAGGCACAGGAAACGGCCGGCGCCTATCGCGAGAAGCTGGCCGGGGCGAGCGGTGAGTGGCTCGACGAGGCCAAGGTGATGGGCTCGCAGGCCAAGGAACGCGCCGCCGAGCTGGCGGTCGAGGGCAAGTCCAAGGCCAGCGATGCCATTTCGAACCTCGGCAAGATCGTCGGCGACAATGCCGCGCAGATCGACGAGAAACTCGGCCCCAAATATGGCGACTATGCCCGCACTGCCGCCCGCACCATGCAGGAAACCGCTGCGAAACTGGAAGCCAAGGACCTTGGCGAGCTCGGCGAGGACGCCAAGCAGTTCGTAAAAAAGAGCCCCGGGCTGGCCGTCGGCATCGCCGCGGTTGCGGGTTTCATGATCGCGCGGCTGTTCAAGGGGGCGCCCAAAGAGTAAGTGCTGCGTCTGACCCCTATGGCCGACGAACTGCCTCCCCTGCTGAATGACGATGCGACCCGTTCGCTGGCTGACGACATGCGTCAACTGGTCGAGGATGGCCGCACGCTGGTTGAGGCGGAGATTGCCTATCAGTCGTCGCGGGCGAAGATGCTCGGCGGCCGATTTGGCGGGATTATCGGCATGGGCGCGCTGGCGCTCGCGCTGGTGTTCTTCGCACTGATGGCGCTGACCTGCGGGCTGGTGCTGGCGCTGGCCGGGCCGCTCGGCCCCTGGCTGGCGACGGTTGCGGTCACGCTGGGGCTGCTGGCGCTCGCCGGCCTGTTCGCCCTGACAGCCCGGCAGCGCTGGAAGCGGCTTGCCGCGCTGCTTGCCGACGAGAAGGACGCGAAACCTTGAGCAAGGACGAGGACCGCCTGCAGGCTGACCGCGAAACCCGCAATGCCGCGCGTTCGCTTTTCGATTCGCGGCTGACGCAGGTCAAGTCCGACCTTACGGCGCGGAGCATCGGCGGGCGGATCGCCGACAAGGCCAAGGATGATGCCCGCGCGACGCTGACCGAAGCGGTGGAAGTCGCCCGGGATAGCAAGGGCATCATTGCGGCAACCGCCGGAGCTCTGGCGCTGTGGTTCTTCCGCGATACGCTTCTAGCCAAACTCACCCCGCTGCTTCACCGTGCGGAAGACACCGAGGACGCTGACGATGAGTAACGGCGACGCACGACGCCAGCGCATCAACGCCAAGATCGAAGCCTCCCAGCAGCGCCTTGACCGCGACAGCGTAACGCTTCCGCTACCACCCGAAGAGTCGGCCCCGCCTGACAGCGTCACCGGATTGCTCGGCGAATATCCCGGGCTGGCGATCGCTGCCGGACTTGGAGCGGGACTGCTGCTTGGCGCAGCCTTGCCGAAATCGTTCGGCGCCAGCCTGACCCGGCGCGCCGGCGCGCTGCTTTCGGCGGTCAGCGAAACGGCACTGCTCCTGGCACCTCAGGCACTCGCGGGATCACCGGATGCGGAACCGGCCGCCGCTGCCCCTGCCAAATCGGCACCATTCCGCGCTGCAGGTGCGAAAATGGCACGCAAGGCGCTCGCGATCGCTGCAAAAGCGCTCCGCTGAGTTTACGCAGGTGCAGCAAATGGCTATGGGCAGGGTTCCATCCCCTTCCCAGGATACCGGCACCACATGATGCAGAAGCTACACCTTGTCATGGGCGGTCACGTTCGCGATCCGCAAACGCTTGAATTCACCGATCTCGCCAATATCGACCTTGTTGGCGTCTATCCCAACTATGCTGCGGCCGAAGAAGCCTGGCGCAGCGCCGCCCGCCGTACTGTCGACGATGCCGAGATGCGCTATGTGATCGTGCATATGCACCGGCTGCTCGATCCCGATCATCCCAAGGACTGACCGCGTAGAGCGAACCGGGCTCAGATGAACTCGATCTTTTCCACCGAGTAGCAACGGTCGCCGGACGGCACGGTGACTTCCACCTCTTCGCCCACCTTGCGGCCGATCAGTGCGCGGCCAAGTGGCGAATTGTAGCTGATCCGGCCGATCCTTGCGTCCGCCTCATAGGGACCGACGATCTGGTAGCGCACCGGCTTGTCGTCATCGTCGAGCAGCGAAACAGTTGCGCCGAAGATGATCTTGTCACCCGAAAGCGTGGTCGGATCGATGATCTGAGCGCGACTGACGCGGTCTTCAAGATCACCTATCGAGGCTTCAACCTGACCCTGACGCTCCTTGGCGGAGTGATACTCAGCGTTTTCCGACAGGTCGCCATGCGCACGCGCTTCCTCGATCGCGTCAACGATCTTCGGCCGCTCCTCGCGCAGCGCCTTCAGCTCGGCGATCAGCCTTTCATAGCCTTCCGCCAGCATCGGCAGCTTTTCGACACTTGCCATCCCTGTTTCGTCCTCCTGGCCCTGCCGCAGCGACTAGCTGGAACCCCCACCCCATGGGGGCAGGCCCGGCCAGTCGCGATGTGGGGAGAGCGCGATTGATCTAGCTGTAATAGTCCTGCAGCGAGCGAACTTCAAGATTGGCGCCGCGCAGTGCCCCAATCGCCTGGGCGGCGGCAACCGAAGCGGCGGCCGTGGTGAAGTAAGGCACTTTGCCCGTAAGCGCCGAACCACGGATCGATTGCGAGTCCTTGAGGCTCTGCCAGCCCTCGGTGGAGTTGAAGATCAGCGCCACGCCGCCATCGATGATCCGGTCGACGATATGCGGGCGCCCTTCCGCCACCTTGTTGACCCGCTCGACCGGCAGCCCGGCATCGGCGAGGTATTTCTGCGTGCCACCGGTGGCGATCACCGCAAAGCCGAGGTCGATCAGCTGGCGCACCGCCGGCAGGATCACGGGTTTGTCGCTGTCCTTGACCGACACGAACACTACGCCGCTGTCCGGCAGACGCGTGCCCGCGCCGAGCTGAGCCTTGGCGAAGGCCATGGCGAAGCTGGCATCGAGGCCCATCACCTCACCGGTCGATTTCATCTCGGGCGAAAGCACCGGATCGACCCCGGGGAAGCGGGCGAACGGGAACACGGCCTCCTTCACGGCCATATAGGTGAACTCCCGCTTGAACGGCGGGAAGGTCGAGAGCTTCTCGCCCGCCATCACCCGCGCGGCGACCTTGGCCACCGGCTGGCCAATCGCCTTGGCGACGAAGGGCACGGTACGCGAAGCACGCGGGTTGACCTCGATCAGGTAGACCTCGCCGGCCTTCACCGCGAACTGGATGTTCATCAGCCCCTTGACGCCCAGCGCGAAGGCCAACGCCTCGGCCTGGCGTTCCATCTCGGCGATGATTTCGGCCGGCAGGTTGTAGGGCGGCAGGGTGCAGGCGCTGTCGCCCGAATGGATCCCGGCCTCCTCGATATGCTGCATCACCCCGGCGACCACGACCTGCTCGCCATCGCACAGCGCATCGACATCGCATTCGATCGCATCGCGCAGATACTGGTCGATCAGCACCGGCGAATCACCCGAGACCTGCACCGCGGTGGCGATGTAATTATCCAGCTGAGCCAGACTATCGACGATCTCCATCGCCCGTCCACCGAGCACATAGCTCGGGCGCATCAGCACCGGATAGCCGATCCGGTTGGCCACCGCGACCGCCTCATCGCGGCTGCGGGCGATGCCGTTGGCGGGCTGCTTGAGCCCGAGATCGTTGACCAGCTTGGCAAAGCGCTCGCGGTCTTCGGCGAGGTCGATCGCGTCGGGCGAAGTGCCGAGGATCGGGATGCCGGCGTCTTCCAGCGGCTGCGCCAGCTTGAGCGGGGTCTGCCCGCCGAACTGGACGATCACGCCCACGAGAGTGCCATTCTGCTGCTCGACCCACAGGATCTCGAGCACGTCCTCGCCGGTCAGCGGCTCGAAATAGAGCCGGTCGGAGGTGTCGTAATCGGTCGAGACGGTCTCGGGGTTGCAGTTGACCATGATCGTCTCATAGCCAACCTCGGCCAGCGCGAAGCAGGCGTGGACGCAGCAATAGTCGAACTCGATGCCCTGGCCGATCCGGTTCGGCCCGCCGCCGAGGATGACGATCTTCTTGCGGTCGGACGGGGCCGCCTCGCACTCGGGCGCGCCGAACAGCGGGGCCTCGTAGGTCGAGTACAAATAGGGCGTCACCGCCTCGAACTCGGCGGCGCAGCTGTCGATCCGTTTGAACACCGGGTGGACGCCCAGCTTCCAGCGCAGCTCGCGCACTTCGTCCTCGGAGGTCGCCCCGGCCATCGCCTTGAGCGCATCGTGAAGCAGGCCAGAGCGGCGTGCCTGGGTCTCGCCCAGCCCGCCGGCAACATGAATCCCGCGCACGGCCAGCGTGGCAAGGCGCTTGTCGGAAAAGCCCATCGCCTTGAGCCGCCGGAGCCCGGCGGCGTCCTGCGGCAGGCCCGCTTCCTGGATCCGCGTCTCTTCCTCGATGATCTCGAAGATGTGGCGCAGGAACCACTTGTCGTAATGGGTGATCGCGTTGACCTCGTCGACGGTAAAGCCTTCGCGGAAGGCCTGGCCCGCGATCAGCAGCCGGTCCGGCGTCTGCCGGGCCAACGCGGCGGTGATCTCGTCCCGTCCCGCGCCTTCGAGCGGGAGCACGCGGTTGAAGCCGTCGAGCCCGGTTTCGAGGCCGCGCAGCGCCTTCTGCATCGATTCCTTGAAGTTGCGGCCTATCGCCATGACCTCGCCGACCGACTTCATCGCAGTCGAGAGCAGCGGCTCGGCGCCCTTGAACTTCTCGAAGGCGAAGCGGGGGATCTTGGTGACGACATAGTCGATGCTGGGCTCGAAGCTCGCCGGGGTCGCCCCGGTGATCTCGTTGGTCAGCTCGTCGAGCGTGTAGCCGACCGCCAGCTTGGCCGCGACGCGGGCGATCGGGAAGCCGGTGGCCTTCGATGCCAGCGCCGAGGAGCGCGAGACGCGCGGGTTCATCTCGATCACGATCAGCCGACCATCATCGGGATTTACTGCGAACTGTACGTTCGAACCACCTGTTTCCACGCCGATTTCACGCAGCACGGCGATGCTCGCCGAGCGCATGATCTGGTATTCCTTGTCGGTCAGCGTCAGCGCCGGGGCGACGGTGATGGAGTCGCCAGTGTGGACGCCCATCGGATCGACATTCTCGATCGAGCAGATGATGATGCAGTTGTCGTGCCGATCCCGCACGACCTCCATCTCATATTCCTTCCAGCCGAGCAGCGATTCCTCGATCAGCACCTCGGTGGT